>NZ_JARVTD010000031.1:0-235530 GCF_030208835.1 Variovorax sp. efr-133-TYG-130 | reverse complement strand
ACAGCCCAGAAAACCCCAGTCAAGCAATTGACTGGGGTTTTTTGCTTTGGGGCGAGCAGGCGAGAAGCCCCATCTTTCAAAGATTGCGAATCGCGATCTGGTCTTTCTCCGCAGCTCCCGCCGCAATCAATTCCTGCAAGATATCAGCGGTAAGTTGATCGAATTCAACGCCCCCAAAGAACCGGGCGTGAATCATGGCCAAGTACGGCGTACTGTGCAGCCACAGCCGCCATTCCTCGAGAGCCACAACCTGCATCTCCAGCAGCTTGAACTTCATCAGCACCTTGATCGCATGCCGCGCGTGCTTGACCGGATCGCGCTGCAATCCGTCGAGGCGCTTGCGTGCGATAGCAAGAGCTTTGCTGACGTCGTAGAAGATCGCACCGTGTCCGGGAACCACCCGCAAGGGCCCGAGCGATTCGATCAAGTCCAGCGTTGCCGCCATGTCCCCGAATGAAGGCTCGCCAGCAAGCTCAGGGAAGGCAATCCCGAATCCGTGTTCCCACAGCGCATCTGCGGAGATCAGCGTCCGCGATGCTGCATCGAACAAGATGATCGAGTGCGGATCGTGCCCCGGCGCCGCATGCACCTGCCACGGCCTGTCACCCAGCATGCACTCGGTGTCCGGTTGCAATAGTCCGCCGAAGCCGAACCGCGGGCAAGTCTGTCCCGTCGCCAAAAAACTCAGGCCGCTTTCGTCCCAACGCTCCACCAGCGCCGCCTCGCCAGGCGGTATCTCGATGCGAACCGATGGATAGCGTTCCTCCAGCGCCGAGTTGCCTCCGCAGTGATCGCTATGCAGATGCGTATTCAGGATGCGATCAAGCGCCCGATCTCCAAGCACCGACTCGACCAGTGCCACCGTCTGCTCCGCATGCGTCGCATATCCGGTGTCGACCACTGCTGTCTCGTGGACGCCCAGGAACAAGATGTTGTTCGAAGAAAGCCATCCCCGCTCGAGCACGATTACGTTCGCCGGAAGACCGGCGCTTGCCGACGATTGGCTCATTCAGGCGCCCGCGCTGGCGCGAAGCTCCCGCCGCAGGATCTTGCCCACATTCGTCTTCGGCAGCGACTCCCGAAACTCGATGTGCTTGGGCCGCTTGTAGCCGGTGAGCTGCGAGTGGCAATACTGGAGCACCGCGTCCTCGGTCAATGCCGGGTCCCTTCGCACCACGAATACCTTGATCGCCTCTCCCTGCTTCTCGTCGGGTACACCCACAGCCGCGCATTCGACGACCCCGGGGCAGAGCGAAATCACATTTTCCAGCTCGTTCGGAAACACGTTGAAGCCGCTCACCAGGATCATGTCTTTCTTGCGATCGACGATCCGGCTGTAGCCATCTTCCTGCATTACCGCGATATCGCCAGTCCGCATGAAGCCATCTGCCGTGAACGCCGCTGCGGTCTCGGCGGGCTGGTTGTAGTAGCCCACCATCACGTTGGGGCCCTTGATGCAGAGTTCGCCGGACTGCCCCACGGGGAGTGAATTGCCTTCGTCGTCCTTGATCGCGATCTCGATACTCGGCAGCGGCAGCCCGATCGTCCCCGTGAACTCGGTGTTCGACACCGGGTTGTTGGTCCCGATCGCGCAGGTCTCGCTCATTCCCCAGCCCTCGATCATCGGGCAGCCGGTGACCTCAAACCACTTGCGTGCCGTTCCTTCAGAGGCCGCCATGCCCCCCGCCTGCGAGACGAACAGCGTCGAGAAATCGAGCGTCTTGAATTCCGGATGCATCAACAGCGCATTGAACAGCGTGTTCACCGCGGGCAGCATGTGGAAGGGCCGCTTCTTCAGCACCGCAATGAACTTGTTGAAGTCGCGCGGGTTAGGGATCAGCGTCATGTGAGAGCCCTGCCGGATCGCCAGCAGGCACAGCGTCAGCGCGAAGATGTGATACAGCGGCAGGGCCGCGATGCTGTTGACCTTCGACAGGTCGCCGGCACGTTCGAGTGCCGGCGTGAACCAGGCTTCGGCCTGCAGTGTCGCGGCGACGATGTTGCGGTGCGTCAGCACCGCGCCCTTCGACAAACCCGTCGTTCCGCCCGTGTACTGCAGGAATGCGACGGAGTCGAGCGTGCTGCGGTCGGGCCCCAGCGTGCGGCCGCGTCCCTCGGTGATCGCCTGCGTGAAAGGCGTGACCGAGCGCTCGTCGCTCAGGGGCAGCTTGTAGGCCGGCACGATCTTCGCCAGGTGCCGCACCGCGATCGTGATCCACGCGCCGTACAGGCCGCCCAGCAGGTCGCCCATCGACGTCACGACCACATGCTTCACGGGCGTGCGCTCGATCACTTTTTCAAGCGTCGACGCAAAGTTCTCGAGAATGACGATGGCCGTCGCGCCCGAGTCCTTCAGCTGATGCTCCAGCTCGCGCGCCGTGTATAGCGGATTGACGTTCACGCATGTGTAGCCCGCGCGCAGCACGCCGCACATCGTGACCGCGAATTGCGGAATGTTGGGCAGCATGATCGCCACGCGCGCTCCCGGCTCGAGCCCGCGCGACTGCAGCCACGCGCCGAGCGCCTTCGACAGCGTGTCGAGTTCGCCAAAAGACATCCAACGCTCCATGCAGACCGAGAACGGCCGGTCGGCATAGCGGCCGAAGGCTTCCTCGAACATGTGGGGCAAGGACCGGTACTGCTCGGGATGAATCTCGTGCGGTACGCCGGCAGGATAGTTTTGTCGCGCGGATGTCTGCATGCAAGCTCCTTTGGCGCGGATTGTGAGAGGCAGTGCGCCTCCGCCGCCAGCGGGCTTGTCCTAGGGCACGGGCTTGCGCTGTCGCGCGCGCGATAGCCGCGCGGCGACCGAATGGCTCAGGCCTTGCCCGTCTCGCCTGGCAGCAGCACGCCGGCCTCGATGTCGGTGGCGACCTGGAGCGCTTCGTACAGCGGCGTGAAGTCGGGCGCCGTGAGGTCGAAGAGCTGCGCGAAGCTTTCGATCACGAAGTAGTTGGCCTGGTAGGTGTCGATCTTGTAGCGCGTGCGCATGGCGCGCAGCAGGTCGATCGGCAGCCTGAGCGGCTCTTCGCTGAGCACCGCGTGCTTCAGCTCGCCCACCGAGCTGAGGATGCCGGCGCCGTATGCGCGCAGGCCTTCCGGCTGGCGGATCAGCCCGAACTCCACCGTGTACCAATACAGCCGCGCGAGCTTTTCGCCGGCACCCAGCTCGTGCGCCTTGATGCCACCCGCGCCATAGCGCTGCACGTAGTCGGCGAAGGTCGGGTCGAACAGCATCGGCACATGGCCGAACAGGTCGTGGAACACGTCGGGCTCGACGATGTAGTCGAACTCCTCGGGCTTGCGGATCCAGTCGGTCACCGGAAACTTGCGGTTCGCGAGCAGCGTGAAGAACGGCAGCTCGGGAATCAGCCCCGGCACCGCCACGATCTCCCAGCCGGTTGCGCGATGCAGCCGCTCGTTGAGCTCCTCGAAGCGCGGGATGCGGTCCTTCACGCCCAGCGACGGCAGCGCCTTGATGAAGGCATCGCAGGCCAGCCCCGGCAATTGCGCGGCCTGCCGCTCGTAGAGCCGCTTGTAGGTGTCATGGTCGGCGGCCGTGTAGCTCGCCCAGTCCTGCGGGCAGGTGTAGTCAGCCAGCACGGTGCCGCCGCGCGAGTAGTCGCCGCGCGGCGGGCGGTCCGAGGCGCCATACACGGCGGGGGTGACAACTGCTGCTGCGGCGGGGGAGTCCATGGAAAACGATCTCGGAGAAGAAGAGTTACTTGAGCCAACGGTCCATCGTGCGCTGGAAGTCGCCGCCGGCCTGCTGCAGGTGCAGCCACTGGTCGACGTACGATTTGAATGCCACGTCGTCGCGCGGCAGCATCCAGGCCATCTCGCCGTACTGCAGCGGCTTGTCGGGATTGATCGCGCACAGGCCCGGCTTGAGCTTCTGCTGCGTGATGGCCTCGGCCGCCTCGGTGACGAACACATCGGCGCGGTTCGCGAGGATCTCGTCGAAGATCGTCACGTTCTCGCCGTGCAGCGTGAGTTTGGCCTGCTTGAAATTGGCGCGGGCGAAGCGTTCGTTGCTGCCGCCCGGATTGAAGATGACACGCACCGACGGCTTGTCGATGTCGGCCACGCTCTGGTACTTGGCCACGTCGGCGCAGCGGCCGATGGGCGTCTTGCCGTTGACCATGTAGGGCGCGCTGAAGAAGGCGCGCTTTTGCCGGTCGGTGGTGACCGAGACGCCACCCACCGCGATGTCGCACTTGCCGGCGGCAAGGTCGGGCAGCAGGTTGGCCCAGGTGGTCTTGATCCACTCCGGCTTTGCGCCGAGGCTGGCGCTGAAGCCCGTCATGAGGTCGACGTCGATGCCCTCGAAAGCCCCGTCGGCCTTCTGGAAGCTGAAGGGCTTGTAGTCGCCCGGCGTGCAGATGCGCAGCACGGCGGCCTTTTGCACCGCGTCCAGGTGCGAGCCGGCCATCGTCGGCGTTGCCGCCGGCGGCATGGCGCAGCCTGAAAGAACGGCAGCAGCCGCCGCGATGAAGGTCAGGCCGATCGAAAACGTGCTGCGCATGCCGGGCTCCTGGAGCAATGAAGAAGCGCTTATTTTGCGGCGCTCAGCACGCCGCGGCGCATCTGGTCGAGCTCGATGCTCTCGAACAGCGCCTTGAAGTTGCCGTTGCCGAAGCCGTCGTCGCCCTTGCGCTGAATGAACTCGAAGAAGATCGGGCCGAGCTGGTTCTCGCTGAAGATCTGCAGCAGCAGGGCGTCCTTCTTGCCGTCGATCAGGATCTTGCGCTTGTGCAGCTCTTCCACGCTCTCACCGTGGCCGGGGATGCGCTTGTCGACCAGCTCGTAGTACGTGTCGATGGTGTCCAGCAGCGTGACGCCGTTGGCGCGCAGCGCGTCGACGGTGGCGTAGAGGTCGTCCGAGCCCATGGCGATGTGCTGGATGCCTTCGCCCTTGTACATGTCCAGGTACTCCTGGATCTGGCCGGCCTGCTCCTTGCCCTCTTCGTTGATCGGGATGCGGATCTTGCCGCAGGGGCTGGTCATGGCCTTGCTCTTCACGCCCGTCACCTGGCCTTCGATGTCGAAGTACTTGATCTCGCGGAAGTTGAAGAGCTTCTCGTAGAAGCCGGCCCAGACGTTCATGCGGCCGCGATACACGTTGTGCGTCAGGTGGTCGATGTAGGTCAGGCCGTTGCCGAACGGCGAGAGCGCCTGCTCGGGCGCGACGCCGGGCAGCGCCTCGAAGTCGACGTCGTAGAAGCCGATGTTGCCGATGTCGCCGGGCTTCGCGCCGTTCTTGCCGGGCCAGCGGTCCACCAGGTAGATCAGGCTGTCGCCGATGCCCTTGATGGCGGGAATGTTCAGTTCGCCAGGGCCGGCCTTGTCGGCAAAGCCCCAGGCGCCGAGTGCGGTGGCGCGTTCGTAGGCTTGCTTGGCGTCCTGCACGCGGAAGGCGATGGCGCACACGCTCGGGCCGTGCTCGCGCGCGAACTTCTGCGCAAACGAGTCGGGCTCGGCGTTCAGGATGAAATTGATGGTGCCCTGGCGATACAGCAGCACATTCTTGTGGCGGTGCTTGGCCACGGCCTTGAAACCCATGCGCTCGAACACCTTGCCCATGGCGACCGGATCGGGTGCCGCGTACTCGATGAATTCGAAGCCGTCGGTGCCCATGGGGTTCTCCCAGGGGGTGAAGGCGGGTGCGTCGGCTTGGCTCATGCGTGGTCTCCGGAAAGGTGTGGGGTATTCAATGAAAAGGCGCGAAATCGGCCAGTCATGCAATGTAGGGTGGATGGCTCTCAGGTTTTCTGCGTTTCCGGGCGCTTGCGATGGCCTTCGCGCAGTAAAACTGCAAGAATATGGAAATGGAAGCACTGGACAAGATTGACAGGCTCATTCTGCGCACGCTGCAAGCAGACGGGCGCGCGACTTACGATCAACTCGCGGAGCAGGTGAGCCTGTCGCCCAGCGCCGTGCTGCGGCGGGTCAAGCGGCTGGAGGAAAGCCGGGTCATCGATCGCTATGTCGCCCTGGTGCAGCCGGAAGCCATCGGCCTGGGGCTGACCGCCTACCTCAACGTACGGCTCGAAAAACACACCGAGACCCACAAGCGCAACCCCATGGACCTGTTTCGCGCCAGCGTCCAGACCTGGCCCGAGGTGGTCGAGTGCGCTGCGCTCACCGGCGACATGGACTACCTGCTGCGCGTGGTGGTGGCCGACATGGCCCACTACAGCCGTTTCATCATGGACACGCTGCTCAAGCATCCCAGCGTCGAAGACTGCAAGACCAGCTTCGTGCTGGACCGCGTCAAGGCCACGACGGCCGTTCCCGTCTGACGACCCAGGCAGCCGGGTTGCACGGGCGCCACGCGATTCGGCACTGATTCACGGACCGTGTCCCGCAATTGACCCTGGCGGCTTGATGATTAAGGGAAAACCCTTACATTTGAGCCATGCTCACCGCCAAGACCCTTCTCAAGGCGTCTCTCGGCCTTGGCTCTTTCCTGAAAGCGCCGATGGTTGAGGCGCAACCACGCGCTGCCAGCGCGCCTCAACCCGTGATGGTGCCGATCCGCTCGATCGGTCCCCGCGAACGCGAGCGCATCGCGCGCCACCTGCTCGAACTCTCCCCGCACGACCGCTACCTGCGCTTCGGCTACGCGGCGGCCGACGAGCAGGTCCAGCGCTACGTCGACAGCCTCGACTTCGAGCGCGACGAACTCTTCGGCATCTACAACCGCCGCCTCGACCTGATCGCGATGGCGCACCTGGCCTTCGCCCCCGGCGACCAGCACAGCGATTGCGCCGAATTCGGCGTGTCGGTCTCGGCGCATGCGCGCGGCCGGGGCTACGGCGCCCGCTTGTTCGAGCGCGCCGTGGTCGTGGCCCGCAACGAAGGCGTGGGCATGCTCTTCATCCATGCGCTGAGCGAAAACGCCGCCATGCTGAAGATCGCCCGCAACGCCGGCGCCACCGTGGTGCGCAGCGGCTCCGAAGCCGAGGCCCACCTGGAGCTGCCCAGCGCCACCTTCGACAGCCGCATGAGCGAGATCGCGCTCGAGCACTACGCCGCCGTCGACTTCGCCCTCAAGAGCCGCGCCAAGCAGTTCTGGGCCTTCCTGGCCGGCCTGCAGGAAATGCGCAGCGGCATGCGCGAAGCCCGCAAGAAATCCGCCCCCTGAGCCCGTCCGGCGGTTCCCGTACGGCCTATGCCGGCCGTACGGTGGAGCGTGTCACACGCAATCCGGTATCCTTGCCCTTCCTCAACTCCGCCCTCCCGCAGTGGCCGAACCTCACCCTGAACGCGCTCCCGTAGAACGGGAAGACAAGCGCGGCTTTCTCCAGAAGCTCGCCGAATTCATCCACCCCGGTCCCGACTCGCGCGACGAGCTGATCGAAACCCTGGCGGACGCCGAGGACAACGAGGTGATCGGCGCAGAGTCGCGCGTGATGCTCGAGGGCGTGCTGCGCATGGCCGACATGACGGCCGGCGACGTGATGGTCGCGGCGCCGCGCATGGACATCATCAACATCGACGCCCCGTTCGACGCGCTGCTGCATCTCATCATCGACACCGCGCACTCGCGCTTCCCGGTGTACGAGGGCGAAAAAGAAAACATCATCGGCATCCTGCTCGCGAAGGACCTGCTCAAGCTGCAGCGCGCGCCGGGCCTGAACATCCGCGCGCTGCTGCGGCCGGCGACCTTCGTGCCCGAGAGCAAGGGCCTGAACGACCTGCTGCGCGAATTCCGCGGCAACCGCAACCACCTGGCCATCGTCATCGACGAATTCGGCCGCGTGGCCGGCCTCATCACGATCGAGGACGTGCTCGAGCAGATCGTCGGCGAGATCGAGGACGAGTTCGACATCGCCGAGGACGAAGGCGACATCTTCGGCCTGGCCGACCACACCTACCGCGTCTCCGGCGACACGCCCATCGAGCGCGTGGCCGAGGCATTCGGCATCGTCTTCAACGAAGAGCAGCTCAGCGAAGACTTCGACACCATCGGCGGGCTGATCGCGCACGAGATGGGCCACGTGCCCAAGCGCGGCGAGCACCACGCGATGGGCGGCTTCGACTTCGTGGTGCTGCACACCAAGGGCGGCGCGGTGCGCTGGTTCAAGGTGTCTCCGGCCCGCGGCAGCGACGCGGCCGACTGATGGCGCGCGCGCCGGCTTCCCCGCTCGCCAACCTGTTCCGCCTGCTCGGCTTCGGTGCGGCCGGCCTCGCCCAGGCGCTTTCGATGGCTTCGCCCGCAGGCGGCAAGCCGCTGTGGTGGCTGCAGCTGCTGTCGCTCGGCGCGCTGGTCTGGCTGCTCGACGGCCTGCGCGCGCAAGGAGCGGGCTGGCGCCGCGCCGGCCTGCACGGCTGGCTGTTCTCCACCGCGTGGCTCACCGGCAGCTTCTGGTGGCTCTTCATTTCGATGCACACCTACGGGGGCCTGCCCGCGCCGCTGGCGGCCATTGCCGTGCTGGCCCTGGCCGCCGCGCTGGGGCTCTACTACGCCGCGGCGGCGGCATGGTTCGTGGTGCGCGGCCCGAAAGGGCGTGTGACGGGCGCGCTGGTGTTCGCGGCGCTGTGGACGCTTGCCGAACTCGTGCGCGGCAGCTGGTTCACCGGCTTTCCATGGGGCGCCGGCGGCTATGCGCACGTCGAGGGGCCGTTCGCGGCGCTCGCGCCGTGGGTGGGCGTCTACGGCATCGGGGCGGCGGCTGCGCTGGTGGTTGCGCTGGTCGCATTGCATCGCCCGGTTCGCATGGCCGACGCGGTGCCGGGCGTGGCGCTCCTCGCGCTGGTGTTCGCCGTGCCGCATCTCGTTCCGCCGCTTCGCGGCGACGTGCGGGGCGCGGGCGGCGCGACCGGCAGCCTGAACGTCGCGCTCCTGCAGGGCAACATCCCGCAGGACGAGAAATTCATTCCGGGCGGCGGCATCGAGACCGCATTGCGCTGGTACGGCGAGCAACTGCGCGACGCCAAGGCTTCGCTCGTCGTCACTCCCGAGACCGCCTTGCCGCTGCTGCCGCAGCAACTGCCGCCCGGCTACCTCGACGCCATCCGGGCGCGCTACAGCCAGGGCAGCCAGGCGGCCATCGTCGGCTTGCCCATGACGGGGCTCGGCGGCCCGGGCACCTACAGCAACTCGGTGCTGGGCTTCCAGCCCGGCGCCTCGCAGGTCTACCAGTACAGCAAGCACCACCTGGTGCCGTTCGGCGAATTCATTCCCACGGGCTTTCGCTGGTTCATACAGATGATGAACATCCCGCTCGGCGACTTTGCGCGCGGCGGTCTGGCGCAGGCGCCCTTCGTCTGGCAGGGCCAGCGCATCGCGCCGAACATCTGCTACGAAGACTTGTTCGGCGACGAGATCGGCGCGAACTTCCGCGACGAGGCCAGCGCCCCGACCATCCTGCTCAACGTGAGCAACATTGCGTGGTTCGGCGACTCGGCGGCCATCGACGAGCACCTTTCCATCTCGCGCATGCGCGCGCTCGAATTCGCGCGGCCGATGGTGCGCTCCACCAACACCGGCGCCACCGTGGTGATCGACGCCGAAGGCCGCGTGACGCACGAACTGCCGCGCCTCACGCGCGGCGTGCTCGAAGCCAGCGTCGAAGGCCGGCGCGGCCTCACGCCGTACGCGCGCTGGGTCGCGCCCTTCGGGCTGTGGCCGCTGTGGATCCTGGCGATGGGCATCGTGGCCGCAGCCTTCTTGCTGCGCCGCCGCGGCCGCGATTGAACGGCCTCAGGCGCCCCCCGCGCCCTTCACCGGCCAGTCGCGCAGCTTGCCGGGGTTCAGCAGCCCCATCGGGTCGAAGCGCTTCTTCACCGCGATGACCTCGGGCGGCAGCGGCCCGCCGGCCTTGCCGTCTTCCACGATGTTCACGTGCGGGTTGTTGATGTGCACGTTGTGCTCGCGGTGGATGCGCATGATCTCCTGAAGCCGCTCCTCGGTGCTGAAGCGCACCAGCTGCAGCCCGCTGCAGGTCATGAGGCCCGCCACGTTGCGGATGAACTCCAGGTGCATCATCACCTCGCCGTTCGCGCCCAGCAGCTTTTCCATCTCGATCACCTGCTCCACATGCCTGCCGGGCACGAAGCCGCTCTGCAGGTAGGTCAGCGTCGGATCGATCTTGAGCGCGTGCAGCGTCGTGTGGTTCCAGGTGAACTCCATCAGCGTGCGGTTGCTCTTCTGCACCTCCGCCGCCGTCTTGCGGTAGCCCACGGTGCCGCCGTGCGCTTCGACCAGCTGCAGCAGCGCGGGCTCGCTCGATTCGGCCACCAGCGACAGCACCGTGTGGCAGCCCTTGGGCAGGTGCGCGGCGAGCTGCGCCAGATGGTCGGAGATGGGGGCGGCGAAAAAGCTCACGCCGCGCTTCACGATGCCCGGCGCGTGCGCGAGCTTGTCGGCGAAGTGCAGTGCGCGCTCGAAGTCGTCGAAGGTCACCAGCGTTTCGAGCCACGGATGCGCGGGCGCCAGGGCGATCTCCAGTTCCAGCACCAGGCCGTTGGTGCCCCACAGGTGATGCATGCGCATCGCCTCGGCGCCGCGCAGTTCGACCACCTGCGGCTCGGCCTCGATGCTCATCGCGCGGATGCCGATCACGTTGCCCGGCGCGCCCAGCGGCCCGTAGTTGATGGAGCCCACGCCGCCGAAGCCGCCGCCGAACAGGCCGCCCAGCGTGGCGCTGCGGTAGGTGGAGGGCACGCAGCGCATTTCCTGCCCCGTGGGCCTGGTCTGCTTTTCGAGCTCGCCCAGGCGGATGCCGGCCTGCGCACGCGCCACGCCGGGGCGCACCCAGAGGCAGCTGTTGTAGCCCGTCATGTCGAGCACCACGCCGCCGGCCAGCGGCGTGGTCTGGCCGTAGTTGCCGGTGCCGCTGCCGCGGATGGTGATGGGCACGCCGCGGCGCGCGCAGGCACCCACCACGGCGCGGATCTCTTCCTCGGTGCGCGGGCGCACGACCACGTCGGCGCGCTTGTCCTTGAGCTGGCGCACCAGCACGGGGCTGAACCAGGAAAAGTCGGAGGACAGCCGCGTGACGCGGCTTTCGTCGGTGATCCAGTCGAGGTCGGGCAGTTCGAGCAGCAGTTGCTCGATGGCGGAAACGGGAGCATTCATGGTCAAGGTCAATCCTGGGAAAGTTCGCTCGCATGCCACGAGCCCAGCGCCACCTTGGTGAGCCAGGCCATCAGCACGAAGAGCGCGACACCGGTGAGGGAAATGAGCAGCAGCGCGGCGAACATGCGCGGGATGTTCAGCTGGAAGCCCGCCTGCAGGATCTGGTAGGCCAGCCCCGCGCCGGAACCGCCCGTGCCCGCGACGAACTCCGCCACCACCGCGCCGATCAGCGCGAGGCCGCTGGAGATGCGCAGGCCGCCGAAGAAGTACGGCAGCGCGCTCGGAATGCGCAGGCGCACCAGCTGCTGCCAGCGCGTCGCGCGGTTGAGCTTGAAGTAGCTCTGCAGGTCGGGGTCGATGCTGCGCAGGCCCAGCGTGGTGTTGCTGATGATCGGGAACAGCGCCACCAGCGCCGCGCACACCGTCATGGCGGCCACCGGGTTCTTCACCCAGATGATGATCAGCGGCGCCACCGCCACGATGGGCGTCACCTGCAGCAGCACCGCGTACGGAAAGAGCGCGGTCTCGATGCGCTTGCTCTGCACGAACAGGAACGAGATCAGCACGCCCGCCACCGTGGCCAGCAGGAACGACAGCAGCGTGATCTTGAGCGTGACCAGCAGCGCGTTGCCCAGCGGCGTCCAGTCGGTCACCAGCGTCTGCATCATCAGATAGGGCGAGGGCACGAGGTAGGCCGGCAGCTCCATCGCCACCACCATCCACTGCCACAGCGCCACCAGCACCACGCCGATCAGCACCGGGTACAGCACGCGCTGCACGCGCGGCTGGCTCATCAGGGGAATGTTCTTCTTCATCGCGCGTGCTCCTCGTCGGTGCTGCTGGCGCGCAGCAGGCTGTCCTGCAGCTGCTTGGCGTGGCGTGCGAATTCGGGCGTCACCATGAAGTCGGCGCTGCGCGGGTACGGTTCGTCGATGTGGAACTGCTCGACCACGCGGCCCGGACGCGCGGCCATCATCACCACGCGGCTCGACAGGAACACGGCTTCGTGGATCGAGTGCGTCACGAAGATCACGGTGAGCTTCTTCTTGCGCCACAGCTCGAGCAGGTCGGCGTCGAGCTTGTGGCGCGTGATCTCGTCGAGCGCGCCGAA
The DNA here is from genome assembly GCF_030208835.1 of Variovorax sp. efr-133-TYG-130. Classification (NCBI taxonomy): domain Bacteria; kingdom Pseudomonadati; phylum Pseudomonadota; class Betaproteobacteria; order Burkholderiales; family Comamonadaceae; genus Variovorax; species Variovorax sp. efr-133-TYG-130. The sequence continues at coordinate 223,333 of NZ_JARVTD010000031.1, read as the reverse complement.
GGGCTCGTCCATCAGCAGCAGGTCGGGCTGCGTGACGAGGCCGCGCGCGATCGACACGCGCATCTGCATGCCGCCCGAGAGCGCACGCGGCAGCGCGTCGGCGAACTTCTCCAGCCCGACCAGCGCGAGCGACTCCATCACCCGCGCGTCGGCCTCCTTGCGCGGCACGCCGGCCAGGTCCAGCGGCAGCCGCACGTTGGTGCGCACGCTGGCCCACGGCATCAGCGTGGGCGACTGGAACACGAACGACATCTTGCGTGCGCTGTCGTGCAACTGGCCCACCGGCTTGCGCCACACCAGCAGCCGCCCGTCGCTGGGCTCGAGCATGCCCGCCACCATCTTCAGCAGCGTGCTCTTGCCGCAGCCCGAGGGGCCGAGCAGCGTGACGAATTCGCCCTCGGCGATCGACAGGTCCACCGGCAGCAGCGCCTGCGTGCCGTTGGGGTAGGTCTTCTCGGCCGAGAGCACTTCGACGGCGGGCACCGAAGGCGAGAGTTCCGGCGGTGGCGCCAGGGTGTGGGGTTCGATGCGGTTCATGCGGCGGGCCTTGGCAAGATCAGGGCAGGACCTTGGCGTCCTTGATGAACTCGGTGCTGTACGTCTTTGCGAGTTCGACCTTGGCCGGGTCGAGCAGCTTCGCGCTCACGAGGAAGTCGTAGCTCGCCTTGGCGCGCGCATCGGTCATCACGCCGATGCCCAGCTTGGATGCGTCGCCGCCGGTGATCATCCCCATTTCCTTGAGCTTGGCGACGCTGTAGGCCAGCTGGTCGTCGGTCATGTTGGGGTTGTCCTTCTTGATCAGCGCGTTGGCGGGCGCCGGATCGGCGAGGTAGCTCTTCCAGCCTTCGGCCGAGGCCTTCACGAAGGCGGCGACCTGCTTGTTGCGGTCCTTCAGCGTTTTTTCCATGCATGACACGGTGGTGGCGTAGGCCGGGAAGCCGTGGTCGCTGAACATCAGCACCGTGCTCTTCACGCCGGCCTTCTGGATGGCGTAGGGCTCGGAGGTCAGGTAGCCCTGCTGCGCGGTGTTCTTGTCGGCCACGAAAGGCTGGATGTTGAAGGTGTAGGGGCGCGTCTGCTCGTCGGTGAAGCCGAACTTGGCCTTCAGCCAGGGCCAGTAGCCGCGCTGCGCCTGCGCGCCGATGAGCAGCGTCTTGCCCTTCAGGTCTTCGAACTTCTTCACATCGTCGTGCGCGATCAGCACCTGCGGGTCCTTCTGGAAGAAAGCCGCCACGTTGACCACCGGCACGCCGCCTTCGCGCACCTGCATCATCTGGATGTCGCTCGAGCCCATGATGCAGTCGGCCTGGCCGGCGGCCATCATCTGCGTGATGTTGACCTGCGGTCCGCCCATCTTGATGGTCACGTCCAGGCCGTACTTCTTGTAGATGCCCTGCGCCACGGCCTGGTAGAAGCCGCCGTGCTCGGCCTGCGCGTACCAGTTAGTCATGTAGGTGAACTTGTCCTCGGCCTGCGCGGGCGCGGTGGCGAGGAAGGCGATGGCGGCGGCGCCGGCCAGGGACAGTGCGAAGGAGCGCATGGTGGGGACCTTTCGGAGGCTGGAGAGTTTTCGGGGAAAAAGAATGCGGTGAACGGGCCGATGCAAGAAGCAGGCTCAGGCGGCTTCGAACTGCTGCTGGATGAAGCCCTGCTGGTGCCCGCGCTCCCAGGTGGCTTCCTCGCGCACGACCCAGCGCAGCGCGTGGAGCTCCGTCAGCGCCTGCACCCAGCTGTCGGAGAGCGTCTCGAGAATGGCTTCGCCCTGTTCGCGCGTGGCCGTGGTCGGGTCGCCGATGACGCCGCTCGGGCCGAAGTCGCGCGCGGTCCAGGCGCAGGCCGGGCGGCCGTCGGCCGACAGCAGCTTGATGGGAAAGGGCGGCGGAAAGTTGGCCACCGCGCGCTCCATGTGCACCGTCTCGGGCGCCAGCGCGAGCATCAGCGCGGTCTCGGAATGGCCGGCGTGCATCGCGAGCTTCTTCTCCTGCTCGCTCACCTGCTTGCTGGCCGCGCTCGGCAGGCGCGACACGCCGTGCGGCACCACCACGAAGTCGCCGTGGCGCAGGCGCAGTTCGCGCGCGGCCATCTCCAGCACCTGCGGCTGGCCGCCGTGGCCGTTGGCGAACAGCAGCTTGCGAAAGCCCGCGCGGTACACCGACTCGCCGATCTCGGTCACGGTCGCGAGCAGCGTGGTGCCGGTCAGCGTCATGGTGCCGGGAAAGTGCAGGTGCTCCTCCGACTTGCCGTAGGTGATGGGCGGCAGCGCGAAGGCGCGCACATCCGCCGGCAGCTTCTCGAGCGCCTTGCCCATCACGCCCGACGAGATGACGCTGTCGACCGAGCACGGCAGGTGCGGCCCGTGCTGCTCGATGGCGCCGCAGGGCAGCACGATGACGGTGTTCTCGCGGTCGGGCAGCGCGGCGATTTCGGTCCAGCTCAGGTAGGGCAGGAAGCGGTGGGGCGGGATGTAGCCGTGGAGCATGGGAGTCCTTGGGTTCTTTACTTGGTGAAGAAAGGCGTCGCGTCGCCGTGCGTCACCCGGCCGTCGCGCAGCACCACGCGGGGGGCGGTGCGCGAGGGCCAGCCGTGGCGGTCGGCCTGCGTGAACAGCACGAGATCGGCCCTGGCGCCGACCAGCGTGGGGCTGGATGCCGCCGGCGCGCGCTGCAGCCAGTCGCCGCGGCACAGCGTCTGCGACCAGCTGTCGAAGGGCTCGTCGAGCTGCGCCACCAGCGCGGCGGTGCCCAGCGCTTCCACCGGGTCGAAGCTGCCGAGCCGGCAGAAGGGGTCTTGCACGTTGTCGCTCGCGAACAGCAGCGGAATGCCGCGCTCGCGCGCTTCCTTCACCAGCGTGATGCCGCGCTGGCGCGGCGTGCGGCCGGTGACGGCGTCCTGCAGCAGCAGGTTGGTGGCGGGCAGCGACACCACGGTGATGGGCGCACGCGCCACCGCGTCGAGCGTGGCGAAGGCCTGCGCCTCGGGCTGGACGGAGAGCGCGCAGATGTGGCCGCAGACCACGCGGCCTTCATAGCCGATCTCGCGCAGGATGCGCGCCGTGGTCTGCAGCCCGACTGCTGCGGCGTTGAGCTCTTCGTCCACATGCAGGTCGATGTCGAGGTCGCAGGCCTGCGCCGCGACCAGCAGGTTGCGCAGCGCGTTCTCGCTCCAGTTGGTGGAGTGCACGAAGCCGCCGAGCAGCGCATGCGGCCCGGTGGCCTTCACCTGCTTGGCCAGCCGCATTGCCTGCGCCGCGTCTTCGAACAGCGGCAGCTTGATGAGGCTCACCTGCTCCAGCCGCACCTTGCCGGCCCATTCCTGCGCGAGTTCGGCCATCACCGGCCAGGCCATCGGCAGCGACTCGGGCTCCCACCAGTCGACGTGCGTGCGCACATGCGTGGTGCCGCATTCCCAGGCCCACTGCAGGCCGCGCGAGGCGCGCTCGCGCACGTCGGCGAATGTCCAGTGCACGCGGTCGGCGAGCATCGCGTCGATGGCGCCGAGCAGGCCCGGCCGCACCTCTTTCATGCGCGGCAGCGTGAAAGTCTTGTCGAGGTGCGTGTGCGCGTCGACGAAGCCGGGCAGCGCCAGCCTGCCGGCGGCGTCCCAGCCCGACGAGGAGGGCAGGTCGGCAGCGTGCATCGGCCGCACCGAGTGCACGCGGCCCGCCTCGATCTCGATGCGCGCCAGCACCGGCACGCCCTCGTGCAGCGGCCAGTCCGCCGGCAGCAGCCAGCGCGGCAGCCGCAGGTTGTCGATGTGCGCGGGCGCGTTCATGCGAAGCGCGCCATCGCCTGGCCCACGCGCGCCATAAAGCGCTTGAGCTGGGGCTCGGTCGCGATGTTCATGTGGTAGTGGGCGTGGTAGTCCACCTTGGCCTTCTGGCCGGTGAGCCGCTTCATGTAGCGCGTCACGATCTTTCGTGGCGGGTCGCCCATGTACATCGCCATCCAGCGCGGGCGGCCATAGGTGACCACGGCGCTGATGCGCTTGATGTGCGTGAGCATCGGCTTCACGTTGGCCGGGTCGCTGATGTCGAAGGCCACGCCGGGCATGAAGAGACGGTCGAAGTAGCCCTTGAGCATCGCCGGCAGGCCGAAGCACCACGTGGGGAAGCAGAACACGATGCCCTCGGCCCACTGCAGCCGCTCCACGTAGGGCGCGAGCGGCAGCTGGTTGGACGGCACGTCGTGGTAGCCCAGCCGTTCCTCGCGGGACAGCACCGGGTTGAAGCCCTCGGCATAGAGGTCGCAGTCGTCCACCTCGTGCCCGGCGGCGCGCAGGTTCTTCAGCACCTCCTGGTGCAGGGCGGCATGGAAGCTGGTTTCGACCGGGTGGCAGTAGACGACGAGCACGCGCATGGTGTTTTTGACCGCTTAATCAGAGCAAGTGGTCAGGTTATGCAAGCGACGTGCCAGCGGCTGTGGCCCGGAAAGCGCGGTGGGCACGCCGCTGCTGCACCGAATCCGTGCAACGCGGCGACTGCGGAGGTGCGCGGCGGCCGTGCCGCCCACCCGGCTACGCCTTGATGCCGCAGCCGCCCAGCACGAACGCCACCAGTTCGCGCGCGATCGGTTCGCGGTCGATCGGTGCGTCGGGCGGCAGGCCGAGCATCACGCGCGTCTGGATCGCGTAGTCGGCGTAGCTCTGGGTCATGGCCCAGATGTGCATCAGCAGGATGCGCGCATCGAGCGGGCGCATCTGCCCGCGCGCGATCCAGCCGTTGATGACGTCGACCTTCTTCTGCGTCCACGCCCGCGCGTTGGGCCAGTAGCGGTCGAGGTTGCGCCCGCCGTCGAGGATCTCGCGCGTGAAGATGCGCGACATCTCGGGGCTGTCGATGGCGTGGTCGAGCTTCTTGCGGATGTAGTCGCCCAGCACCGTGGCCGGGTCGCTCGCGTCCTCGAAGGAGAACACCACCTTCCACGCATGCAGCACCTGCATCAGCAGCTCTTCGTAGAGCTCTTCCTTGCCCGCGATGTAGTAGTGCAGCTGGGGCTTGGTCAGGCCCGCGCGCGCCGCGATGGCCTGGGTCGATGTGCCCTTGAGCCCGTGCAGGCTGAACTCCGCCACCGCTGCCGTGCGGATGGCCGCCATGATGCGTTCGCGGCCCGGGCGCGCGCGCGACAGCGGGCCGTCGGGCGCGGGCATTTCCTGGGCGGGAGTCACGGCGGTCGGGGCGGGAAGGGCGGCGGATTCGGCGTTCATGGCAAGGGTGGCAGCAGTGCGCGCGGTCGATGGTAATCCTTCGCGCATGGACGCATGCCATGCCGGCATGAGCGCGCAAGGCATGCCGGCATGGTTCATGTATCTTCCTCGCCGCCTCGAATAATTCATTTCAACCAAGGAGCTCTCCATGTATCTTTCCCCCCGTTTCAGGGCCTTCGCGGCCGGCGCGGCATTGCTGGCCGCCAGTGCGCTCGCGCAGGCACAGCAGGCGCTCCCCAATGTGGTGATCCTGGCGACCGGCGGCACCATCGCGGGCGCGGGCGCATCGGCCGTCAACAGCGCCACCTACGCGGCCGCCAAGGTCGGTGTCGAAAAGCTCATCGCAGGCCTGCCGGAGCTCTCCAAGGTGGCCAACGTGCGCGGTGAACAGGTGTTCCAGGTCGCATCGGAAAGCCTCACCAACGACAACCTGCTGACGCTGGCCAAGCGCGTGTCGGCGCTGTCGAAGCAGAGCGACGTGGACGGCATCGTCATCACGCACGGCACCGACACGCTCGAGGAAACCGCCTACTTCCTGACGCTCACCGTGCACACCAGCAAGCCGATCGTGGTGGTCGGCTCGATGCGCCCGGGCACCGCGCTGTCGGCCGACGGCGCGCTCAACCTGTACGACGCCGTGAGCGTGGCGGGCAGCAAGGACGCCATGGGCAAGGGCGTGCTGGTGACGATGAACGACAACATCGACAGCGGCCGCGACGTGAGCAAGAACGTCAACATCAAGACCAGCGCCTTCTCCAGCCAGTGGGGTCCGCTGGGCATGGTGGTCGAGGGCCGCAACTACTGGTTCCGCGCGCCGGTCAAGCGCCACACCATGAACTCGGAGTTCAACATCGACAACATCAGCGCGCTGCCGCCGGTGGAAATCGCGATGGGCTACGAGGGCGTGTCGTCGATCGCCATCGACGCCATCGCCAAGAGCGGCGTCAAGGCGCTGATCCACGGCGGCACCGGCAACGGCTCGGTGGCCGACCGCATCGTGCCCAACCTGCAGAAGGCGCGCGCCGACGGCGTGATCGTGATCCGCAGCTCGCGCGTGCCCGACGGCTTCGTCATCCGCAACGCCGAGCAGCCCGACGACAAGTACGACTGGGTGGTGGCGCACGACCTGCGCCCGCAGAAGGCGCGCATCCTGGCCATGGTCGCCCTGACCAAGACCAGCGACACCAAGGAACTGCAGCGGATCTTCTGGGAGTACTGAGCCCGCGGGGCTCAGCGCGCGGTGCGGCTCTTGCGGTGCCGCGCGTACTCCAGGCTGCCCACGCACACGAGCAGCCAGGCGAAGCCGGTCAGCAGGCCGGCCGCCACATCGCTTGCGAAATGCACCTGCAGGAAGATGCGGCTGCAGGCGATGGTGACGATGGCCCCGGCGGCGGCCATTGCACCCGGCACATGCCAGCGCGCAGGCAGCGTGCGCAACACCAGGTACAGCAGCATTCCGTAGCTCACGATCGCGCCGGCGCTGTGGCCGCTGGGAAAGCTGTAGCTCGTCTCCAGCGCCAGGCCGTGTTCGTGCAATGGACGGGCCCGCTCGAAGATGTGCTTGAGCGCCGGGTTCAGCACCACGATGCCCCCCAGCGCCAGCATCCAGCCCAGTGCCAGGCCCCGGTGCGCATGCCACCACAGCACGGCCGCCACCAGCAGGCACACCGGGCCGAGGAAGGCCGCGTCGCCCAGGTGCGTGATCCAGCTGAACGTCACCAGCGCCGCCCACGGCAAGTGGGTGGCGATGGCATCGGTCAGCGCGTGGTCAGCCTGGCCGAGCACGCGGCCATCGGAGATGTTCGAGGCGATCCATGCGAACAGGCTCGACGCCAGCAGGATCAGCACGAAGCCCGAGGCGAGGCCGAGCGCGATGCGCGGCTCGCTGGGCTCTTCGGTGTCCTGCGTCTTGAAGTGGCGCTTCTGCAGCACGTGGCAGGCCGCGCCGGCACCGAGCACCGACAGCGCTAGAAGGCACAGGAACCAGGGCAGCGCGTGCGCGCCGAGCTGCTGGGCGGCGACGACAAGGGGGGAAAGAGGGGAGAGGGGTGCAAGAGAGGCTTCCGTCGACATGCGGCGCACCCTAAGGCCGCACCGCTTCACTGGCAAGAGAAAGCCCGAATACTTCAGCGCAGCCGAAGGCTTTGTCGCGCGCCACGTAGTCCCATCGTTCCACCCGGCACGCGCGACGGCCATCGGCGATGTCCGCGCGCACCACGTTCACCGAGTTCGGATACCCGGCGCGCACGCGCGACGACACGGCCGTGCCGGCCTGCACCGCCCAAGCCGTGCGCGCGCAGCCCGAGAACGCGTCGTGCAGCGAACGAACGAACGGCAGGTGGATGTGCCCGCCCAGGATGAGGTCGGCACCCGCCGCGGTCCAGCGCGCCACCGCCCGCTCGCGCCCATGCAGCCGGTTGCCCAGGTCCTGCGTGCGCGTGACCATCACCGGCTGGTGCGTCACCACCACGCGCACCTGCGACGGCGCGGCCAAGGCCAGCCGCTGCGCCACGCGCTCGACCTGCGCGGGCGAGACCGCGCCGTCTTCGTGCCGGTACCAGCGCGTGGTGTTGACCGAGACCACCAGCCACTCGGGCGACTCGAACTCGGGCTCCAGGTCGTCGCCGAAGGCCTGGCTGTAGCGCGCGTAGGGCGACAGGACGCGCGCGGCCAGCTGGTAAAGCGGAATGTCGTGGTTGCCCGGAACCGCCAGCACCGGTGCGCCAAGCCTGTCGGCGAAGGCGCGCGCCGCCGCGAACTGCGCCACCGTGGCGCGCTGCGTGATGTCGCCGGAGAACACCACCACCCCCGGCGACAGCGCGGCCGAAAGCCGCTCCAGCGCCTGAAGCACGTCAGGCTGCTCGGTGCCGAAGTGGGGGTCGGAGATCTGCAGCAGGCAACTCATCGGGGGCTCATTGGACGCTCATTCGCGCGCCGCTTCGAGTTCCGGCGCCGTCTGCGCCGGGCGCACCAGCCACAGCCGCTCGGGCGACACGCGAAAAAGCAGCGGCATGTCGGCCCAGCCGATCTCGCCGTCGGTCGCCACCTTCACGCGGCGTGCCCCCGCCTTGCTCGGCGAGCGGGGGGCTTTCACAGTGAGCGACTCGAACGGAAAGCTCAGCACCTCGTCGGCGTCGCCGAGCCGGCCGAGCGCGCCGCGCACCAGCAGGCCGGGCATCGACAGCGGCCCCACGGGCTTGAGCACGATGGCCGCCAGCTGCCCTTGCTCGGGCACGTCGGCCTCGGCAATGCCGACCTGGTGCAATTGCAGCGGGTTGTTGCCCACGAACAGCGTGGGCGTGCGGATGTCGCGCTCGTTGCCGCGCCAGGCCATGCGCAGGTTCCAGTGCCGGTGGCCGCGCAGCACCGACAGCAGGCCGGCGCCCAGGGCGATCCAGCGGCTGCGGCCGTAGCGCGCCTTGTAGGTCTCGCGCTCTTCCAGCAATTCGGCGTACAGGCCCATGCTGGCGTTGACCAGGAACACCCGGTCGTTCACCAGCCCGACCTGCACCGGCCGGGGCTGCTCGGTCAGCAGGATGTGCAGTGCCTGCGCCGTGTCGCGCGGAATGCCGTGGGTGCGGCTGAAGTAGTTGAAGGTGCCCTGCGGCAGCACGCCGAAGGCACAGCCGCTGCCCAGCGTGGCCTGGGCCACCGCGTTGATGGTGCCGTCGCCGCCCGCGGCCACCACCACGCCGCCCACGGCGCGGGCGCGCTCGACGGCTTCGCGCGCGAGCGCCTGGACCCGGCCGGGCCCGTCGATCAGGAAGATGCGGTGCTTGCGCCCGGCGGCCGCGCAGCCTTCCTCGATGACCCGGCGGGCCTCGGCCGCGTCCTCGCTGCCGGAGCCGGCATTGAGCACGATGAACAGGGGGGAGTCGGGTCCGGTTTCTGGCGCTGGCATGTTTCTGGAAGGTGGGGCGGCGCGGGGCGGAGGCGGGCGGATTTGTACGGGGTGGGGTGTTGTCTCACCCGCGGCGCCACTGCGCGAGCAGGCGACTTCCCGAGCCGCTGTGGGAGAGTTGCCCTCCGAACGTAAAATCGCCCGCTTTCGCGGTGCTTCGCCGCGCTACCGTCCAATGTCCGGCCCCGCCGGCCAGCTTCATGTTGACCTTCCAGCAAATCATTCTCAAACTGCAGTCGTACTGGGCCGACAAGGGCTGTGCGCTGCTGCAACCGTACGACATGGAAGTGGGCGCGGGCACCTCGCACACCGCCACCTTCCTGCGCGCCCTCGGCCCTGAACCCTGGAAAGCCGCCTACGTGCAGCCCAGCCGCCGCCCCAAGGACGGCCGCTACGGCGAGAACCCGAACCGCCTGCAGCACTACTACCAGTACCAGGTCGTGCTGAAGCCCGCGCCCTCCAACATCCTCGAGCTCTACCTCGGCAGCCTCGAAGCCCTGGGCTTCGACCTGAAGAAGAACGACATCCGCTTCGTCGAGGACGACTGGGAGAACCCCACGCTCGGCGCCTGGGGCCTGGGCTGGGAAGTCTGGCTCAACGGCATGGAAGTGACGCAGTTCACCTATTTCCAGCAGGTCGGCGGCATCGACTGCAAGCCCATCACCGGCGAAATCACCTACGGCCTGGAGCGCCTGGCCATGTACCTGCAGGGCGTGGACAACGTCTACAACCTGACCTGGACCGACGGCCTGAGCTACGGCGATGTCTACAAGCAGAACGAGGTCGAGCAGTCGACCTACAACTTCGAGCACAGCGACGCCGAGTTCCTCTTCACCGCCTTCAACGCGCACGAGAAGCAGGCCAAGCACCTCATGACCGAGCAGCTCGCGCTGCCGGCCTACGAGCAGGTGCTCAAGGCCGCGCACAGCTTCAACCTGCTCGACGCGCGCGGCGCGATCAGCGTGACCGAACGCGCGGCCTACATCGGCCGCATCCGCAATCTGGCGCGCAGCGTCGCGCAGAGCTACTACGACAGCCGCGAGCGGCTCGGCTTTCCGATGGCCCCGCGCGAATGGGTCGCACAAATGCCACCGAAGAAGGCGGCCTGAGCCATGACGAGTCCCATGAAGAATTCCCTGCTGGTTGAACTGTTTGTCGAAGAACTGCCGCCCAAGGCGCTGAAGAAGCTCGGCGACGCCTTTGCGGGCGTGCTGCGAGAACAGCTCGTGGCGCAAGGCCTGGCCGAGGCCGGCGCGGTGCTCACGCCGTACGCCTCGCCGCGCCGCCTGGCCGCGCACCTCACGCACGTGGCCGAGCGCGCCGCCGACAAGGCCGTGTCGCAGAAGCTCATGCCCGTGGCCGTGGGCCTCGACGCCTCGGGCCAGGCCACGCCGGCGCTGCTCAAGCGCTTGGGCGCGCTGGGTGCCGACGCCTCGGCCGTGCCCGGCCTGAAGCGCGCGATGGACGGCAAGGCCGAAGCCCTGTTCTACGAAAGCACCGCCAAGGGCGCCACGCTGGCCGAAGGCCTGCAGAAGGCGCTGGCGGAAGCCATCGCCAAGCTGCCGATTCCCAAGGTCATGAGCTACCAGCTCGAAAGCGGCTGCGAGCTGCCGGGCTGGACCAGCGTGAGCTTCGTGCGCCCGGCGCACGGCCTGGTGGCGCTGCACGGCGACACCGTGGTGCCGATCGAGGCCCTGGGCCTGAAGGCCGGCCGCGACACCCACGGCCACCGCTTCGAGGCGGCGGTCGATCCGGTCGTGCTGCGCAACGCCGACAGCTATGCGCTGCAACTGCAGGAAGAAGGCGCCGTCATCGCCGGCTTCGAGGCGCGGCGCGCCGAAATCGCGCGCCAGCTGGCCGCGGCGGCGGTGAAGGTCGGCGGCGGCTCGGTGCCCATCCACGACGACGCGCTGCTCGACGAAGTGACCGCGCTGGTCGAGCGCCCCAACGTGCTGGTCTGCAGCTTCGAGCGCGAGTTCCTCGAAGTGCCGCAGGAGTGCCTGATCCTCACGATGAAGGCCAACCAGAAGTACTTTCCGCTGCTCGACGCATCGAGCAGGCTCACCAACAAGTTCCTGGTCGTCAGCAACATCAGCCCGGACGACGCGAGCGCGGTCATCGGCGGCAACGAGCGCGTGGTGCGCCCGCGCCTGGCCGACGCCAAGTTCTTCTTCGACCAGGACCGCAAGAAGTCGCTGGCCTCGCGCGTCGAGTCGCTGGGCAAGGTGGTCTATCACAACAAGCTGGGCACGCAGGGCGAGCGCGTGGAGCGCGTGATGCGCATCGCGCGCGGCATTGCCGAGAAGCTGGGCGACCCGGCGCTGGCCGCGCAAGCCACCCAGGCCGCGCAACTGGCCAAGGCCGACCTCGTGACCGACATGGTCGGCGAGTTCCCCGAGCTGCAGGGCACCATGGGCCGCTACTACGCCAGGCACGACGGCCTCGACGCCGCGGTGGCCGACGCCATCGAGGACCACTACAAGCCGCGCTTTGCCGGCGACGAGCTGCCGCGCAACAGCGTGGGCCTGGTGGTCGCGCTGGCCGACAAGCTGGAAACGCTGGTCGGCATGTTCGGCATCGGCAACCTGCCCACCGGCGACCGCGACCCGTTCGCGCTGCGCCGCCATGCGCTCGGCGTGATCCGCATGCTGATCGAAAAAGACCTGCCGCTGGGCCTCGATGCGCTGCTGCAGGACGCCGCCGCGCAGTTCGGCGGCATCGCCGGCTTCGACAGCGGCCGCGCCACGGGCGAGCTGCAGGACTTCATCCTCGACCGCCTCGCCGGCAGCCTGCGCGAGCAGGGCGCCAGCGCGCAGGAGGTCGACGCCGTGCTGGCGCCGCGCCCGCAGCGCCTGGGCGAAGTGCCCAAGCTGCTTGCGGCGGTGCGCGCCTTTGCCGCCCTGCCCGCCGCCGCCGCCCTGGCCGCCGCGAACAAGCGCATCGGCAACATCCTCAAGAAGGCCCCCGAGGCCGACGCGCACGTCAGCGAACTGCTGCTGCAGGAGCCCGCCGAGAAGGCGCTGCACGCAGCCATGGCGCAGGTCGTGCCCGCCGCCAACGCGCAGTTCGAAGCCGGCGACTACACCGCCTCGCTGCAGACGCTGGCCGCGCTGCGCGAGCCGGTCGACGCCTTCTTCGACGGCGTGATGGTCAATGCCGAGCAGGCCGACCTGCGGCTGAACCGCCTGGGCCTGCTGATGTCGCTGCACGCCGCGATGAACCGCGTGGCGCAGCTCGAGCGGCTGGCCGTCTGAGTTTCCGCGCTCGATAATTCGCCCCATGAACCGGCAACAACAGATCGACGATTTCCTGCTCCAGGCGCACCGCCTGGCGGTATCGCGACTGCGTGCCGATCCGGGGCGGATCGCGGATGTTTCGGCAACGCTCGAACGATGGCAGGCGCTGGCCGGAGCGACCCGGTCCGACGCCTACTGGAACGAGTGGCGGGCCATGCTGGCGGCGGGTGTCGATGCCATCGAGGCCGCTACTTGCGGCACCGACGACCACGCCGTGGCGCTGCGCAATGTTTCTCCCGTCGGCGTCCTCATGACGCAGCGCGAACGCGGCGAACTCCTGCGTGCGGCGCGGCAAGGCGCACATGCAGCGTAGCGAAGCGGAACATGTGCTGCGCGCGGCGGCCGCGATTGCGCAGGAGCAGTCGTTTGTCGTAGTCGGCAGCCAGGCGCTGCTCTTCCTGTTGCAGGATGCGCCGCAGAGCCTGCTGGTCTCGCGCGAACTCGATCTCTATCCGGCGCTGCATCCCGAGAAGTCGGACCTGATCGATGGCGCCATCGGCGCGTTGTCGAGCTTCGACGACACCTTCGGCTATCACGCGGACGGCGTGGGCCCGGAAACGGCGGTGATGCCGGGCGACTGGATGCAGCGCGCCAGCCTTCACTATGTCGGTGAACTGACGGTGGTGTGTCCGGAGTTGCACGACCTGGCGTTGTCCAAGTGTGTGGCGGGACGCGAGAAAGACGCCGATTTCGTGCGCGAGCTGCTCAGGCTCAAGCTGGTGTCGCCGGTGGTCCTGCGCGAGCGCGCTGCGTTGCTGGATGTGGCGAAATACCCGGTGGCGCAAATTGGCGACTGGATCGAACGGCGTCGCATCGAAGCGGGAGTGCATTCATGAAACTCGTCATCCTCGACCGCAACGGCACGATCAACGTGCACCGCGAAGACTTCGTCAAGAGCGACATCGAGTGGACGCCGCTGCCAGGTGCGCTGGAAGCCGTGGCACGGCTCAACCATGCGGGCTGGCACGTGGTGATCGCGTCCAACCAGTCGGGCCTGGGCCGGGGGCTCTTCGACATGGCCTCGCTCAACGCCATGCACGCCAAGATGCACAAGATGCTGGCGGCGGTGGGCGGCAGGATCGACGCGGTGTTCTATTGCCCGCACAGCCCCGACGAGGACTGCGACTGCCGCAAGCCGAAGCCGGGCCTGTTCCTGCAGATCGGCGACCGCTACGGCATCGATCTGAAAGGCGTGCCGACCGCGGGCGACAGCCTGCGCGATCTGCAGGCCGGCGCGGCCGCCGGCTGCGAGCCGCACCTCCTGCTCACGGGCATGGGCGCGGCCTGCCGCGGCGTCGATCCGCTGCCTTCCGAATACCCGGCGAACACGGTGGTCCACACCGATCTCGCCGCCTTTGTCGATTTTCTGCTCGCGCGCGAAGCGCGGGCCGCGTTGCAGGTGACTGTCTGATGGCGTTTTTCCGTTCCGTTCTCCACGCGCTGTGGATGCTCGTCACCGTGATTCCCTGGGGCATCATCATGTGCGTCAGCTCGCTCTGGAAGCGCGGCATTCCGCTCTACTGGATGGCGGAGCGCTGGCTCGGCTGGGCCATCGGCGGCGCGCGCGTGCTGCTGGGCATCAAGACGCGCGTGAGCGGCATGGAGAACCTGCCGACCGACAAGCTCGCCGGCGCGATCCTGCTGGTCAAGCACCAGTCCACGCTCGAGACTTTCCTGATGCCCACGCTGATGCCGCACCCGCTGGCCTACGTGTTCAAGAAAGAGCTGATCTACATCCCGTTCTTCGGCTGGGCGATGGCGCGGCTGGACATGATCCACATCGACCGCAGCCAGCGCGCGCAGGCCTTCAACAAGGTGGTGAACCAGGGCCGCAAGCTGCTGGCGCAAGGCATCTGGATCATCATGTTCCCCGAAGGCACGCGCATTCCGCGCGGCCAGAAGGGCACCTACAAGAGCGGCGGCACGCGGCTGGCCTGCGAGACCGGCGTGCCGGTGATTCCCATTGCCGTGACCTCGGCCAAGGTGTGGCCGCGCAAGGCCTTCATCAAGCGCCCGGGCGTGGTCGATGTGTCGATCGGCCCGGCCATCTCCAGCGTCGGCCGCAAGCCCGACGAGCTGATGCGCGAGGTCGAGGCCTGGATCGAGGCCGAGATGCGCCGCCTCGACCCCGAGGCCTATCGCGACAGCCCGCCGCAGCTGCAGCAAGAAGCGGCGAGCTGAACGAAAGAGAACCCGCCATGGGGGGCCTGCTGCAGTTCACGCTCGACCTGTTCGAAGGGCTGGGGAGCGAGTTCGCCCCGCGTGCGCCGGCACCCAAGCCGCCGCGCCGCGCGAAGAAGCCTGCCGGCCCCGTGGCCGCGCCTCCCGCCATCGTTCCCGCCGCGCCGCCTGCGCCGCGCGACCTGGTGCCCGGCCCGCCGGCCGTGCCGCTGGCCGACACGCTGACGCTCGCCAGCTTCGCGCATCCGAAGGCCACGCGCGAACTGGTGCTCGGCTCTGCGCGGGTGGCCTATGAATTCAAGCGCGGCAACCGCAAGACCATCGGCTTCCTGGTCGGGGCCGAGGGCCTGTCGGTGCGCGCGCCGCGCTGGGTGGCGCTGCGCGATGTCGACGCGGCCATCCGCGAGAAGTCGGACTGGATCCTGCGCAAGCTGGCCGAGACGCAGCAGCGCCACGCGCGCGTCGAGGCCACGCGCATCGAGTGGCGCGACGGCGCGGAGTTTCCGTTCCTCGGCGAGCCGGTGGTGATCCGGCTCGACCCGAAGCACGGCTTTGCCAGCGTGGGCGGCACGCTCGACGAAAAAGTCGGCGACGGGCCGCGCGTTCTGCGCCTGGCGGTAGCGCAGAACGCCGAGCCTTCGCAGATCCGCGACGCGGCGCAGGCCTGGCTCACGCGGCAGGCGCGCAAGCTCTTCATCGAGCGGCTCGACCATTTCGCGCCGCTGCTGGGCGTGCGCTGGCAGAAGCTGTCGCTGTCGAACGCGGCCACGCGCTGGGGCAGCGCGAGCGCCGACGGGTCGATCCGGCTCAACTGGCGGCTCATTCATTTCCGCATGCCGGTGATCGACTACGTGGTCGCGCATGAACTGGCCCACCTGCGCGTGATGGACCATTCGCACCGCTTCTGGGAAACCGTCGAGAGCGTGGTGCCCGACTACGACCAGCTGCGCCGGCAGCTCAAGGACGAAGCGGTTCCCCGCTGGTCCTGAAGCCCTTGGTTGAGTGTCAGCGCGCGTGCGTGACGCCGCCGTCCACCACCAGCGTCGAACCCATCACATAGTCGCCCGCGCGAGACGCCAGGTAGATGGCAGCGCCCGCCATGTCTTCCGGCACACCGATGCGCCCGGCGGGAATGCGGCCCTTGACCTCGTCGCCGTGGTCGCGCGCGTCCTTGTTCATGTCCGAAGCGAAGGCGCCGGGCGCGATCGCGCTCACCACGATGCGCTCCTGCGCCAGCCGCAGGGCCATGCGCCGCGTCAGCTGGATCAGGCCGGCCTTGCTGGCGGCGTACGAGTAGGTTTCCTGCGGATTGACGGAAATGCCGTCGATCGAGGCGATGTTGATCACCTTCGCCAGGTGGTCCGTGGCGGCCTTCTTGAGCATCGGCGTGAGCGCCTGGGTCAGGAAGAACGGTGTCTTGAGGTTCAGGTCCACCACCTTGTCCCATCCGCTTTCCGGAAACTCCGCGTAGGGCGCGCCCCAGGCCGCGCCCGCGTTGTTCACCAGGATGTCGAGCGTGCCTTCGTGCTTTGCATAGGCCTCGACCAGCTTCTGCGCGCCTTCCACCGTCGACACATCCGCCGGCAGCGACACGCAGTGGCCGAAGGCCGACAGCTCCTTCGCCGTCTGATCGCAGGCCGCGGCCTTGCGCGCCGAGATGTACACGCGCGCGCCCTGGGCCAGGAAGCCCTCGGCGATCATGCGGCCGATGCCGCGCGAGCCGCCGGTGATGAGTGCGGTGCGGCCCTTCAGCGAGAAGAGTTGGGTGGTGTCCATGGTGCGGTTGTCTCCTGAATGAAAGATTTTCAGGAAACGAGCTTAGTGCGCACCGCGCCCGGCCCGCGTCACCTTGGTGCCAGCGACAGGTTCCGGGGGCTGCTGAAGCGGCGCGGCTCGCCCGTGACCGGGTCGGTGAAGGCCACCGACTTGGCCAGCAGCTGCAGCGGCTTGTCGAAATCGTCGGTGTTCTCGGGCAGCAGCACGGGGTAGATCGGGTCGTTGACGATCGGCATGCCCAGCGCCAGGCAATGCACGCGCAGCTGGTGCTTGCGGCCGGTGACGGGCGAGAGCTTGAGCAGCGCATGGCCGTCGCGCGCGGCCAGCAGCTCGATGTGCGTCTCCGAGTTGGGTTCGCCGGGCTCCTCGCGAACGCGCATGAAATGGTCGTCGTCGACCAGCCGGCTGCGGTAGGTGGAGGGCACCGACGAGACGCCGTCCTGCCAGGGCACGACCGCTTCATAGTGCTTGTCGATGCGGCGCTCGGGGAACATCGCCTGGTAGGCGCCGCGTGTTTCCTGGCGCACCGAGAACAGCACCAGCCCCGAAGTGCTGCGGTCGATGCGGTGCAGCGGCACCAGGTCGTCGATCTTCAGCTTGCGCTTGAGCCGCACCAGCAGGCTTTCCTGCAGGTACTTGCCGGTGGGCGTGACCGGCACGAAAGGCGGCTTGTCGACCACCAGCAGCTGGTCGTCCTGGAACACCACCTGCTCCTCGAAAGGAATGTGCACTTCGTTGTCGAGCGAGCGGTAGTAGTACACGCGCAGCGGCGACTGGTAGCGGCGCTGCGCCGTCACCGGCACGTGGTGCTCGTCGATCACGTCGTTGGCCGCGATGCGTTCGAGCCAGGCCTCGCGCGTGATGGCGGGGAAGCGCTCGATCAGGAACTCGGCGATGGTCGGCCATGGGCCGTGCGGCAGCCCGACGCAGCTTGGCCCCACGCCGTCGCGCGTGGGCAGCGGCAGCTGCGGCGGACGGCGTCTCGTCATCGCGCGGTTGCCTGCCGCAGCAGCGGCAACGCCTCGGCAAGCGAAGGCCGCGCGGCGGGAACAGGCTGCAGGCAGCGGTCCTTGAAGGCGCTCACCGAGGCCGGCACGGCATCGGTGCAGCGCTCGAGCAGCTCTTCGAGCAGGCAGCCGAAGGCGCGAATTTCGAGCGCCTGGAATGCACGTGCCTGGGCCTCACCGAGCGAGCCGGTCATCCAGGCCGCGCCGAAGTCGCCGAGCCGGCCTTCGCCTTCGGGGCTGCGCAGGATGTTGTGCGCATACAGGTCGCCGTGAAGAATGCCGCGCGCATGCAGATGCTGCATGGCCGAGGCGATGTCCCGCGCGATGCGCAGGGCGATGGCCGCGGGCCAGCGTGCTTCGTCCGCATAGACGTCGCGCGTGCACGATGCCAGGCTGGGCGGCCCCGCCAGCGTGCTGAAGCGCGGGTCGACCAGCCCCATCACCAGGCCTTCGGTGCCTTGCGGATGCCCGTCGATGCGGCTTTGCGCGGCGATCAGCGTGGGGTGCGCGCCCGCGCCGATGCAGGCGGCCATTTCGCTGTGCGGCCAGCCGTCGCTGGTGACGGCGCCCTTGAAGAGCTTGACCGCCACCTGTTGCGATGCGCCGAGCGTCGCCTGGTGGATCACGCCCGATGCGCCTTCTCCGAGCTTGCGGCCCAGCGTCAGCTCATGCCAGTCGACATGCGGCACCGACTGCGCTGCGATGGCGGCGTCTTCGGCTTGCGTGTCGAAGGGGTTGCCGGCGCAGGCGAGCCACGACAGGCGTGGCAGCGTCGGCAGCCATTCGGGCAGCGTCTCGAAGCGGTTGGCCGAGATGCGCAGCAGCTCGAGGCGTTCGAGCCCGGCCATCGAAGGCGGCAGCGCGCGCAGCAGGTTGCCCGCCAGCATCAGCTTCTGCATGCGCGTGCAGGCGCCGAGCGCATCGGGCAGCTCTTCGATGCGGTTGTCGGTCAGGATCAGCCAGCGCAGCGAAGGCGGCAGGGCGGCGGCCGGCACGCTGCGGATCCGGTTGGCCTTGAAGCCCACGATGTCGAGGCTGCGGCACCGGCCGACGGCTTCGGGCAGTTCGGTGAAGCGGTTGTCGGAGCAGAAGAGCACGCGCAGCCTGTGCAGGCGGTGCAGGTCGTCGGGCAGGGTGTCGAGCGCATTGCCCGACAGGTTCAGCACCTCGAGCGAATCGGCCAGGTCGAAAACCTCTCGCGGAAACTCGGTGAGCCCGCACGAGAGGTCGATTCTTGTTGCGCCTGCCAGCCGGCCCGCGCGCAGCTGTGCCAGCGTGTCGTCCATCCGGAGAGTCTAAGCCGTGGTGGCCTGGGGGCCGAAGCGGTAGATGCCGTCCTTGCCCAGCTCGCGCTTCACCTGGCCCGAGAACCACAGCAGGTGAAGGTGGGCCACGGTCTCGCCCATGGCGAAGGTCATCTGGTGCAGGTCGAGTTCGCGCTTGAACAGGATCGGCAGGCCTTCGGCCGCGGTGAGCGGGCGCGCCACGCAGGCTTCGAGCAGTTCGGCCAGTCGGTCGCGGTGGTGCTCCTGCAGCTGGTCGACGCGGCGGTGGATGCCGGTGAATGGCTTGCCGTGCGAGGGCAGGCCCAGCGCGTCGGCCGGCAGGGCCTTGAACCTGTCGATGCTGTCCAGGAACAGCCGCAGCGAATTGGCTTCGGGCTCGCCCGCATGCACGCTCACGTTGGTGGAGATGCGCGGCAGCATCATGTCGCCGCCCAGCAGCAGCTTGAGCTCGTCGCAGTACAGCGAGATGTGCTCCGGCGCATGGCCGTAGCCGCTGATGCAGCGCCAGGCATGGCCGTCGATCATGACGGTGTCGCCGTCGAGCATGCGCACGAAGCTGTCGGGCACCGAGGGCACCATGTTCGCGTAGTAGTTGGTGCGCGCGCGGATCTTGGCGATGGATTCGGGGTCGGTCAGCCCGTGCGAGGCGAAGAAGCGCGCGGCCTGTTCGCCGCCGGCCAGGGTGTCGCCGGCGGTGCTGAGCACGCGCGCCACGTGGTAGTCGGTCGAGCTGATCCACAGCGGCACGTTCCAGCGCTGGCACAGCCAGTGCGCCAGGCCGATGTGGTCGGGGTGCATGTGGGTGACGATGACGCGCAGGATCGGCAGGCCCTGCAGCTGCGTCTCGAAGATCTGTTCCCACTGCGCGCGGGCCTCGTCGTGGGCGATGCAGCAGTCGACCACCGTCCAGCCGGCCACGCCGTCGATGGTGTCGCGCAGCAGCCAGAGGTTGATGTGGTCGAGCGCGAAGGGCAGCCGCATGCGGATCCAGCGCACGCCGGGCGCCACTTCCATGGCTTCGCCGGGCTGGGGCAGCGTGTCGCCCAGGGGATAGTGGAGTTCGCGTTCGAGGAGGTTCATGTAAGATTGACGTTTACGTAAACGTCATGGAATGAGGGCTCCATTGTAGGGATCGCGGGGGAAACCTGCTGTCGCCCCGGTAACCCTCCTTTCGGCGTCCCTTTCGCCTCCACCGTCGTCATGCCTGCGCAAACCTTCACCATCAGCCAGCTCGCGAAGGAATTCGACCTCACGACGCGGGCCATCCGCTTCTACGAGGACATGGGCCTGCTCACGCCCGAACGCGCCGGCCTGCAGCGCATCTACAGCGCGCGCGACCGCGCCCGGCTCACGCTCACGCTGCGCGCCAAGCGCCTCGGCCTGAGCCTGACGGAGGCCAAGGACATCCTCGACATGTACGACAGCCCGCGCGACACGGTGCCGCAGCTGGAAAAGTTTCTCGGCGTGCTGGGCGCGCACCGTGCCCAGCTCGAGGCGCAGCTGGCCGAGTTGCAAGCCAACCTTGCGGAAGTCCGCGAACATGAGAAAAAGGGGCGCGCCACGCTGGCCAGGGCGCAAAAGGCTGCCAAAGCCTGAAAAACACGACTCATCGACAATAGCTGACTATGTCCGACACCGATAACCTCAACGACCTCTTCGCCCACAACCGTGCCTGGTCCGCCCAGATGGAGCGTGACCGCCCCGGCTTCTTCACCGGCCTGGTGAAGCAGCAGACGCCGCGCTACATGTGGATCGGCTGCTCCGACAGCCGCGTGCCCGCCAACCAGATCACCGGCCTGGAACCGGGCGAAGTGTTCGTGCACCGCAACGTGGCCAACATCGTGGTGCACTCCGACCTGAACGCGCTCTCGGCGATCCAGTTCGCGGTCGAGCACCTGAAGGTCGAGCACATCATGGTGGTCGGCCACTACGGCTGCGCGGGCGTCAAGGCCGCGCTCAGCGGCAAGCGCATCGGCCTGGCCGACAACTGGATCCGCCACATCCAGGACGTGCGCGACCGCCACCACGTGATGCTCGAGAGCCTGCCCGACGAGGAAGCCCGCGTCGATGCGCTGTGCGAGCTCAACGTGGCCGAGCAGGTGGTCAACGTGGCCGTCAGCACCGTCATGGTCGACGCCTGGGCGCGCGGCCAGAAGGTCCGCATCCACGGCTGGACCTTCGGCGTGCACGACGGCCTGCTGCAGGACCTCGGCCTGAGCGTGGACGGCACCCAGCCGCTCGACGCCATCTACAAGGCCGCGGTGCAGCGCATCCGCCACAAGTGGAGCAAGCCCGGGGCATCGGTGAAGTCGATCACGGCGGCGCAGCCCGAGGTCGACGGCACCACCGCGGCCACCTGAGCGGCGGCAGCGCCGTCGTCCTCCACCCCGTCCGTCCCGCCATGTTCCCGCAGCGTCTCGATTCGCCGCTGGCCTATGACATTGCGAAGGCGATGATGGACGGCTTCAACCGGCACTACCGGTTGTTCCGGGCCGAGTCGGCGCGTGCCAAGCACCGCTTCGAAACCGCCGACTGGCACGGCCAGCAGCGTGCGCAGCGCGAGCGCATCGAGTTCTACGACCTGCGGGTGAGCGAGGCCGTGGCCCGACTCGAGAAAGAGTTCAAGGCCGGCGAGCAGCCCATGGACGTGTGGCACCAGGTCAAGCTGCACTACATCGGCCTGCTGGTGAACCACCACCAGCCCGAGCTGGCCGAGAGCTTTTTCAACTCGGTGACCACCAAGATCCTGCACCGCGCGTACTTCCAGAACGACTTCATCTTCGTGCGCCCGGCCATCAGCACCGAGTACATCGAGCCGCGCGGCGCGCCCACCTATCGGCCCTACTACCCGTCGCCCGACACGCTGGCCGACACCGTCGAGCAGATGCTCGACGACTTTTCCCTGCTCGGCAGCTTCGCCAACAAGCGGCGCGACGCACAGCGCGTGGCGCATGTCATCCTGAACCGCTTCCACCAGGTCAAGCTGCGCGCCAACTTCCAGCTGCAGGTGCTGTCGGGCCTGTTCTTCCGCAACAAGGGCGCGTACGTGGTCGGCAAGATCATGAACGGCTTCACCGAGATCCCGTTCTCGCTGCCCATACTGCACGACAGCCGCGGCAGGTTCTACATCGACGCTGCCCTGTTCGGCGAAGACGACCTGCAGATGCTCTTCAGCTTTGCGCGCGCGTACTTCATGGTCGACATGGAAGTGCCCTCGGCCTGGGTGCAGTTCCTGCGCTCGCTCATGCCGCGCAAGCCGCGCGCCGAGATCTACAACGCGCTCGGCCTCGCCAAGCAGGGCAAGACGCTGTTCTACCGCGACTTCCTCTCGCACTTGAACTACTCGAGCGACCGCTTCCGCATCGCGCCCGGCATCAAGGGCATGGTCATGCTGGTGTTCGACCTGCCGTCGTTCCCGTTCGTGTTCAAGGTCATCAAGGACTTCTATCCGCCGCAAAAGGACACCACGCGCGAGCAGATCAAGGGCAAGTACATGCTCGTGAAGCAGCACGACCGCGTGGGCCGCATGGCCGACACGCTGGAGTACAGCGACGTGGGTTTTCCGCTCGACCGCTTCGAGCCCGGGCTGATCGAGGAGATCCGCAAGTTCGCGCCCAGCCAGCTCGAGATCGGCGACCGCGACGGCAACGGGGAAATGGAGCTGGTGCTCAAGCACGTGTACATCGAGCGGCGCATGATCCCGCTGAACATCTACCTGCAGGAAGCCTTCGACACGCTGGCCCATCCCGAGAGCCCGGCGCACGCCAGGCGCGCGAAAGAGCAGCTCGAGCATGCGGTGGTGGAGTACGGCAATGCCATCAAGGACATGGTGGCGGCCAACATCTTTCCCGGCGACATGCTGTGGAAGAACTTCGGCGTCACGCGCGGCGGCAAGGTGGTGTTCTACGACTACGACGAGATCGAATACGTCACCGACTGCAAGTTCCGCAAGGTGCCCGAGCCGCGCAACGAGGAAGAAGAAATGAGCGGCGAGGTCTGGTATTCGGTCGGCCCGAAAGACGTGTTCCCCGAAACCTTCGAGCCCTTCCTGCTGGGCAACAAGGACGTGCGCGAGGCCTTCATGGCCCACCACGCCGACCTGCTCGACGCCGCCTTCTGGCAGCACCACAAGGAACGCATCCAGGCCGGGCAGATGCTCGATGTGTTCCCCTACGAAGAGTCGCAGCGCTTCCAGCACGAAGGGCACGCGACGCACTTCTGACCCGTACGGCCGTTTTCGATTTCCGCTTTCACATCATTCCTGAAGGAGACCTCCACATGTCCGAATCCATCGTCATCGTCGGCCTTGCCCGCACCCCCATGGGCAGCTTCCAGGGCGACTTCTCGTCGCTCTCCGCGCACGACCTGGGCGGCGCCGCCATCAAGGCCGCCGTCGAGCGCGCGGGCATCGCGCCCGGCAGCGTGGGCGAAGTGCTGTTCGGCAACTGCCTGATGGCCGGCCAGGGCCAGGCCCCGGCTCGCCAGGCGGCCTACAAGGGCGGCCTGCCCGACAGCGCGGGCGCGGTCACGCTCAGCAAGATGTGCGGCTCGGCCATGAAGGCCGCGATGCTGTCGCACGACCTGCTGCTGGCCGGCACGCACGACGTGATCGTCGCGGGCGGCATGGAAAGCATGACCAACGCGCCCTACCTCATGCTCAAGGGCCGCGGCGGCTACCGCATGGGCCACGACCGCATCTTCGACCACATGATGCTCGACGGCCTCGAAGACGCCTACCAGCCGGGCCGCTCGATGGGCACCTTCGGCGAGGACTGCGCCGCCAAGTACAAGTTCACGCGCGAGCAGCAGGACGCCTTCGCCATCGCCAGCGTCGAGCGCGCCAAGAAGGCCACCGAGACCGGCCTGTTCAAGGACGAGATCGTGCCCGTCACGGTCAAGGGCCGCGGCGGCGACACGGTGGTCTCGGTCGATGAAGGCCCGGGCAAGGTCAAGCTCGACAAGATCCCCACGCTCAAGCCCGCGTTCAAGAAAGAGAACGGCACCATTACCGCCGCATCGAGCTCGTCCATCAACGACGGCGCCGCCGCGCTGGTGATGATGACGGAGTCGCATGCCAAGAAGATCGGCGCCAGGCCCATCGCCCGCATCGTCGGCCATGCCACGCACGCGCAGCAGCCCGAGTGGTTCTCCACCGCGCCCGTGGGCGCTGTCGCCAAGCTGTTCAAGAAGACCGGCTGGGCCGTGAAGGACGTGGACCTGTGGGAAGTGAACGAAGCCTTCGCCGTGGTGCCGATGGCGCTGATGCACGAGCTCGACGTGTCGCACGAGATCGTCAACGTGCACGGCGGCGCCTGCGCGCTGGGCCACCCGATCGGCGCCAGCGGCGCGCGCATCATGGTCACGCTCATTCACGCGCTGAAGGCGCGCGGCAAGAAGCGCGGCGTGGCCACGCTGTGCATCGGCGGCGGCGAAGGCACCGCCGTGGCACTCGAATTGCTATAAGAGCAGCGTCGGGAGCGTCCGAGCACGGGCGCTCCCGGCTTTTTTCATTCAGACATTCAAATAAATGCGTAGAGCAGGAGATTTCATGCGCCCATCCATCCACCGTACCGCCATTGCCGCCTTGCTGGCCGCCGCTTTCCTGGCGCCCGCCGCCAGCTGGGCCCAGAAGCGCGACAACGTGCTGTTCCAGGCTGCCACCGACGAGCAGCCCGCGGTGATCAAGACGCTGGAGAAACTCGTCAACATCGAGACCGGCACCGGTGACGCCGAAGGCATCGCCGCCGCCGGCAACTACCTCGAGGGCGAACTCAAGAACCTGGGCTTCACCGTCACGCGCAGCAAGTCGGCCGGCATCGTGGTGGGCGACAACATCGTGGGCAAGATCAAGGGCCGCGGCGGCAAGAACCTGCTGCTGATGTCGCACATGGACACGGTGTACCTGAAAGGCATCCTCGCCAAGGCTCCGTTCCGCGTCGAGGGCGACAAGGCCTACGGCCCGGGCATCGCCGACGACAAGGGCGGCAACGCGGTCATCCTGCACACGCTCAAGCTGCTCAAGGAATACGGCGTGCGCGACTACGGCACCATCACCGTGCTGTTCAACACCGACGAGGAAAAAGGCTCCTTCGGCTCGCGCGACCTGATCCAGGAAGAAGCCAAGCTGGCCGACTACGTGCTCTCCTTCGAGCCCACCAGCGCTGGCGACGAGAAGCTCTCGCTCGGCACCTCTGGCATCGCGTACGTGCAGGTCAACATCACCGGCAAGGCATCGCATGCGGGCGCGGCGCCCGAGTTGGGCGTGAACGCGCTGGTCGAGGCCTCCGACCTGGTGCTGCGCACGATGAACATCGACGACAAGTCGAAGAACCTGCGCTTCAACTGGACCATCGCCAAGGCCGGCAACGTGTCGAACATCATCCCGGCCACCGCCACGCTGAACGCCGACGTGCGCTATGCCCGCAACGAAGACTTCGACGCCGCCATGAAGACGCTGGAAGAGCGCGCGCAGCAGAAGAAGCTGCCCGAGGCCGACGTCAAGGTGATCGTCACGCGCGGCCGCCCGGCCTTCAATGCTGGTGAGGGCGGCAAGAAGCTGGTCGACAAGGCAGTGGCGTACTACAAGGAAGCCGGCGGCACGCTGGGCGTGGAAGAACGCACCGGCGGCGGCACCGACGCGGCCTATGCCGCGCTCTCCGGCAAGCCCGTGATCGAAAGCCTGGGCCTGCCGGGCTTCGGCTACCACAGCGACAAGGCCGAGTACGTGGACATCAGCGCCATCCCGCGCCGCCTGTACATGGCCGCCCGCCTGATCATGGACCTCGGCGCCGGAAAGTGAATGGTGCCCCCCGGCTTTTCACTCGCCTTGCTCGTGTAACTCCACCCCCCGAGGGGGAGGCGCGGTCCGCCTTGGGGCGGCCCGGCGGCGACCGCCTCTTCACATAGAAGGAACTGCCATGTTGTTGACAGCAGACCAGGAAGCCATCCGCGACGCGGTGCGCGATTTCTCTCAAGCCGAGCTGTGGCCCAACGCCCCCAGGTGGGACCGCGAGCACAGCTTTCCGAAGGAAGCGCACCACGGCCTCGCGGCGCTGGGTGCCTACGGCATCTGCGTGCCCGAGGAGCATGGCGGCGCCGGCCTCGACTACCTCACGCTGGCGCTGGTGCTGGAAGAAATCGCGGCCGGCGACGGCGGCACCAGCACGGCCATCAGCGTGACCAACTGCCCCGTCAACGCCATCCTCATGCGCTACGGCAACGCGCAGCAGAAGAAGCAGTGGCTCGAGCCGCTGGCGCAGGGGCGCATGCTCGGCGCCTTCTGCCTCACCGAGCCGCAGGCCGGCAGCGATGCGTCGAGCCTGCGCACCACGGCGCGCAAGGACGGCGACGCCTACGTGATCGACGGCGTCAAGCAGTTCATCACCAGCGGCAAGAACGGCCATGTGGCCGTCGTCATTGCCGTGACCGACAAAGGCGCGGGCAAGCGCGGCATGAGCGCGTTCCTGGTGCCGACCGACGCGCCCGGCTACAACGTCGCGCGCCTGGAAGACAAGCTGGGCCAGCACAGCAGCGACACCGCGCAGATCAACTTCGACGGCTGCCGCATCCCGGTGGAAAACCTCATCGGCGCCGAAGGCGAGGGCTACAAGATCGCCCTCGGCGCGCTCGAGGGCGGGCGCATCGGCATTGCAGCGCAGAGCGTGGGCATGGCGCGCAGCGCCTTCGACGTGGCGCTGGCCTATGCCAAGGAACGCCAGGCCTTCGGCGGTTCGATCTTCGACCAGCAGGCCGTTGGCTTCCGCCTTGCCGAATGCGCGACGCAACTCGAAGCGGCGCGCCAGCTCATCTGGCATGCCGCCGCGCTGCGCGACGCCGGCCGGCCCTGCCTGAAGGAGGCGGCCATGGCGAAGCTCTTCGCCAGCGAGATGGCCGAGCGCGTGTGCAGCGCCGCCCTCCAGACGCTGGGCGGCTACGGCTACGTGAACGACTTCCCGCTGGAGCGCATCTACCGCGACGTGCGCGTGTGCCAGATCTACGAAGGCACCTCGGACATCCAGAAGCTCTTGATTCAACGCGCGCTGGCGTGAACCGGCGCAGCGGACGGCGGTGGGGCTGGATTGCCACGGCATGCGTGCTGGCGGGGCTCGCGCTATGGGGCTTCGTCATCGAGCCGCGCTGGGTGGCCGTGCGTGTAGAACCCCTGGGCTCATCTGCATGGCAGGCGCCGCCGGGACTGAAGGTGGCGGTGGCGAGCGACTGGCACCTTACCTCGCGTTCGGCATGGCGCGTCAACGGCCTTGGGCGCGCCGCAAGCGTCGTGGACGACATCAATGCAGCGCAGCCCGACATCGTGCTGCTGCCCGGCGACTTCCTGGCTGGCTCGGGTGGCGACGAGTCGCTGCCCATCGAAGACATGGCCGTGGTGTTCGGCCGCCTGAAGGCGCCGCACGGCGTGTATGCAGTGCTCGGCAACCACGATTGGTGGCATGACGGCCAACGCATCGCCAAGGCACTGGCCGCGCAGGGCATCCGGGTGCTGGAAAACGCTTCGGTGCAAGTGCCCGGCCACGACCTCTGGGTGGTCGGTATCGGCGATCACTCGACCGGCCATTCGGACCCGATGCGCGCGCTGGCCGGCGTGCCGTCCGAGGCAGCGACACTGGTCATGATGCACGACCCCTTCAGCCTCGCGACCATGCCGCGCACAAGAGGCCTCGTGGTCGCGGGGCATACGCACGGCGGACAGGTCAGCGTGCCGGGCCATGGCGCACTGATCGTGCCCGGCGCGGCGCCGCGCGAATGGGCCTACGGCTGGATCTCGCACAAGGGCAGGCGCATGTACGTAACCAGCGGCCTCGGCGTGAGCATCCTGCCGGTGCGCTTCAACATGCGGCCCGAGTGGGTGATGTTCCGCTAGCCGGTTACCCATCCGTCAGCCTGTCATCGGTTTCGACGACAGACAACCGCGCGACGCAAGCGCAGCATGGCGGCCTCTCTTGTCGGAGGCCTTCGCCATGTCCATTTCAAAATCCGTTCCCGCCACCGCCCTGGCCCTGCTGTGCCTTGGCGCCCCCAGCCTGCCGGCGCAGGCGCAGACCGCCGCCGCGCCTGACATCGCCATGCTGACCGCGACCGAAGCCGCGAAGCAGCTGTGCGCCGGTACCGTCACCAGCGAGCAGCTGGTCACGGCCTACATCGCCCAGGCCAAGGCCAGGGCGAACCTCAATGCCTTCATCGCGCTCGACGAAGCCGGCGCACTGAAGCAGGCGCGCGCCGCCGATGCGCTGCGCAAGCGCGGCGGCAGTTGCAAGCCGCTCGCGGGGCTGCCCGTGGCCATCAAGGACAACATCCAGGTGCAGGGCCTGCCCGCGACAGCCGGCACGCCTGCGCTCAAGGGCTTCGTGCCCGGCGCCGATGCCCCCGTGGTGGCCAGGCTGCGCGCCGCCGGCGCGGTGGTGCTCGGCAAGACCAACATGCACGAGCTGGCCTTCGGCGTCACCGGCTACAACCCCGCGTTCCAGAGCGGGCCCGAGGTGGGCGTGCGCAATGCCTACGACGCGAGCCGTATCGCGGGCGGCTCTTCTTCGGGCAATGGCGCGGCACTCGGCGCGCGCATGGTGCCGGCCGCGCTCGGCACCGACACCGGCGGCTCGGTGCGCATTCCGTGCGCGTTCAACGGCTGCGCGTCGTTGCGCCCGAGCATGGGCCGCTATCCGCAGCAGGGCATCGCGCCGATCTCGCACACGCGCGACACGGCCGGGCCGATGGCGCAGTCGATGGCCGACGTGGCGCTGCTCGACGGCGTGATCGCCGGCGGCAAGCCGCTCCGGCCCGCCGACCTGAAGCGCGTGCGGCTCGGCGTGGTGCAGGCTTTCTACGCCAACCTCGATGCCGACACGCGCGCCGCCACCGACGCCGCGCTGGCCAAGCTGCGCGCGGCCGGGGTCACGCTGGTGGATGTGGAAATGCCGAAGCTGATGGAGCTCAACGGCGCGATCGGCTTTCCGCTCGCGCTCTACGAGGCGAACGACGACATGGCGGCCTACCTCGCGAAGTACCGCACTGGCATGGACATCGCGCAGCTCGCCGCAGGCATTGCCAGCCCCGACGTCAAGGGCACCTTCGACGCCTTCGTGATCCCGCGCAAGCTGCCGGCGCCCACCGGCACGGTCGATGCGAAGCCGGTGTACGACAACGCGATGCGCGTCGCCCGCCCCGCGCTGCAGAAGCTCTACCGCGACACCTTCGCCAGCAACAGGCTCGACGCGCTGGTGTTCCCGACCGTGCCGCGCGTGGCGCTGGCCGCGGCGCCCGAGGCCAGCAGCCCGGAGAACTTCGGCGCGCTGATCCAGAACACCGACCCGGGCAGCAACGCCGGCATTCCGGGCGTGCAGTTGCCTTCGGGCCTCGGCGCGACGACGGGCCTGCCCGTGGGGCTGGAACTCGACGGCCCGGCCGGCAGCGACCGCAAGCTGCTGTCCGTGGGACTCGCCGTGGAACAGGTGCTCGGCCGGCTGAACGCGCCCAAATAGGCAGGCAAGCCGGCGTGCGTGTTCAGCGCCCGGCCGGCGGCGCGCTCCAGCCCGCGAGCGCCGCGCGGCGCTCGATGCCCAGCTTGTCGAAGATGCGCCGCAGGTAGGTGCGCACGGTGGGCACGCCCACTGCCATGCGCCGCGCGATCTCCTTGTCGGTGAGCCCTTCGCGCACGCAGCGGGCCACCTCCTGTTCACGCACGCTCAGCAAGGCCCATGCGGCTTCGCGCGTGTCGCTCGGGGCGGCTGAAGCGGCTGCCCGCTGCGCCCGCAGGAGCGCCCCGGCGAACGCCGGCTCGATCAGGTCCAGCAGCGCCTTCTCGTGGTCGCCGAAATCGCCGCGTCCCTTGCGCCGCCAGATGCGCAGGTCGCCCAGCGCGCGCTCGCCCTCGAAGGCATGCAGGTTCATGCCCCAGTGCAGGCCGTCGCGCGAGAGAAAGTCGTTGAAGAACGGGGTGCGCATCAGGGCGCGCTGCGGCATCACCTCGGTCACGCGCGTGGCGCGGCGGCGCGACTGCAGCACGAAGGTGATCGGGTCGTTGTGCTGGTGCCATTGCGCATAGCTGTCGAGGTTGGCGGGCTCCATGTTGATCGCCACGCGCGCGCCGAAGCTGCGGCTGCCCGCATCCCACACGAACGAGGCGAACTGGTCCGCGCGCAGCAGGTCGAGCAGCGCCCGGCCCAGGCTTTCGCGAATATCGCGCTCGTTGCCGGCGGCGTCCTGCGCCAGCAGCGTGAAAACGCCGCGCAACGCCTGCTGTTCAGTGCCTGTGAGGTACATCGCGGTTCTTCCGGTGGAATCGCTGTGAAGCTAGCGTTTAGCAAGCGCCGCGCCAAGGGTGAATGCCCTCGGCGCGGCACCCCGGGGCTTGCCCTCTCGGCACCCGGCCCGCGAGGTGTTCCAATAGCGGTCTTCATGAGTGCCATCGATCCCACCACCGGACCTTGTCCCTGCGGCCGTACCGACCGCCGCGACAAGCCCATCGGCTACGCCCTGTGCTGTGGCCGCTATCTCGACGATTTCGAGAACACGCCGGCGCCGGACGCCGAATCGCTGATGCGTTCTCGCTACTCGGCCTTCGTGCTGGAGCGCGGCGAGTACCTGCTCGCCACCTGGGACGCGGCCAGGCGCCCGGCCTCCATCGAGTTCGAGCCCGGGGTCAAGTGGCTGGGGCTGGACATCCGTTCGCGCTCCGTGCTCGACGCCGACCACGCCGAGGTCGAGTTCGTCGCCCGCCAGCGCAGCGCGGCCACCGGCGCCGCGACCCGGCTGCACGAGCGCAGCCGCTTCGTGCGCGAGGGCGCGCGCTGGTTCTATCTCGACGGCGACCTGCAGCAGCCCCTGGCTTGACGCGCCGCCCGGCGGCTCGCACAATCGGCCCCGCTCCGGGGTGCACGCATGTGGCGTGCTGAGATGGCAAAGCTGCCGACCCGCGAACTTGATCCGGGTCATACCGGCGTAAGAAGAGCTGCACTCCCTGACTCCGGTCCGTCACTCCCCCTTCCGTGACGGGCTTCCCGAAGTCCACCGAGCGATTGCGGAGCACCCTTTTCCTCAACAAGGAGTGCCTCCGATGAATGCCCCCGACAAGTTCACCTCGCTGCTTTCGCTCACGCGCGAGCCCTTTCCCGCGTCCCACAAGTGCGTGATTCCGGGCAGCCGGCCCGACCTGCAGGTGCCGGTGCGCGACGTGCTGCTGACCAACGGCGAGACCGTCTCGCTCTACGACACCTCCGGCCCCTACACCGACCCCAAGGTCGAGATCGACGTGCGCCGCGGCCTGCCCGACGTGCGCGGCGCCTGGGTCATCGAGCGCAATGACACTGAAAGTTACGAGGGCCGCTCGCACCACGCGCTGGACGACGGCGCCAAGAACGAAGACCGCGACGCCCAGCGCCTGGCCGAGCTGCGCGCCGGTGCCTCGGCGCTGCAGCGCCAGCCGCGCCGCGCGAAGTCGGGCGCCAACGTCACGCAGATGCACTACGCGCGCCGCGGCATCGTCACGCCCGAGATGGAGTACGTGGCCCTGCGCGAGAACGGCAAGCGCGAGTGGATGGCCGAGTACCTCGCCAACGAGGAGCGTGCGAAGCGCGTGGCGGGCAACCCCATGGGCGCGAGCATTCCGCGCATCATCACGCCCGAATTCGTGCGCGACGAGGTGGCGCGCGGCCGCGCCATCATTCCGGCCAACATCAACCACCCCGAAGTCGAGCCGATGGCCATCGGCCGCAACTTCAAGGTGAAGATCAACGCCAACATCGGCAACTCGGCCGTCACCTCGAGCATCGAGGAAGAGGTCGAGAAACTGGTGTGGGCCATCCGCTGGGGCGCCGACAACGTGATGGACCTGTCGACCGGCAAGAACATCCACACCACGCGCGACTGGATCGTGCGCAACTCGCCGGTGCCCATCGGCACCGTGCCCATCTACCAGGCGCTGGAGAAGGTGGGCGGCGTGGCCGAAGACCTCACCTGGGAGATCTACCGCGACACGCTGATCGAGCAGGCGGAGCAGGGCGTCGACTACTTCACCATCCACGCCGGGCTGCGCCTGCCGTTCATCCACCTCACGGCCGACCGCATGACGGGCATCGTGTCGCGCGGCGGCTCGATCATGGCCAAGTGGTGCATCGCGCATCACAAGGAGAGCTTCCTCTACACGCACTTCGAGGACATCTGCGACATCATGAAGGCCTACGACGTGAGCTTCTCGCTCGGCGACGGCCTGCGCCCCGGCTCGGGCGCCGACGCCAACGACGAGGCGCAGTTCGCCGAGCTGCGCACGCTGGGCGAGCTCACGCAGATCGCCTGGAAGCACGACGTGCAGACCATGATCGAAGGCCCGGGCCACGTGCCGATGCACATGATCCAGTCGAACATGGACGAGCAGCTCAAGCATTGCCACGAGGCGCCGTTCTACACGCTGGGGCCGCTGACAATCGACATCGCGCCGGGCTACGACCACATTGCCAGCGCCATCGGCGCGGCCATGATCGGCTGGGCCGGCACCGCGATGCTCTGCTACGTGACGCCCAAGGAGCACCTGGGCCTGCCCGACCGCGACGACGTGAAGCAGGGGATCATTGCCTACAAGATCGCCGCGCATGCGGCCGACGTGGCCAAGGGCCACCCGGGCGCGCGCTCGCGCGACGACGCGCTGAGCAAGGCGCGCTTCGAGTTCCGCTGGCAGGACCAGTTCAACCTGGGCCTGGACCCCGACACCGCGCGCGAATTCCACGACGAGACCCTGCCCAAGGACTCGAGCAAGGTGGCGCACTTCTGCTCCATGTGCGGCCCCAAGTTCTGCTCGATGAAGATCACGCAGGAAGTGCGCGAGTACGCCGCGAAGAAGGGAGTGGCCGAAGCCGAAGCCATGACCGAGGGCATGGAAGAGAAGTCGAAGGAATTCATGGCGGGCGGCGGCGAGATCTACATCCCGATCAAGGCCGTGTCCTGAGCTTGCAGCGGGGTCGTTGCTACCATGGAGGCATGACCCCTTTTCCCTTTTCCGCGGTCCTGTTCGACTGCGACGGCGTCCTCGTCGATTCCGAACCCATCACCAACCGCGTGCTCGCCGAGATGCTCGGCGAGCTCGGCTGGCACCTCAGCACCGAGGAATCGATGAACACCTTCACTGGCAAGGCGGTGAAGGACGAGGCCGCGCTCATCGAGTCGAAGACCGGCGTGAAGATCACCGACGAGTGGCTGCGCAGCTTCCGTGCGCGGCGCAACGAAGCACTGGAGCGCGACCTCGTCGCGATTCCGAACGCACCGGCCGCCATCCGCGCGATCCACGCGCGGCTCAAGGGCCGCATCGCCTGCGCCTCGGGCGCGGACCGCCACAAGGTCGAGCTGCAGCTGGCCAAGGTCGGCCTGCTGGACTGCTTCCAGGGCCGCATCTTCAGCGGCCATGAAATGCCGCGTTCCAAGCCGCATCCCGACGTGTACCTGGCGGCAGCCGAGGCGCTGGGCGTCGATCCGCGCCGCTGCGCGATCGTCGAGGACACCGTCACCGGCGCGATGGCGGGCGTGGCCGCGGGCGCGACCGTGTTCGGCTACAGCACCGGCGAATCGGGCCACAGCGGGCCGGGGCCGCTGCTGAGCGTGGGCGTGGTGCGCGTGTTCAGCGACATGGCCGAATTGCCCGCGCTGCTTTCAGGCTACGACCTGCAGGCGGCCTGAGTTTCTGGTGCAATGAAGGGCATCGACAGCCCTTCAGCACAGGAACATCGCCACATGACTTCCGAATACAAGACCGAGCAACCCGACCGCGCCGAGATCGATGCGCTCACCGGCCCCGCCGTGGTCGAGTTCGGCACCAACTGGTGCGGCATCTGCAAGGCCGCGCAGCCGAACATCGCGGAAGCATTTGCCAAATATCCGGACGTGCGCCGCATCAAGGCCGAAGACGGCAGCGGCCGGCCGCTGGGCCGTTCGTTCAACGTGCGGCTGTGGCCCACGCTGGTGTTCATGCGCGACGGCAAGGAAGTCGCGAAGCTGGTGCGGCCGGAAGACAGCCAATCCATTGCCGACGCGCTGGCGTCCATCACGCAGTCGGCCTGACGACTCAGTGGGTTGTGTCGATTCGGGGCGACGCTCACGCCGACGGGGTACCTTGCTCCGCGAATGTCCCCCGCCCTTCGGGCTCCTCCTTTATTTCGCTGCGCAAGGCACCCCATCGTCGTGAGCGTTGGACAGAGCGCCGGTTGATCGGCCGAGCGCCAGCGGCGCGCCCCGTGCTCAGGGCGTCGGGTGCTCCCCGCAGCGAAATAAAGGAGGAGGCCGCAGGCCGGGGGACATTCGCGGAGGGGAGTACCCGATGCCCTGAGCACACGCCCCGAAGCAACAACGGCGCCCAAACGCGCCCCCGCTACAACCCCAGCTGCCGAAAGTCCCTCGGCGCATGCCCCGTCCACTGCAGGAACGCGCGTGAAAAGCTCTTCTCGTTGCGGAACCCCACCGCCAGCGCCACCTGCTTGATCGGCCGGGTGGTGCGCCGCAGCAGCTCCACGGACAGCTCATGGCGCACCTCGTTCTTCAGCGTCTGCAGCGACGTGCCTTCCTCGTGCAGCTGCCGGTGCAGCGTGCGGCCCGACACGTTCAGCAGCCCCGCCAGCGCCTCGGCCGTGGTCGCCTCGCTGGCGCGCGATCGCAGCAGCTCGCGCACGCGCTGCCCCAGCAGACGGTCGCGCCGGTACTGCAGGATGGTCAGCGGCAGTGCGCGCTTGAGCATGGCGCGCAACGCGCGCTCGTCGCGCTGCAGCGGCAGGGCGAGGTAGCGCTCGTCGAAGCTGATGCTCGCCTGCGGCGCGTCGAAGCGCACCTCCGGCGTGAACATCGGCGCATAGGCGTCGCTGTGCGGTGGAGCGGCAAACGGAAAGCCCGCGCTGCGCAGCGAGATGCGCGAATCGATCGCCCAGCACATGTAGCCGTGCATGAAGCGCAGGCTCGTCACCAGGCAGAACTCGCGGAAGGCCTCGTTCAGCGGGCGGTTCTCTGTGATTCGCAGGGTGGCCACGCCGCCCGCCACATCCAGCGCCAGGCCGATGTCCTCGGTCAGCAGGCGGTGGTGGCGGCACCAGCGCTTGATGGCCACGCCCAGGTCGGGCGAGGTGAGCGAGGCGCGGCACAGCATGCCGTAGCTGCCCCAGGGCAGGCGCCGCGCGAACCAGCCCAGGGCCTCGTCGTCCAGCTCCTGCATGGCGTGTTCCGACAGCGCCTCGAACTGCGCGGCCGTCACCCGCGCGCCCGGCCGGGCCAGCTCGCGCGGCGTGATCTGTGCCGCCTTCAGGGCCTCGGCCGGGTCCATGCCGTAGCGCTCGTAGCCCTGCACGATGGCTCTCACGAAGGCCATCGGCGTGACGGCGCGGGCGGGTCTGAGGAAGGACGGGGACGACATGGCTTTGCGGATCGGTCGTGGCGCAATTTGCAACCATTGTGGCGCCAATTGAGGCGTGCCCAGGCGTAAGCTGCGATCTTTCAAGCGCCATCCAGCGCGGGTAGCACTGCGCGCCGACCCCTTCAGAGGAGACAAGACACATGCACGATCCCGGCCTGAACTTCGACCTGGGCGAGACCATCGACTCGCTGCGCAGCGCGATCCAGGACTTCGCCGCCAACGAGATCGCCCCCCGCGCCGCCGACATCGACCGCGACAACCTGTTCCCGCACGACCTCTGGAAGAAGCTCGGCGACCTCGGCCTGCACGGCATGACGGTGAAGGAAGAGTTCGGCGGAACCGAGCTGGGCTACCTGGCCCACATCGTGGCGATGGAAGAAGTCTCGCGCGCCTCGGCCTCGGTAGGCCTTTCTTACGGCGCGCACTCCAACCTGTGCGTGAACCAGATCCACCGCAACGGCAGCGATGCGCAGAAGAAGAAATACCTGCCCAAGCTGGTGAGCGGCGAACACGTGGGCGCGCTGGCCATGAGCGAGCCCAATGCCGGCTCCGACGTGGTGAGCATGAAGCTCAAGGCCGAGAAGAAGAACGGCTACTACGTGCTCAACGGCGGCAAGATGTGGATCACCAACGGCGGCGACGCCGACACGCTGGTCATCTACGCCAAGACCGAACCCGAGATGGGCGCGCGCGGCATGACGGCCTTCATCGTCGAGAAGGGCTTCAAGGGCTTCTCGGCCGGCAACAAGCTCGACAAGCTCGGCATGCGCGGCTCCAACACCTTCCCGCTTTTCTTCGACAACTGCGAAGTGCCCGAAGAGAACGTGCTGGGCGGCGAAGGCATGGGCGCCAAGGTGCTGATGAGCGGCCTCGACTACGAGCGCGCGGTGCTCTCGGGCGGCCCGCTGGGCATCATGGCCGCCTGCATGGACGCGGTGCTGCCCTTCATTCACGACCGCAAGCAGTTCGGCCAGAGCATCGGCGAGTTCCAGCTGATGCAGGGCAAGCTGGCGGACATGTATTCGACCTGGCAGGCCACGCGTGCCTATGTGTACGCCGTTGGCAAGGCCTGCGACCGCAACGACCATGCGCGCACCTTCCGCAAGGACGCGGCCGGCGCCATCCTGTACTCGGCCGAGAAGGCGACGTGGATGGCCGGCGAGGCGATCCAGGCGCTGGGCGGCGTGGGCTACACGAAGGAGTTCCCGGTGGAGCGGCTGTGGCGCGATGCGAAGCTCTACGAGATCGGCGCGGGCACGAGCGAGATCCGGCGCATGCTGATCGGTCGCGAGCTTTTCGCTGAAACGGCATAGGCTGTTTTTCTCCCTCCCCTTCCGGGGGAGGGCAGGGGTGGGGGCAAGCGGCGTTCGATGAGGCCTGAGGCTGAACAAGCGCCGCTTGCCCCCATCCCAGCCTTCCCCCAGAGGGGGAAGGAGCAAGACAAGGAGACAAGGAAGGAAATGAACATGACTGCAGCACTGACCGAGAGCTACGGCAAGGGCGCCACCGACGTCCCCCTCATCGAACAACCCATCGGCGACTTCTTCGACGACATGGTCGACAGGCAGCCCGACCGCGAAGCGCTCATCAGCCGCCACGAAGGCCAGCGCTTCACCTACCGCGAACTGCAGGCCGAATCCAACAGGCTCGCCAGCGCGCTGCTGGGCCTGGGGCTGAAGACCGGCGACCGCGTCGGCATCTGGTCGCACAACAACGTGCCGTGGGTGCTGATGCAGATCGCCACCGCCAAGGTCGGCCTGATCCTCGTCAACATCAACCCCGCCTACCGCACATCGGAGCTCGAGTACGCGCTCAACAAGGTCGGCTGCAAGGCGCTGGTGACGATGGCGCAGTTCAAGACCAGCGACTACCTGGGCATGCTGCGCGAGCTGGGCCCCGCGCGCCTGCCGCTGCTGCAGCACATCTTCTGGATCGACAGGCCCGGCCAGGGCGACGAACAGCCCGGCATGCGGCGCTTCAGCCAACTGCTCGCCAGCGGCGATGCGGCCGATCCGCGCATCGCGCAGATCCAGAAGACGCTGAAGGCCACCGACCCGATCAACATCCAGTTCACCAGCGGCACCACCGGTTTTCCCAAGGGCGCGACGCTCACGCACCGCAACATCCTGAACAACGGCTTCTTCATCGGCGAATGCATGAAGCTGTCGCCCGTCGACAAGCTGTGCATTCCGGTGCCGCTGTACCACTGCTTCGGCATGGTGCTGGGCAACCTGGCCTGCCTCACGCACGGCTCGGCCATCGTGTACCCGAACGACGGGTTCGATCCGCTCACCGTGCTCGAGACGGTGCAGGCCGAGAAGTGCACCGGCCTGCATGGCGTGCCCACCATGTTCATCGCCGAGCTCGACCATCCGCGCTTCAAGGAGTTCGACCTCTCCACGCTGCGCACCGGCATCATGGCAGGCTCGCCGTGCCCCATCGAGGTGATGAAGCGCGTGGTCAGCCAGATGCATCTGAGCGAGATCACCATCGCCTACGGCATGACCGAGACCAGCCCCGTGAGCTGCCAGAGCAGCACCGACACGCCGCTGGACCGCCGCGTGTCCACCGTGGGCACGGTGCAGCCGCACCTCGAGGTGAAGATCGTCGACCCCGAGACCGGCGCGATCATGCCGCCCGGACAGTCGGGCGAGCTGTGCACGCGCGGCTACTCGGTGATGCACGGCTACTGGGACGACGAGCCCAGGACGCGCGAAGCCATCGACCCCGAACACTGGATGCACACCGGCGACCTCGCCACCATGGACGCCGAGGGCTACGTCAACATCGTCGGGCGCATCAAGGACCTGGTGATCCGCGGCGGCGAGAACATCTACCCGCGCGAGATCGAGGAGTTCCTCTACCGCCACCCCAAGGTGCAGGACGTCCAGGTGGTCGGCCTGCCCGACAGGAACTACGGCGAAGAGCTGTGCGCGTGGATCATCGTCAAGCCCGGCCAGAGCGCCACCGACGAGGAGATCCGCGACTTCTGCAAGGGCCAGATCGCGCACTACAAGGTGCCCAGGTACATCCATTTCGTTACCGAATTCCCGATGACCGTCACCGGCAAGATCCAGAAATTCAAGATCCGCGAAGCCATGACAGAGCAACTCGGCCTCAGCCAAGAAAAAACCGCATGAGCAAACTCGAAACCAAACTGAACGCCCGCTCGGCCGACTTCCAGGCCAATGCAGCCGCCATGCGCGCGCTGGTCGACGACTTGCGCCAGCAGTTCGCCAAAGTGGAGCAGGGCGGCGGCGAGGCCGCGCGCGCCAAGCACACCGCGCGCGGCAAGCTGCTGCCGCGCGACCGCGTGGCGGAACTGCTCGACCCGGGCACGCCCTTCCTCGAAATCGCGCCGCTGGCCGCGCATGCGATGTACCTCGACGCCAAGGGGGCCGAGTCGGCACCGGGCGCGGGCATCATCGCGGGCATCGGCCGGGTGAACGGCGTCGACTGCATGATCGTCTGCAACGACGCCACGGTGAAGGGCGGCACCTACTACCCGATGACGGTGAAGAAGCACCTGCGCGCGCAAGAAATCGCCGAGCAGAACCGCCTGCCCTGCATCTATCTGGTCGACTCGGGCGGCGCCAACCTGCCGAACCAGGACGAGGTGTTTCCCGACCGCGACCACTTCGGCCGCATCTTCTACAACCAGGCCAACATGAGCGCCCAGGGCATCCCGCAGATCGCGGTGGTCATGGGCTCATGCACGGCCGGCGGCGCGTATGTGCCGGCCATGAGCGACGAGTCGATCATCGTGAAGAACCAGGGCACCATCTTCCTGGGCGGCCCGCCGCTGGTAAAGGCGGCCACGGGCGAAGTGGTCACGGCCGAAGACCTGGGCGGCGGCGACGTGCACACGCGCCTGTCGGGCGTGGTCGACCACCTCGCGCAGAACGACCTGCATGCGCTGGCGCTTGCGCGCACGGCGGTGGCCAACCTCAATGCGAAGAATGCGGGCGCCGAGGCTGCGGACGGCAAGGCGGTGCGCGCCCCCGAGTTCCCGCGCGAGGAGCTGTACGGCGTGATCCCCACCGACACGCGCAAGCCCTTCGACGTGCGGGAGATCATCGCGCGCATCGTCGACGGCAGTGAGTTCCACGAGTTCAAGGCGCGCTTCGGTGCCACGCTGGTCTGCGGCTTTGCGGAGATCGAGGGGATGCCGGTGGGCATCATCGCGAACAACGGCATCTTGTTCAGCGAGTCGGCGCAGAAGGGCGCGCACTTCATCGAGCTGTGCTGCCACCGCAAGATCCCGCTGGTGTTCCTGCAGAACATCACCGGCTTCATGGTGGGCCGCAAGTACGAGAACGAAGGCATCGCGCGCCACGGCGCCAAGATGGTGACGGCCGTGGCCACCGCCAACGTGCCCAAGTTCACCATCATCATCGGCGGCAGCTTCGGCGCCGGCAACTACGGCATGTGCGGCCGCGCATACAGCCCTCGCTTCCTCTGGATGTGGCCCAACGCGCGCATCAGCGTGATGGGCGGCGAGCAGGCCGCGAGCGTGCTGGCCACCGTGAAGCGCGACGGCATCGAGCTCAAGGGCGGCAGCTGGAGCAAGGAAGAGGAAGAGGCCTTCAAGGCGCCTATCCGCCAGCAGTACGAGGACCAGGGCCACCCCTACTACGCCACCGCGCGTCTGTGGGACGACGGCATCATCGATCCGGCGGACACGCGCCGCGTGCTGGCACTGGGCCTGGCGGCCGCGCGCAACGCGCCGGTGCCCGAGCCGAAGTTCGGCATCTTCCGGATGTAAGAGGCGCCCGAGGAATCCTTCATGACGTTGCGCAAGCTCGCGTTCATTGCCACCGCACTGTTGTGCTGCGCGCTCGGCGCGCAGGCCCAGGACGTGGCGCGCCGCGACGTCGAGATTCCGATGACCGTCAAGGGCTTCTTCGGCGAGTCGCACGTCAAGCTCGCGGCCACCGAATACAAGCCCGAGGGCGACGGGCCGTTTCCGGTGCTGGTGATCAACCACGGCACGCCGCGTTCGCCTTCCGACTTCGCGAAGATGCAGGACCGCTATGCACGGCAGGCCCAGATGTTCGCGCGCCACGGCTTCCTGGTCATCAACCCGATGCGCCGCGGCTACGGCAAGTCCGACGGGCCGTGGGCCGAGAACTACTTCAGCTGCAGCAACCCCGACTACGTGCGCGCCGGCCTGGAGAGCGCCAAGGACATCGGCGCCGCGCTCGACTACGCCCGCGCGCTGCCGTATGCCGACGCGCAGCGCATCGTGCTGCTGGGCAAGTCGGCCGGCGGCTTCGGCGTGCTGGCACTGTCGAGCCTGAACCCGGCCGGCGTGATCGGCACCATCAATTTCGCGGGCGGACGCGGCTCGCGCGGACCGGACGACGTGTGCAACGAGGCCGGCCTGGTGGACGCCTTCGGCCGCTATGCCTCGACCACGAAGGTGCCGATGCTGTGGGTCTATTCGCAGAACGACCATTTCTTCGGCCCCGCATTGGCGAGCCGGCTGCTGGACGCCTACAAGGCCAGGGGCGTGGACGTGCGCTTCGAGGCCGTGCCGCCCTACGGCGACGACGGCCACGCCTTCTTCGAAGGGCGGGACAACGCGGCCATCTGGGTGCCGATGGTGGATCAGTTCCTTGCGAAGCTGGGGTTGCCACAGCGCCTTCAATGAACAAACGACAAGAGACATGAGCGAATACACCAAACTGCAACTGCGCATCGACGGCGCCATCGCCCGCATCTGGCTCGACCAGCCCGACGCGCGCAACGCCTTCGACGACGTCGTCATCGCCGAGCTGACGCAGGCCTTCACCGAGGCCGGCGCATTGCCGCAGGTCAAGGCCATCGTGCTCGGCGCCAACGGCCCGGCCTTCTGCGCGGGCGCGAACCTCAACTGGATGCGCCGCATGGCCGACTACACGCGCGACGAGAACATCGCCGACGCGGGCAAGCTGGCCGCCATGCTGCGCACGATTGCCGAGTGCCCCAAGCCCACCATCGCGCGCGTGCAGGGCGACGTGTACGCGGGCGGCATGGGGCTGGTCGCCGCATGCGACATGGCGGTGAGCGTGGACACCGCCTGGTACTGCCTGAGCGAGGTGAAGATCGGCCTGGTGCCCGCGACCATCAGCCCGTATGTGCTGCGCGCGATGGGCACGCGTGCCTCGCAGCGCTACTTCCTCACGGCCGAGCGCTTCACCGCCGCCGAGGCGCACCGCATCGGCTTCGTGCATGAAGTGGTGGCCGCCGACGCGCTCGATGCCAAGGTGGACGAACTGCTGAAGGCGCTGACCGGCGCCAGCCCTGCGGCCGTGCGCGCCTGCAAGCAGCTGATCGCCGACGTGGACGGCCGAGAGATCGACGATGCGCTGATCGCGAAGACCGTCGAGGGCATCGCCGACATCCGCGCGAGCGACGAAGGCCGCGAGGGCGTGCAGGCCTTCCTGCAGAAGCGCAAGCCCTCGTGGCTGGAAACGGGCAAGGCCTGAGCACCATGGCGCACGACGCACTCGTCGAACGCATGGATGCGTGGCTGGCCGCGCATCGCGCGGACTACCACGCGGTGCTGCAGCCCGGCGTGAGCGATGCCGGCCTCGACGCATTCGAAGCGAAGTTCTCGCTGCAGCTGCCGGAGGCTTTTCGTGCGCTCTACCGCTGGCGCAACGGCCAGCCGGACAGCAGCTTCGACAGCCTGCAGGGCAACCGCATGTTCAGCGCGCTCGAGGACATCGCCGACACCAAGGAGATGCTCGACGACATGATCGGCACCGACTTCGAAGACCCCGCCACCTGGCGGCGCGGCTGGGTGCCGTTTCTGTCGAACGGCGGCGGCAGCTACCTGTGCGTCGACATCGATGCCGAGGGCGGCGGGCAGCCGGGGCAGCTCGTCGCCTTCTGGAAAGCCGACGAAGACCGCCCCGTCGAACATGCGTCGGTCGAGGCATGGCTCGCGGACCTCGTGGCTTCCATGGAAGCCGGCACCATCGAATTCGACTGATAGAGAGCCGCCGCCATGAACACCAGCCTCGACATGCCCCAGCTCATCGCACTGGCAGCCGCCATCGGCTGGGCCAGCGGCGTGCGGCTCTACCTGGTCGTGCTGCTGACGGGCATCGTCGGCTACTTCGGCTGGGTTCCGCTACCCAGCGGCCTGCAGTTGCTGGCGCACCCGGTGGTCATCGCGGCCAGCGGCTTCATGGTGTTCATCGAATTCTTCGCCGACAAGATTCCCGGCCTCGATTCGCTGTGGGACGTGGTGCACACCGCCATCCGCATCCCGGCCGGTGCCGCGCTCGCTGCCAGCGTGTTCGGCACCGACCACGGCGTGATGGCCATCGTCGCGGCGCTGCTGGGCGGCGGCTTCGCTGCCACGGCGCACGCGGCCAAGGCCACCACGCGCGCGGCCATCAACACCTCGCCCGAGCCGTTCTCGAACGTGGGCGCCTCGCTGGTCGAGGACTCCATGGTGCCTGCCGGGCTGTGGCTGGCGGTGGCGCACCCTTTCGTCTTTCTCGTGCTGTTCGTGCTGGTGCTTGTGCTGAGCGTGTGGCTCATCCGCAAGAGCTGGCGTTTCCTCAAGGCGCTGTTCGCCCGCGTGGCCCGCATCTTCAGCGGCCGACCCGATCCGGGCGTGGTGCCCGCGTTTCAACTGAAAAAGAATCCTCCGGGAGACACTCCGAATGTTTAAGAAGATCCTCATTGCGAACCGTGGCGAGATCGCCTGCCGCGTCGCGGCAACTGCGCGCCGCATGGCCATTCGCACGGTCGCCGTGTATTCCGATGCCGACGCGCATGCCAACCACGTGCGTGCCTGCGACGAGTCGGTGCACCTCGGCGGCAGCGCCCCTAAAGACAGCTACCTGCGCTGGGAGAAGATCCTCGAGGCCGCCAAGGCCACGGGCGCCGAGGCGGTGCACCCGGGCTACGGCTTCCTGAGCGAGAACGAAGAGTTCGCGCAGGCCTGCGCCGACGCCGGCC
The DNA here is from genome assembly GCF_030208835.1 of Variovorax sp. efr-133-TYG-130. Lineage (NCBI taxonomy): Bacteria > Pseudomonadati > Pseudomonadota > Betaproteobacteria > Burkholderiales > Comamonadaceae > Variovorax > Variovorax sp. efr-133-TYG-130. Next base: position 180,332 of record NZ_JARVTD010000031.1, on the reverse strand, counting down.
TGGTCTTCATCGGCCCGCCGCCCTCGGCCATCAAGGCCATGGGACTGAAGGCCGAATCGAAGCAACTGATGGAGAAAGCCGGCGTGCCGCTGGTGCCCGGCTACCACGGCCACGACCAGGACCCGCAACTGCTGCAGCGCGAGGCCGACCGCATCGGCTACCCGGTGCTCATCAAGGCGAGCGCGGGCGGCGGCGGCAAGGGCATGCGCGCGGTCGACAAGGCGGAGGACTTCGCTGCCGCGCTCGCATCGTGCCAGCGCGAAGCCATCAACAGCTTCGGCGACGACGCGGTGCTGATCGAGAAATACGTGCAGCGCCCGCGCCACATCGAGATCCAGGTGTTCGGCGACACGCACGGCAACTACGTCTACCTGTTCGAGCGCGACTGCTCGGTGCAGCGCCGCCACCAGAAGGTGCTGGAAGAAGCGCCCGCGCCCGGCATGACCGAGGCCATGCGCAAGCAGATGGGCGATGCCGCCGTGGCGGCCGCGCGCGCCGTGAATTACGTGGGCGCCGGAACCGTTGAGTTCATCGTCGAGCAGCGCGAAGGCGGGGAGATGAACTTCTTCTTCATGGAGATGAATACGCGCCTGCAGGTCGAGCACCCTGTGACCGAAGCCATCACCGGCCTCGACCTCGTCGAATGGCAACTGCGCGTGGCCTCGGGCGAGGCATTGCCCGCCAAGCAGGCCGACCTGAAGATCCACGGCCACGCCATCGAGGCGCGCATCTGCGCCGAGAACCCCGACAACAACTTCCTGCCCGCCACCGGCACCCTGCGTGTGTACCGCAAGCCTCAGGCGATGGCGTTCCAACGCATGGCACTGACCGGCGCGAGCGCCGGGGTGCGCATCGACGATGGCGTGCGCGAGGGCGGCGAGATCTCGCCGTTCTACGACTCGATGATCGCCAAGCTCATCGTGCACGGCGCCACGCGCGACGAAGCACTGGCGCGGCTCGACGCCGCGCTGGCGCAGGTGCAGATCGTGGGCGTGCAGACCAACGTGCAGTTCCTGCGCGGCATCCTAGCGACCGAATCGTTCTCCAGGGCCAACCTCGACACCGCGCTGATCGAGCGCGAGCGCGCGGTGCTGTTCGACCGCGAGACGCTGGGCCTGCCGCTGGCCGCCGCCGCCGCCATCACGCGAACGCTGGTCACCGAATGGCCCGGCAAGATGCCCGACCCCTTTGCCCGCCGCGACGGCTGGCGCTCGCTGGGCGAATACCGGCGTCATTTCGACTTCGAGTTCCGCGGTGCGGAGCAGGCCGCCGTGCTCACCTACAAGCGCGACGGCGGCCTGTGGCTGGAAGCCGGCGGCACCGAGGGTCCGCTGGTGATCGGCCAGTTCCCGTCGGGCGAATTCGAGGTCGAGTTCGCCGGCATGCGCCAGACGCTCGACGTGCATCTCGACGGCGCCACGGCCCACGTCTTCGCATCGAAGGGCGCGACGAAGATCACCACCATCGACCGCCTCGCCCACGCTGGCGACGCCCAGGCCGAAGGCGGCCGGCTCACCGCGCCCATGCCGGGCAAGGTGGTGTCGTTCGCCGTCAAGGCCGGCGACAAGGTCAGCCGCGGCCAGCCGCTCGCGGTGATGGAAGCGATGAAAATGGAGCACACCATCGCGGCACCCGCCGACGGCACCGTGGAGGAACTGATGTTCGCCCCCGGCGAGCAGGTGGCCGAAGGCGACGAATTGTTGCGAATGGCCGCCGCAACGGTTTAACCCCGTTCCGGGCGCTGGCCCGTATCAGCTGCGGTAGTCATTCTTTCAAAGGGATTTTCATGACCGCTCGCAGGCCCTTCGCTTCTTTCTTCTTCGCCCGCCATCGCTCGGGGCTCGCCCTGCTGGCCTTGGCTGCCGCCCTGTCGCTGGCCGGCTGCGGCCGCAACAACGGGCATGACGACTCGCTCGCCCGGCCGGCGCCTCCGCCCGCACCCATGCAGGCCGCCGCCGGCTACGGCGGTGGCGTGGCGATGAAGGAGTCGCGCTCGCGCATGGCCGACACGGCCGCGGAGCCGTCGGCGGCCGAGGCGTCGTCGGCGCAGGATTCGCCGCTGCAGCGCTTCCTCGCCGTGCGGCAGGACTTGAACGTCGAGGTGCCGGCGGAGCAACTGGCCGACGCATGGGGCAAGGTGCGCGACCTGTGCGGCACGCTCAAGTGCGAGCTGCTGTCGTCCTCGCTGCTGAGAGAGACGCCGCAGCAGCCCGGCAACGCCATGCTCGAGATGCGCGTGGAGCCCGCCGATGTCGAGAAGCTGCTCGGCGGCCTGGCCGGCGTGGCGAACGTGGTTTCGCACACCACCACCAGCGAGGACAAGACCGCCGAAGTGATCGACGTCGAGGCCCGCATCAAGAACCGCACCGAGTTCCGCGACAGCCTGCGCGTCATGCTGCGCGACACCGTCACCAAACGCACCATGGCCGACCTGCTGGCGATCCAGCGCACGCTGTCGGACACCCAGGCCGAGCTCGACGCCATCGCCACGCAGCGCAAGGTGCTGGCGCAGGAAACCAGCAAGCAGCACATCCAGATCCAGTTCACGCCCAAGCGCGCGCTGGTGAGCAACGGCGACGGCTACAGCCCGATGCGGCAGGCGCTGCGCAACGCGGGCTCGGTGCTGGCGGAGAGCGTGGGCGCGCTCATCACCTTCATCGCGGCGGTGCTGCCGTGGCTGGTGCTGGTGGTGCTGCCGCTGGGGTGGCTGGTGCGGGTGCTGTGGCGCCGCCGGCGGATCAAGGTGGCGTGAGAGACTGGCGCCCTGGAAGTTGGCGACGACGAGAGGGGTGCATGGGACGATTTCGAAAGTTTCTCGCAGGTCTTGGCATTGGCAAGGCGACGGATGAGGAGACCGGCTTGGGCGATGCCGAGTCTGGGACGATGCCGTCAACGGGCTTGTCGAAGGGCGGGTCGACAGCGGCTCCGCCCGAAGAGATCGAACCGCACTTCGATCCGACGCCGGATCTGCCACAGCCCTTCGGCTACAAGGTCAACTGGTTCGCCGTTCGGGCATCCAGCCCCGAGGTCGTGCTCGAGGCGCTTGGCCTTCATGCGAAGGCGCCGGCCAACTGGGCCTCCGGCATGGCGGCGGCATACCGATGGTCGGCTTCTGACGACGCCGCGAAATGGGTCTTCGCATCTCCAGTGACCGATGGGTGGGTTCTTCTGGTGGGTACTTCCTTGCCGTATCCCATCAACACCGAAGATGGTGACCATTGCGGAATCGGACGGGCCTTCGACGTGATCTTTGAACGTCTGAAGAGCCGGTTCGAAGAGGTGCAGTTCTTCGGAAGCTATCGTGTCGTCGGATTCGTTGCTTGGGCGCGTGCAGTGCGCGGCGCGTCGGAACGGGTCTTCGGCTATGGAGATGGCGGCGTCTACGCAAACATCGGCAGGCAATCGCCGGAGGAGGCGACGCTGGGGTTCCCTCGGCTCGACGGCCTGTCCGTGTCGGACGCCACAGATCGGATCTTTGAGCTCGCCGGGGCAGAGAGCGCGCGGCAGGATGCCCTCGTGGCGTCGGGTGTGCCGCCGCGCGAGTCCATTGTCCAAGCCCGGCAAGGCAAAGCCAGTGCCATCCCTGGCGAAGAGCATGTAGCGGCGCTTGCGCGCCTCTGGAGCGTGGACCCCACGCAACTGGGCGATCCTGCTCGGGCGCATGACCCCGGCATCGGGCTGGTTGCTCGTATTCCCAAAGACTTGATGCGGGTGCCGACTTGAAGACCGACACGCCACGCGCATGGCTGGCCTGACTCGCGTCAGCCCACCACCACTTCGCTGATCTGCATCACCGGCGCGATGTCGGTGTAGTTCTTCACGTCGCCCATGATCTCCTTCATGTGCGGGCCGAAGGCCTTCTGGAAGGCTTCGACGGATTCGCTGAACACGTGGCACATGCCGACGTAGGTGGGCGCGGAGCCCGGTGCGCCGCCGGCCAGGCCTTTGTCGATGGTGTACGAGAGGCAGGCGTCGCCCATGCGGGCCTTGAGCAGCGGCATGTGCTTGTCGCGGTAGTAGTCGTGGTCGAACCGCGCGCCGGGGGTGTGGGGGTACATCACGCTGACTTTGATCATGGGTGTCTGTCTCCTGATGAAGTTGGGCGTTCGAGCATAGCCATCCGTGCGCGCCGCGTCAGCGGCTTCACTAAGATTCGGGCCCATGCGAATCACCGTCTACCTCACCGACAACCGCCCAGACCCCTGGATCGAAGGCCTCAAGGCCGAACTCCCCGATGCCGTCATCGAGCCCTGGAAGCCCGGCGCGCCGCAGGCCGACCATGCCGTGGTGTGGGCGCCGCCGCAGGAGCTCATCGACGAGCAGCCGAAGCTGCGCGGCATCTTCAACATCGGCGCGGGCGTCGATGCGCTGCTCAAGCTCAAGGTGCCGGCGCACACGCGCATCGTGCGGCTCGACGACGCGGGCATGTCGGTGCAGATGGCCGAGTACGTGTGCCACACGCTCATTCGCCACTTCCGCGAGTTCGACGCCTACGAGGCCGATGCGCGCGAGGGCAAGTGGAGCTATCGCAAGCCGAAGCTGCGGCGCGACTTCCCGGTCGGCATCATGGGCCTGGGCGTGCTCGGCGAGCGCGTGGTCAGGGCCGTGGCGCAGTTCGAATTCCCGGTGCTAGGCTGGAGCCGCTCGCCGAAGGACATCGACGGCGTGCAGGTGTTCAGCGGCGAGGCGCAGTTCGACGAGTTCCTGTCGTCCACGCGCGTGCTGGTCAACCTGCTGCCGCTGACCGAGGCCACGCGCGGCATCCTCAACCGCAAGACGCTCGGCAGGCTCAAGCCCGGGGGCTACCTGATCAGCATCGCGCGCGGCGGCCACCTGGTGGAAGACGACCTGATCCCGATGCTCGATGCAGGCGAGCTCGCGGGCGCCACGCTCGACGTGTTCCAGGTCGAGCCGCTGCCCTCGGACCATGCCTTCTGGCGCCATCCGAAGATCACCGTGACGCCGCACGGCTCGGCGCGCACGCTGCGCGAGGAGTCGATCGCCCAGATCGCCGGGAAGATCCGCGCGATGGAGCAGGGCCTGCCGATCGCCGGCGTGGTCGATCCGGCGCGCGGCTACTGAAGGCGGGCGCCACCGCTTCCGGCGCTGGCGCAATTCGGCGCGGGCAGGGGAAACCCTGAAGCGCGAGTTTTTCACAAGCATGAAAATCTTTTCATGACTGTGAAAACTGCGTTTCGAGTGATCGAGATCGTCGAGCTGTTCGCGCGGGAGAAGCAGCCGCTGGCGCTTTCGGAAATGGCACGGCTGCTCGACATGCCGGTGTCCAGCTGCCTGGGGCTGATCCGTACCCTCGAAGAGCAGGGCTACATGTATGAAACCGGCCGCCGCCAGGGCTACTACCCGACCGGCCGGCTGCTGGCGATGGCGCAGGTCATCGCCGCCCACGACCCGGTGCTCGACCGGGTGAAAGCCACGCTGGAAGAACTGCGCGACGCGGCGCGCGAGACGGTGGTCTTCGGAAAATTCCGCGACGCGGGCCAGGTGGTGTACCTGGAGGTGCTGAGCGCACCGCAAGCCATCCGCTATTCCGCCGAGTCGGGTGAAACGCGCCCGGCCTATGCCAACTCGCTGGGCCGCGCGCTGCTGTCCACGCTCGAACCCGAGGCGCGCCGCAAGATGCTGGACGGCATGGCGCTCGCGCCGCTGACCGAAGCCACGCGCACCACCGCCGAAGCCATCGAAGCCGAGCTGCAGCGCGGCGCCGCGCGCGGCTGGTACGGCAACCTCGGCGAAAGCATTCCCGACCTGATCGGCCTGGCCTGGCCGCTGCGCATCGGCGGCGAGGCCTACGCCATCTCGGTCGCGGGCCCGCGCTACCGCATGGAGCCGCGCATCGAAGACATCGCCGCGATGCTGCGCTCCGCCTGCCTCGCCATCGAACCCAAGACCGAGAACCCCCGATGACCACCTCCACAGCCCGCTACTTCGTCCGGGAAGCCGACATCGCCGGCTACCACCCCGCCAACCACACCGGCACGCTGAACAAGCGGCTGATCGGCCCCGAGACGGTGGGCGCGAAGCAGCTCGAGGTGCTGGTCGGCCACATCCAGAAGGGCAAGGGCGCGCTGCCGCATGCGCACCCTGGCATCGAGCAGGTCTGCTACATGCTCGAAGGCCGCGCGGTCGCCGAGGTGGGCGGACAGCGGCAGGAGCTGCACCCTGGAGACAGCTGCTTTTTCCCGGCCGACGCGATGCACACCTTCACGGTGGTGAGCGACGAGCCGGTGCGCGTGCTGGTGATCTACAGCCCGCCGTACGAGGAATCGCCGGAGCGCGTGATCCGGCCCTGAAGCGACAACAACCCGGAGACAAGCAAATGCAGACAACGAAGAACGCGACCGAGAAATCGGTCGTGGTGGCAAGCCGCCGCCGTTTCATTTCCATCGGTGCCGCCACGGGCCTGGCCAGTGCGGCGCCCTGGGCCTTCGCCCAGGACGGCGGCTACCCGAAGCAGCCGATACGCATCGTCGTGCCCTTCGCGGCCGGCAGCGGCACCGACGCTGTGGCCCGCATCGCCGGGCAGATGCTCGGCGATGCGCTCAAGGGCTCGGTCATCGTCGACAACAGGGCGGGCGCAAACGGCGTCATCGCGGCCGAGTACGTCGCCAAGGCGGCGCCCGATGGCTACACCCTGTTCATGACCACCAACACCACGCACTCGGCCAACCCGAGCCTGATGAAGTCGCTGCCCTACGACCCGGTGAAAGACTTCGCGCCCGTCAGCCGCATGGGCAACCTGCCGTTCATGCTGGTGGTGAACAACGACCTGCCCGTGAAGAGCGTGGCCGAGCTGCTGGCCTGGGGCCGCGCGCATCCCGGCAAGCTGACTTACGCGAGCGGCAACAGCACCGGCATCGTGAGCGGCGCCACGCTGTCGCGCATGAGCGGCGTGCCGATGCTGCACGTGCCCTACAAGAGCACGCCGCCCGCGATTGCCGACCTGATCGGCGGGCAGGTGTCGATGATGGTGGTCGACCTCGCCGCGGGGCTGGCAACGGTGAAGGCCGGCAAGATGCGCGCGATTGCCGTCACCACGCAGGAGCGCACCAAGCTCTTTCCCGAGCTGCCGCCGCTGGCCGACACGCCGGAGCTGAAAGGCTTCGACATCACCTCGTGGAACGGCGTGTTCGCACCGGCCGGCACGCCGCGCGACATTGTGCTGAAGCTCAACAAGGTGCTGTCGGACATGGCGAACGGAGCGGTCTTCCGCGAGCGCGTGGCGAAGCTGGGCTTCGATGCCTTCGGCAGCACGCCGGAGGAGCTGGGGGCGTTCACGGTATCTGAATTGGCGAAGTGGAAGAAGCTGATCCAGGCCGCCGGCATTCAACCCGAATGAGCGAACTGAATTTCTCCCTCGCCCCAGAGGGGGAAGGAGCCAACGCAAAGACATGAGTACATCCGGACCTCTCCAAGGCATCCGCATCCTCGACCTCACGGCCGTGGTGATGGGCCCTTACGCCACCCAGACGCTCGGCGACCTCGGCGCCGACATCGTCAAGGTCGAGCCGCCCGGCGGCGACAACCTGCGCGCCGTGGGTCCGATGCGCCATGCGGGCATGGGCGCGATGGCGATGCACCTCAACCGCAACAAGCGCTCCATCGTGCTCGACCTCAAGCAGCCCGAGGGCCGCGAGGCCTGCTTGAAGCTGGCGGCGGGCTGCGATGCGCTGATCTACAACACGCGACCGCAGGCGATGGCGCGACTGGGGCTCGGCTACGAAGCCGTGGCGGCGGCCAACCCCAAGATCGTCTACCTCGGCGCCTTCGGCTACGGCGAGCAGGGTCCCTACGCGGGCAAGCCCGCGTACGACGACCTGATTCAAGGCGCGGCCGGCATCGCCTCGCTGTTCGCGCAGCAAAGCGGCGGCGAGCCGCGCTACGCGCCCGTCACGCTGGCCGACCGCGCCGTGGGTCTGCAGGCGGCCATCGCATTGCTGGCCGCCGTGCTGCATGCGCAGCGCACCGGCAAGGGCCAGGCGGTGGAGGTGCCGATGTTCGAGGCGCTCTCGCAGTTCGTCATGGGTGATCACCTCGGCGGCCACAGCTTCGAGCCGCCGCTCGGCCCCACCGGCTACGCGCGCCTGCTCGCGCCGCACCGCAAGCCCTATGCGACCTCGGACGGGCACCTCAGCGTGCTGATCTACAACGACAAGCACTGGCAGGCCTTCTTCGACGTGATCGGCCGGCCCGAGCTGCGCGACTCGCCCATGTTCGGCACGCACACCGCGCGCGCCGCGAACATCGGCGCCGTGTACGCCTTCGTTGCCGAGGTGATGGCCACGCGCACCAGCGACGAATGGTTCGCCGCGCTGGCGGCGGCCGACATTCCGGTCGCGCGCCTGCACAGCACCGACAGCCTGCTCGACGACCCGCACCTGCGTGCCGTGGGCTTCTATCCCGAGTTCGACCATCCGAGCGAAGGGCGCATCCGCACCCTCGCGCCGGTCGGCCGCTACAGCGCCACGCCCACCGCCATACGCCGCCTTGCGCCGCGCATCGGCGAGCAGAGCGTGGAGCTGCTGCGCGAGGCGGGCTACGACGACGAGAGCATCGAAGCCATGCTGGCGCGCGGCGTCACGCTGCAACCGGAACCAACGAAAGACAGCGAATGAATTTTTCCCTGAACGATGACCAGCGCTCGCTGGTCGCGGCCATCGATCGCCTGTGCGAAGACTTCCCCGCCGATTACTGGCGCGACCATGACGACCGCGCCGTGTTCCCGCACGAGTTCCACCGCGCCGTGGCCGAGAGCGGCTGGCTCGGCATCGCCATGCCCGAGGCACAGGGCGGCGCGGGCCTCGGCATCACCGAGGCGGCGCTGATGATGCGTGCCATCAGTGCGTCGGGCGCGGGCATGTCGGGCGCGTCGTCGGTGCACATGAACATCTTCGGGCTCAACCCGGTGGTGGTGTTCGGCACAGAGGAACAGCGCCAGCGCTTCCTGCCGCCGCTCATCGCCGGCACCGAGAAGGCCTGCTTCGCCGTGACCGAGCCCGACGCGGGGCTCGACACCACCAGCCTCAAGACGCAGGCGGTGCGCCAGCCCGATGGCGGCTACCTGCTGCACGGCCGCAAGATCTGGATCTCGACCGCGCAGGTGGCCGACCGCATGCTGATCCTCACGCGCACCACGCCGCTCGACCAGGTGAAGAAGCCCACGCAGGGCCTCACGCTCTTCTACACGCCGCTGGACCGCAGCAAGGTCGAGGTGCGCGAGATCCACAAGCTCGGCCGCGCGGCGGTGGACTCCAACATGCTCTTCATCGACGGGCTCGCGGTGCCAGAGGCAGACCGCATCGGCGAGGAGGGCAGGGGCTTCGAATACATCCTGCACGGGCTCAACCCCGAGCGCATCCTCATCGCGGCGGAAGCCATCGGCATCGGCCGCGCGGCGTTGCGCATCGCCTCGCAGTACGCGCAGGAGCGGGTCGTGTTCGGCCGGCCCATCGGCCAGAACCAGGGCGTGGCGCATCCGCTGGCGCGTGCCTGGGCCAACCTGGAGGCGGCCGACCTGATGATGCTCAAGGCCGCCACGCTGTACGACGCGGGAGAGCCCTGCGGCGTCGAGGCCAACGCCGCCAAGTACCTCGCGGCCGAGGCTGCGCACGACGCCTGCCAGAACGCGGTGCTCACGCTCGGCGGCATGGGCTATGCCAAGGAATACCACGTGGAGCGGCTGCTGCGCGAGAGCTACATACCGCGCATCGCGCCGGTGAGCCCGCAGATGATCCTGAACTTCATCGCCGAGAAGGCGCTGGGGCTGCCCAAGTCGTACTGAGCCGCGCGGCTGGCACCATTTGCAACCCCGCAGGCAGGCATTGCTACCTTCCGCGACTCGTGCGGCGAGCAGGGCATTTGCAGGTGTCGGACAATCGCAGGCGGTCTTCCATCCTCCCGCGATACAAGAGACATCCCATGAAACTCCCCGCCCAAGTCAAGATCGTCGACGTCGGCCCGCGCGACGGCCTGCAGAACGAAAAGCAGCCGGTCTCGGCCGAAGTGAAGATCGGCCTCGTGCACCGCCTGCAGGACGCGGGCCTGAAGGAGATCGAGGTCACCAGCTTCGTGTCGCCCAAGTGGGTGCCGCAGATGGCCGACAACGCCGAGGTGATGCACGGCATCCGCCGCCAGCCCGGCGTGCGCTACTCGGTGCTCACGCCGAACATGAAGGGCTTCGAGGCCGCCATTGCCGCGCCGCGCGAAGAATGGCCCGACGAGATCGTGGTGTTCGGCGCCGCCAGCGAAGCCTTCAGCCAGAAGAACATCAACTGCTCGATCGCCGAGAGCATCGAGCGCTTCGCGCCCGTGGTGGCCGCTGCGCTCGAGAAGGGCATTCGCGTGCGCGGCGCCATGTCGTGCACCGTGGGCTGCCCCTATGAGGGCGAGATCGCGCCGGCCAAGGTCGGCTATCTCGCGCAGCTCATGAAGGGCATCGGCGTGCAGCGCGTGGACGTGGCCGACACCATCGGCGTGGGCACGCCGCGCAAGGTGCAGGCGGCCATGGAAGCCACGCTGGCGCACTTCGATGTCGACGCCGTTTCAGGGCACTTCCACGACACCTACGGGCAGGCGCTGGTCAACACGCTGGCGGCGCTCGAACTGGGCGTGTGGAACTTCCAGTCGTCCTCGGCCGGCCTGGGCGGCTGTCCCTACGCCAAGGGCGCGACGGGCAACGTGGCGACCGAGGACGTGGTCTACATGCTGCACGGCATGGGCATCGAGACCGGCATCGACCTCGACCGGCTGATCGACGCGGGCGTGTACATCAGCGAGGCACTGGGCCGCGAGCCGAACTCGCGCGCGTCCAAGGCCATCCGCACCAAGCGGGCGGGTTGAAGCATGGACCTGAATGTCTGGCTCGCATTCCTGGTGGCGAGTTGCGTCATCGCGGTGTCGCCCGGTTCGGGCGCCGTGCTCAGCATGAGCCACGGCCTCAGCTACGGCGTGCGGCGCACCACCGCGACCATCGTCGGCCTGCAGCTGGGGCTGGCGGTGATCCTGCTGGTGGCCGGCCTCGGCGTGGGCGCGGTGCTCACCGCCTCGGCCACCGCTTTCACGGTGATCAAGGTGGTTGGCGCGTGCTATCTGCTGTGGCTGGGCTGGCGCCAGTGGCGCGCGCCCGTGGCGCCGGCGGCGAGTGCAGACGGCGGCGAGGCCGCGCGCGAGCCCGACCTCACGGCGCCGCAGCGCGTGCTGCGCGGCTTTCTCACCAACGTGACCAACCCCAAGGGCATCGTCTTCATGGCCGCGGTGCTGCCGCAGTTCATCCAGCCAACGCGCCCGCTGTGGCTGCAGCTGCTGGTGCTGCTGGCCACGACGGTGATGGTCGACGTGACCGTGATGCACGGCTACGCCTGGCTGGCCGCGCGGCTGCAGGGCGTGCTGCGCAGCGTGCGTGCCCGGCGCGCGCAGAACCGCGTCTTCGGCGGCGTGCTCATGAGCATGGGCGCCTTCCTGTTCCTCTTCAAGCGAAGCGCCTGATAGATTCGAATCCCATGTGCGGCTCCGAACTCCACTCCCTCCCCGAAGGCGTCCAGCGCGTTTCCCGCGTGCTGCAGGACGCCGGCCATCCCCATTCGCCACGCATGCTCGATGACGCCTGCCGCACCGCGCAGCAGGCGGCCGACGCGCTCGGCATTTCCGTCGGCCAGATCGCCAAGAGCATCATCTTCCGCCGCAAGAGCGACGAGGCGGCGGTGCTGGTCATCACCTCCGGCGACAAGCGCGTGGACGAGAAGAAGGTCGATGCGCTGATCGGCAAGACCGGCCGTGCCGACGCCGACTTCGTGAAGGCGCGCACCGGCTTCACCATCGGCGGGGTGTCGCCCGTGGGCCACCTGACCAAGCCGGTGGTGCTGATCGACCGCGAGCTGTTCCGCTTCGAGGAAATCTGGGCCGCGGCAGGCCACCCGCATGCGGTGTTCCAGCTGCGCCCGCAAGACCTCGAGAAGCTCACCGGCGCGCCGGTGGCGGACGTGGTGTGAATTTCGGCGAGGCGCAGACGCTGGCCGAGCGCGCCGTGGCCGTGCAGGCCATGGCCGAAGACGTGCCCTCGCCCTGCTCGTCGGTGTGCCGCATGGACCGCCTGAGCGGCTTCTGCGAAGGCTGCCTGCGCACCATTCCCGAAATCGCGGGGTGGAGCAAGATGGAAGACGAGACCCGGCGCCATGTGTGGCGCGCGATAGAGTTGCGGGCGCTCGCCGGCATCTGGCGCGCCCCAGGAGACCACGCCGCATGAAGCACATCGACTTCTATCTCGACTTCATCTCGCCCTACGCGCACCTTGCGTTCGAGCACCTGCCGGAGGCGCTCGAAGGGCTGAGCTACAGCGTGGCCTACAAGCCGGTGCTGCTGGGGGCGCTGCTCAAGCAGCACGGCCAGCTCGGCCCGGCGGAGATTCCGTCCAAGCGCAGCTGGACCTACCGCCACGTGCTCTGGCTGGGCCACGCGCACGGCATCCCGATCGAGATGCCCGCCTCGCATCCCTACAACCCGCTGGCGCACCTGCGGCTCGCGCTGTCGACCGGCGACGACGGCACCATCAGCCGGCTCGTGGCGGAGACCGTCTTCCGCCATGTGTGGCGCGGCGGCGAGGAAGCGGGCGACCCGGCCCGCCTTGCCGCGCTCACCGCGCAGCTCGAGCCCCTGCGCGACGCGAACAGCGACGAGAGCAAGGCCCTGCTCAAGCGCAACACCGAAGAGGCGCTGCAGCTGGGCGTGTTCGGCACGCCGGCCTACGTGGTCGACGGGCGCCTGTTCTGGGGCTTCGACGGGCTCGCCATGCTGCGCGCCTACTTGAGCGGCGACGCATGGTTCGACGGCCCGCAATGGACCGCCGCCGACCAGCGCCCGTCCCTGCTGCGCAGCGGCAAGCAGGGCTGAGGACAAACCCGAGCAAGGGTCCGATTTCTTACAAGCTGAAACGCACGGCGCGGGTTTCACCCTAATCCGTAAGCGTCGATTCAGTTTCGCGAAAGCCTCGGGTCAGTCGCGCCTCCAAGAATGCCCCACGGTCCCCGGAATCGGTGGAACCGCATGGACGCATACACACAGGAGACGACCAAATGGCAGCCACACTAGATTCGCGGGGAGTGCCGCATCCGGCCCCCCGGCCCATGTCAGCGGAGGAGAAGAAGGTCATCTTCGCCTCGTCGCTCGGCACCGTGTTCGAGTGGTACGACTTCTATCTCTACGGCTCGCTGGCCGCGATCATCGCCAAGCAGTTCTTCAGCGGCCTCGATGCGGGTGCGGCCTTCATCTTCGCGCTGCTGGCGTTCGCGGCCGGCTTCCTGGTGCGTCCGTTCGGCGCCATCGTGTTCGGCCGCCTGGGCGACATGATCGGGCGCAAGTACACCTTCCTGGTCACGATCCTGATCATGGGCCTGTCGACCTTCATCGTCGGCCTGCTGCCCAGCTACGCGACCATCGGCGTCGCGGCGCCGGTGATCCTGATCGCGCTGCGCATGCTGCAGGGCCTGGCGCTCGGCGGCGAGTACGGCGGTGCCGCCACCTACGTGGCCGAGCACTCGCCGCACGGCAAGCGCGGCGCCTACACCTCGTGGATCCAGACGACGGCCACGCTCGGCCTGTTCCTGAGCCTGCTGGTGATTTTGGGCGTGCGAGAAGGCCTGGGCGAAGCGGTGTTCAACGACTGGGGCTGGCGCATTCCGTTCCTGGTGTCGATCCTGCTGCTGGGCATCTCGGTGTGGATCCGCCTGACGCTGTCGGAGTCGCCCGCCTTCCAGAAGATGAAGGCGGAGGGCAAGACCTCGAAGGCGCCGCTGGCCGAGTCCTTCGGCCAGTGGAAGAACCTGAAGATCGTGATCCTGGCGCTGGTGGGCCTGACGGCCGGCCAGGCAGTGGTCTGGTATTCGGGCCAGTTCTACGCGCTGTTCTTCCTGACGGCACAGCTGAAGGTCGACGCGACCACGGCCAACCTGATGATCGCCGCGGCACTGCTGCTGGGCACGCCCTTCTTCGTGATCTTCGGTACGCTGTCCGACAAGATCGGCCGCAAGCCGATCATCATGGCCGGCTGCCTGCTGGCCGTGGTCACCTACTTCCCGGTCTTCAAGATGCTGACCGAAGCCGCCAACCCCGACCTGGCCCGCGCACAGGCCACCGCCGGCGTGACGGTGACGGCCGACCCGGCGACCTGCTCGTTCCAGGGCAACCCGGTGGCCCGCGAGATCGACTTCAAGAGCTCGTGCGACATCGCCAAGCGCTACCTGGTGCAGAACTCGGTGAGCTATGAGAACGTGGCAGGCGCGCCGGGCTCCAAGGCCGTGGTGAAGATCGGCGACAAGACCGTCGAGGCGCCCATCGGCAACGTGGTGAACCTCAAGTTCGACGAGAACTCCGCCAAGGAAATCGCCGCCTTCAAGAAGGGCGTGGCCGAAGACCTGAAGGTCGCGGGCTACCCGTCCAAGGCCGACCCCGCGAAGATGAACAAGGTGCTGACGGTGCTGTTGCTGTTCTGGCTGGTGCTGCTGGTGACGATGGTCTACGGCCCGATCGCCGCGATGCTGGTCGAGATGTTCCCCACGCGCATCCGCTACACCTCGATGAGCCTGCCGTACCACATCGGCAACGGCTGGTTCGGCGGCCTGCTGCCGACCACCGCCTTCGCCATCGTGGCTTCGACCGGCAACATGTACAACGGCCTCTGGTACCCGATCATCATCGCGGGCATCACGCTGGTGATCGGCACGCTGTTCATCCGCGAGACCAAGGACGTGGACATCTACGCCAACGACTGAGTCCGCCGCAAGCAGGAGGGCGCAACGCCCTCCGTTCAACAAAGAGGCTTCATGCCACCCCGCATGAAGCCTTTTTCTTGAGCCCTTTCCCTTCATCCCCCCAGTTTTTCAGGAGACCAGACCCATGTGGAAGATCGTCGTCGGCTTCATCGCTTTTGCCGCACTTGCCCTGTTCGTGATTTCCAAGGCCGGCGACAAGGTCGACATGTCTGGCGAAAAGCACGGCGGCGACACGACCACGCACGAAGCCGCGCCGGCCGCCGCGCCGAAGTAGCCTCGCCTGGCCCGGCTAGCGCTTGAAGCGGCCGTCGCTGATGATCGACAGGTCGGCGAAGTCGATGCCGCTGTGGTCCTGCGGCGAGTAGCTCACTTCGAGCCCGCCGCCCAGGTCGAAGCCCCTGATGCTTTCCAGCGCGGCCGTCACCTTGGCGCGCGTGGGCTTGGGGCCGGCGCGGCGCAGCGCCTCCACCAGCACCTTGGCCGACGCGAATCCTTCCAGCGCGGCCGGCGACAGCTCCGCCTGGCCCTTGGCCTGCGCCAGCGTCAGCGCTTCCTTCACCATGGGCTGGCCCAGCGAGCGTTCGTTAGGGAACACCTGCGTCACGATCACACCCTTGCTTGCATCGCCCAGTTGCTTGATGAAGCCCGACGACGCGTTGTTCGACAGCGTGACCACCTGCGCCGCCGAGCCGGCCGCGCGCAGCGCCTTGATGCCGTCCACCACGGCCACGCCCGAGCCGATCCACACCACGGCCTGCGCGTTGGCCTCCTTGATGGCCGGCACGATGGCCTTGTAGTCGGGCTTGTCGCGGTCCGCGGGAATGGTCGCGGTGGGCTTGGCACCGCCCTTGGCGAAGCCGGCCATCGCGCCTTCCAGCGCGTCCTGCCCGAACGAGTCGGTCACGTACACCACCGCAATGCGCGTGAGGCCGATGGTCAGCAGGTGCTGCACCGCCTTTTCCGCCTCGCGCTGGTAGGTGGCGCGCACGTTGAACACATGCTTCTGCAGCGGCTTGTGCAGCACCATCGCGCCGGTCGAGGGGCCGATGAGCGCCACGTCGTACTTGTCGAGCCAGGGGATGATGGCCTGCGAATGCGGCGTGCCCCGGCTCATGAACAGCGCCAGCACTTTCCTGTCCTCGATCAGCGCGCGGGCGTTGTCGCCGGCGCGCTTCACGTCGAAGCCGTCGTCCATGCGCAGCACCTCGATCTTCTCGCCGTGGATGCCGCCCTGCGCGTTGACCGCGTCGATCACCAGTTGCGCCCCGCCGATGGTCTCGTTCACGCTCGCGGCCACCGAGCCTGTCATGCCTGCGGTCTGGCCGATCAGGAGCTGGGCCGAGGCGCCGGCGGCGCTGAAAGCCAGCAGGGCTGCGGCGCAAAGCGTGCGCGTCTTCGTCATGGAAACCTTTCGGAACAGGGCTGGGAAGCGGTGTGTGAATCGGCGTAAACAAACGTCGTATTTGTTTCCAGAAGTGTCTCGAACTCCATTCGGACAAACCCCTGCGCGGGCACGGACCTTGTGACCCACCGCGCAAGCCCGTCATGGACCACTCCCTAGAATGTTTGCCCCACCCCTCAAGGCATTCATGACACAGGGCTCCATCCGGATTCGCGGCGCGCGCCAGCACAATCTCCAGAACCTCGACCTCGACATCCGCACCGGCGAGATGACCGTGGTCACCGGGCCCAGCGGCTCGGGCAAGTCGAGCCTCGTGTTCGACACCCTCTATGCCGAAGGACAGCGGCGCTACGTGGAGACCTTCTCCGCCTATGCGCGCCAGTTCCTGGACCGCATGGACAAGCCGGCCGTCGACAAGGTGGAGGGCGTGCCGCCCGCCATCGCCATCGACCAGACCAACCCGGTGCGCTCCTCGCGTTCCACGGTCGGCACCATGACCGAGCTGAACGACCACCTGAAGCTGTTGTTCGCGCGCGCGGCCGATCTGTTCGACCGCGAAACCGCGCTGCCGGTGCGGCACGACTCGCCCGACAGCATCTATGCGCAGATCGTCGAGCGCGCAGCGGCTGCGGGCGACCCGCGCCTGGTCGTCACCTTCCCGGTCGAGCTTCCCGCGAGCACCACGGCGGAGGAAGTCACGCAGTGGCTGTCGGCCAGCGGCTTCACGCGCGTGCAGGCCGAGCGCGAAGTGGCCACGCCCACCGGCCCGCGCAAGGTGCTGGACGTGGTGGCGGACCGCTTCCGCGCCTCGAGCGCCGAGCGTTCGCGCGTGGTGGAGGCCATCGAGGTCGCGCTCAAGCGCGGCAGCGGGCGCGTCACCGTGCATGCCACGGGAGCCGAGGAAAACGCTGCAACCGATGTGTGGAAATTTTCGACCGGCCTGCACTGCCCCGAGAGCGACATCCGCTACGCCGACCCGATCCCGTCGATGTTCTCGTTCAACTCGGCCGTGGGCGCCTGCGACACCTGCCGCGGCTTCGGCCGCGTGATCGGCGTCGACCTGGGCCTGGTGATTCCGAACGACAAGCTCACGCTGCGCGCGGGCGCCATCAAGACCATCCAGACGCCCGCGTGGAAAGAAGCGCAGGACGACCTCATGCGCCACGCCGAGACGGCGGGCATTCCGCGCGACACGCCCTGGAACAAGCTCACCGACGAGCAGAAGCACTGGGTGATCGAGGGCACGCCGAACTACAAGGAAGGCAACTGGAACAAGCAGTGGTACGGCGTGCGCCGCTTCTTCGCCTACCTGGAGAGCAAGGCCTACAAGATGCACATCCGCGTGCTCTTGTCCAAGTACCGCAGCTACACGCAGTGCCCGACCTGCAGCGGCGCACGGCTGAAGCTCGACAGCCTGATCTGGCGCATCGGCAGCAAGGAAGACGCCGACGCGGTGCTGCCGCCCGGGAAGCGCTTCATGCCGACCGGCGCGAAGTGGACGCGCGCGCAGCTGGAGGCGCTGCCGGGGCTGTGCCTGCATGACCTGATGCTGTTGCCCATCGAGAGGCTGCGCAGGTTCTTCGACCGCATGGGCAACGGCATGGCTCCCTCCCCCGCTGGGGGAGGGCAGGGGTGGGGGCACGCGGCCTCCGCAAAGGCCGTGGCCGTGGTGGAGGCCGAGAGCCCCCATCCCGACCTTCCCCCGGCGGGGGAAGGAGCAAGACAGGGCGAGGCGCAGGCGCTGAAGCTGCTGTTCGAAGAAATCACCACCCGCCTGCGCTACCTGCACGACGTCGGCATCGGCTACCTCACGCTGGATCGCCAGAGCCGCACGCTGAGCGGCGGCGAGGTGCAGCGCATCAACCTCACCACCGCGCTCGGCACTTCGCTGGTCAACACGCTGTTCGTGCTCGACGAGCCCAGCATCGGCCTGCATCCGCGCGACATGAACCGCATCACCGAGGCCATGCTTCGCCTGCGCGACGCGGGCAACACGCTGGTGGTGGTCGAGCACGACCCGGCCGTGATGCTGGCCGCCGACCGCGTGATCGACATGGGCCCCGGCCCCGGCGCGCGCGGCGGGCAGATCGTGTTCGACGGCACCACCGACCAGTTGCGCGACGCCGACACGCTCACCGGCCAGTACCTGGGCGGTCGCAAGAAGATCGGCATGGGCTTCAAGCGGCTGGTGAGCGAGAACACGCACCGGCTCATCCTCGAAGGCGTGCGCGAGCACAACCTGAAGGACGTGACGGTCGAGTTTCCGCTGGCGCGGCTGGTGTGCGTCACCGGCGTCAGCGGCTCGGGCAAGTCCACGCTCATACAGGACGTGCTGGCGCCCGCGCTCATGCGCCACTTCGGCAAGGCCACGGAAACGCCCGGCGCGCACGACCGCATGCTCGGTGCCGACCACCTCGGCGACGTGGTGTTCGTCGACCAGTCGCCCATCGGCAAGACCGCGCGTTCCAACCCCGCGAGCTACGTGGGCGCGTGGGACGCCATCCGCGAAATTTTCGCGACCGCGGCGCTGTCGCGCCAGCGCGGCTACACCGCGAGCAAGTTCAGCTTCAACTCCGGCGACGGGCGCTGCCCCACCTGCGGCGGCTCGGGCTTCGAGCACGTCGAGATGCAGTTCCTGTCCGACGTGTACCTGCGCTGCCCCGACTGCGACGGCAAGCGCTACCGCCCCGAGATCCTCGAAGTGCGCGTGGAGCGCAAGGGCAGGAGCTACAACGTGGCCGACGTGCTCGACCTCACCGTGGCCGAAGCGGCGGCGGTGTTCGAGGCCGACCGCGACGTGCTGCGCGTGCTGCAACCCATCTCCGACGTGGGCCTGGACTACGTCAAGCTGGGCCAGCCCGTGCCCACGCTTTCCGGCGGCGAGGCGCAGCGCCTGAAGCTCGCCGGCTTCCTGGCCGAGGCCGCGAAGAACGCGACCGCCAGCAAGCAGTCGGTGGCGCGCAAGGGCACCCTGTTCCTGTTCGACGAGCCGACCACCGGCCTGCACTTCGACGACATCGCGCGGCTGATGCGCGCGCTGCGCAAGCTGCTGGACGCGGGGCATTCGCTGATAGTGATCGAGCACAACCTCGACGTGATCCGCGCGAGCGACTGGCTCATCGACCTCGGCCCCGAAGGAGGCGAGGGCGGCGGCCAGGTGGTGGCCGAAGGCACGCCCGAGCAGCTGCGCGAGAACCGCGCCTCGCTCACCGGCGCCGCGCTGGCCGACTACGAGCTTGCCATCGGCCCCGACGCCTACAAGGTGGCCGAGCGCGCCGCGCGCCGCTACATCGCCAACGCGAAGACGGCGCCGGGCAGCAATGCCATCAAGATCGTCAACGCGCGCGAGCACAACCTGAAGAACCTGAGCGTGGACATTCCGCGCGGCAAGTTCAGCGTGGTGACCGGCGTGAGCGGCTCCGGCAAGTCGACGCTCGCGTTCGACATTCTCTTCAACGAAGGCCAGCGCCGGTACCTCGAGTCGCTCAACGCCTATGCGCGCAGCATCGTGCAGCCCGCCGGCCGGCCCGAGGTGGACGCGGTGTACGGCATTCCGCCGACCGTGGCCATCGAGCAGCGCCTGTCGCGCGGCGGCCGCAAGAGCACGGTGGGCACCACCACCGAGGTGTGGCACTTCCTGCGGCTGCTGTACGTCAAGCTGGGCATCCAGCACTGCATTCACGACGGCGCCGCCGTGCAGCCGCAGACGCCCGACAGCATCGCCGCGCAGCTGATGCGCAACTTCAAGGGCCAGCACATCGGCCTGCTCGCGCCGCTGGTGAGCAACCGCAAGGGCGTGTACACCGAGCTGGCCGACTGGGCGCGCCCGCGCGGCTTCACGCACCTGCGCGTGGACGGCGACTTCCTGCCGACCACCGGCTTCCCGCGCATCGACCGCTTCAAGGAACACAGCATCGAGCTGCCCGTGGCCAGCCTCGACGTGCTGCCGTCGAAGGAAACCGAACTGCGCGAGGCGCTGACCAGGGCGCTCGAACACGGCAAGGGCGTGGTGCATGTGCTGAGCGAACTCGACGGCCTGCGCGCCGCGATGATGGCGGGCGTGTCCGCCGCGGGCATCGGCCGCGTGAACGTGTTCTCCACGCTGCGCGCCTGCCCGGTGTGCAGCACCAGCTATGCCGAGCTCGATCCGCGCCTGTTCAGCTACAACAGCAAGCACGGCTGGTGCCCCGATTGCGTGGGCACCGGCGTCAAGCTCAGCAAGGACCAGCGCAAGGTGTTCGACGACTCCGTGCGCGACGACGACAACAAGGGCCGCGAGCAGACCTTCGCCGAACCCGAGGTCGAGGACCTGGCCGACGTGGTCTGCCCGACCTGCGAGGGCACGCGCCTGAACGCCACCGCCCGCGCCGTGGGCTTCGGCACCGCGGCCGACGGCACGGGCGGCATCGGCATCACCGAGCTTGCGCGCATGAGCGTGACCGAGGTGCGCCAGTGGTTCGAAGGGCTGGCGCTCACGGGCCGCGAAGCCGAGATCGCGCGCGACTTGGTGCCGGAAATCAAGAGCCGGCTCGAATTCCTCGAAGAAGTGGGCCTGGGCTACCTCACGCTCGACCGCGGCGCGCCCACGCTCTCCGGCGGCGAGGCGCAGCGCATCCGCCTGGCGGCGCAGCTGGGCAGCAACCTGCAGGGTGTGTGCTACGTGCTCGACGAGCCGACCATCGGCCTGCATGCGCGCGATAACCAGATCCTGCTGAACGCGCTGCACAAGCTGGGCGACAAGGGCAACACGCTGGTGGTGGTGGAGCACGACGAAGACACCATCCGCCGTGCCGACCACATCATCGACATCGGCCCGAGCGCGGGCAAGCGCGGCGGCCGGCTGGTGGCCGAAGGCTCGGTGGCCGACATCCAGAATGCCGGCGATTCGCAGACCGGCCGCTACCTGCGCGATGCCATCCGGCACCCGCTGCAGGCACGCCGCACGATTCCCTCGCCCGACCCGAAGGCCGAGGAGAGCGGCGATTGGCTCACCGTGCACGGCGCCGACCTGCACAACCTGCAGGACGTGACCGCCACGCTGCCGCTGCACCGCCTGGTGGTGGTCACCGGCGTCAGCGGCTCGGGCAAGTCGACGCTGGCGCGCGACGTGCTGCTGGCCAACGTGCAGGGCATCGTGGTGCAGCGCATGACGAAGGCGGGCCGCGACGCCGACGCCGCCGGCAAGCGCCCGGCATGGGCCGGCTGCAGGAAGGTCGACGGCTACGAGACCATCGACCGCGTGCTCGAGGTCGACCAGACGCCCATCGGCAAGACGCCGCGCAGCTGCCCGGCCACCTACATCGGCTTCTGGGACACCATCCGCAAGCTCTTTGCCGACACGCTCGAAGCCAAGGCGCGCGGCTACGGCCCGGCGCGCTTCAGCTTCAACACCGGCGAAGGCCGCTGCCCAGGCTGCGAGGGCGCGGGCGTGCGCACCATCGAGATGAGCTTCCTGCCCGACGTGAAGGTGCCCTGCGAGGTCTGCCATGGCGCGCGCTTCAACCCCGAGACGCTGGCCGTGAGCTGGCGCGGCAAGAGCATCGGCGACGTGCTGAAGATGGAAGTCGACGAGGCCGTCGAGTTCTTCGCGAGCATGCCCAACATCGCCCATCCGCTGCAGCTGCTGAAGGACGTGGGCCTGGGCTACCTCACGCTGGGGCAGCCCTCGCCCACGCTGTCGGGCGGGGAGGCGCAGCGCATCAAGCTGGTGACCGAACTCAGCAAGGTGCGCGACGACATCACCCGCCGCGGCCAGAAGCCGCCGCACACGCTGTACGTGCTCGACGAGCCGACCGTGGGCCTGCACATGGCCGACGTCGAGAAGCTGATCCACGTGCTGCACCGGCTGGTGAACGGTGGCCACAGCGTGGTGGTGATCGAGCACGACCTCGACCTGATCGCCGAGGCCGACTGGATCCTCGACCTGGGGCCGGAAGGCGGCAACGCTGGCGGGCGCATCGTCGCGGCGGCGCCGCCGGAAGAAGTGGTGCGCCTGGGTACCCACACCGGGGTGGCGCTGGCGCCTGTGCTGGCGCGCTGACCGCCGCCGCTCAGGCGGGGGCTTCCCAGCCGGCGGCCTCGCGCAATGCCTCCAGGCAGGCGGCCACCGCCGGCCTGTCGCTGTCCGAACCCTGCAGCACGCCCAGGCCCTCAAACTCGCCGCCGAGTTCGTAGGCCACGCGGGCGACCACGCCCCACTCCACGAAGGGCGCGATGATGCTGCGCGGCACCAGCGTCAGCACGCGGTGGTTGCGCAGCAACTCGAGCACCAGCGGCAGCGAGGTGCTGGAGATCGGGTGAAGCTGGGGCTTCGGTGCATCGGGCGTGTCGAACAGCGCATCGAAGACGCTGCGCACGCCGATGCCCCGGACAGGCTCCATCCAGCGCGCGGCGCGCAGATCGGCCAGCGTCGGCCGGGCATTGCGCACGAGCGGATAACGGCGACCCGCCACGATCCAGGGGGCGTCCGGCGCGAGCATCTCGAAGGTGCAGGGCGCGGGCAGTTCGGGCGGCCGGCGGCACAGCGCCATGTCGACGCGGCCCGACATCACGTCGGCCAGCAGTTGGTCGCCGGGCGCCTCCAGCACCTCGATGCGCAATGACGGGTGGCGTGTTGCAAACGCGGGCAGCACCCGGCACAGCAGGCCACCGACGCCGGCGGTGATCGCGCCCACGCGCAGCACGCCGCCGGCGCCTTCCGCCAGCGCATGCACCGTGTCAGCGGATGCGCGCAAGGCGCTCAGCGTGTTGCGCGCCATCGGCACCATCGCGTGGCCCGCGGGTGTGAGCCGCATGCCGCGCACGTGACGGTCGAACAGAGGGGTGCCGAGCAGGAACTCGATGTCGGCCAAGGCCTGCGTCGCCGCCGGCTGGCTGATACCTATTTGTTCGGCCGCGCGCCGCACGCTGCCCGAATCTGCGACCGACACCAGGAGCTGCAGGTGCCGCAAGCGTCCCTTCGTGACCAGCCGGGAATAGAGGACGGAGGAGGCTGGTGTCGCGGCGTGCATGCGGGCTCCGGGGTATTGGATTTGCTTATACGAAGGGCCGCGAATTTATTGGATGCCGATCATGGGCGTCAACATAATCCGACAACTTTCGGCATACACGGATCACCAACCCATGAAGCTCTCACGTCGCCGGTTTGCCGCCATTCCGGCCGCCCTGCTGGGCCAGCTCGCGCTTCCGACAGCGGCGCAGGACAGCTATCCCCAGCGCCCGGTCAAGCTGATCGTGCCGTTTGCGCCCGGCGGCTCCACCGACATCGTGGCCCGCCTGGTGGCGGACAAGATGCAGGCCACGCTGGGCCAGCCGGTGGTCGTGGACAACCGGGCGGGCGGTGGCGGGATGATCGGCTCGGAAGCAGTGGCCCGCGCCGAGGCGGACGGCTACACCCTGGGCATCGGCACCGTGAGCACGCTGACCGTCAATCCGGTCATGCTGAAGGCCAACCGCGTCGATCCGCTGAAGGACCTCGCGCCGATCACCATGCTGGCGACCGTGCCCACGGTCCTCATGGTGCATCCTTCGTTCCCGGGGCGCAGTTTCGAGCAAGTGGTGGCCGAGGTGCGCGCCAGGCCCGACATCTACAACATCGGCTCGTCGGGCCCCGGTTCCATCAGCCACCTGCTGATCGAGGCGATGAATGCCGACCTCAAGTTCAGGCTGCGCCACGTCCCGTACCGCGGAATGGGGCCGGCCATGACGGCCGCGCTGGCGGGCGAGACCCAGGTATCGATCGACCAGTACCCCTCGTCGGCCCCGCATATCAAGAGCGGCAAGCTGTTGCCTTTTGCCGTGGGCGCCTCGAAGCGGCTGCAGGCGTTGCCTTCCGTGCCCACGCTCAAGGAACTCGGCCAGCCGGATCTCAACCAGCTTGCGATGACCTGGTTCGGCCTGGTGGCGCCGGCGAAGACGCCGGCCGCCATCCAGAAGAGGCTGCACGACGCCGCGGTGGCCGCGTTGCGCGATCCGGCGCTGATCGCGCGCCTGAACGAGATGGACGCGGACCCGGTCGGCGGTTCTGCCGACGCCTTCCGCTCGCAGATCGAAAGCGGGCTGGCGCGCAACCGCCGCATCATGCAGGCTGCGGGCATCAGTCCCGAGTGAGCGACGGCACCATGAACGTATTCAGCACGCGGTTCTCGCTCGCCGGCATCGCCGAGACCATCGAATCGCAGTCGCAGCGCCAGCATGCCGAGGTCGTCGCATGGCGGCGCCATATGCACCGCCACCCCGAACTCTCGTTCAAGGAGGTGGATACCGCCAACTTCCTCGAACGCGAGCTCGCTGCCATCAAGGGCCTGGAAGTGAGCCGTCCCACGCCGACCAGCCTGCTCGCGCGGCTGGCCGGCGGCAGGAAAGGCCGCACGCTGGCGATGCGCGCGGACGTCGATGCGCTGCCGCTGCAGGATCGCAAGCGCTGCGACTACGCCTCGACGAGGCCCGACGTCATGCACGCCTGCGGCCACGACGGCCACGCTGCGATGCTGCTCGGCGCGGCGCGCATCCTGGCCGGCCTGCGCGCGCAGGTGCCGGGCGAGGTGCGCTTCTTCTTCCAGCATGCCGAGGAACAGCATCCGGGCGGCGCCCAGCAGATGGTGGACGCGGGCGTGATGCGGGGCGTAGACCAGGTGATCTCGGCGCACGTCATGTCGACGCTGGACACCGGCAGCATCGCCGTGCTCGACGGCCCGGCGCTGGCCAGCTCCGACCGCTTCGTGCTGCGCCTGCGCGGGCGCGGCGGCCATGCGGCCAACCCCGACCGCTGCATCGATCCGATCATGATCGGCGCCCAGATCGTCGGCAACCTGCAGGCCGTGGTCTCGCGCAACGCCGATCCGCACGAGGCGCTGATCCTGTCGATCACCCGCTTCGAAGGCGGCAGCGCCTTCAACGTGATTCCGGACACGGTGGAGCTGTGGGGCTCGGTGCGCTGTTTCAGCGAGCATGTGCGCGAACTGGTACCGGCCCTGGTCGAACGCATCGCCAACGGTGTGGCGGGCGCGCACGGCGCCTCCTGCGACCTGGAATACGTCCGCGGCTACAGCCCGGTGGTCAACGACCCGGCCGTGGCCGAACGCATGCGCGAGGTGGTGCGCCAGGGCGTTTCCACGGCGGCGCTGCAGCCGATCCGGCCGCTGCCGAACAGCGAGGACTTCGGCGCCTTCCTGAAGCATGCGCCGGGCGCCTATGTGTTCATCGGTGCGCGCAGCGCGGCCAAGGGCATCGTGCATCCGCATCACCATCCGAATTTCGACTTCGATGAAGACGCGCTGCTGCACGGCGTGCAGCTGTTCGCCAACGCGCCGTTCCATCTGAACGCATAGGCCTTTCGGGGGCCTCGCCAAGGTCGTGGAAAGCGGCGCACAATGGCTTCAACCCTTGGCGCAGGCGCATCCTGAATCAGCCATGGTGGAGACCATGTGAAGGGGTGAAGCGCCGTGCCGCGGGCCACGCAAGGAGCCATGTCATGACCCGCTTCATCGATGTTCACAGCCTGGTCCGCCTGGTGGACGAGACCGGCGTTCCGCAATTCCTCGAGGCCCTGGCCGACGCATTGCGCGACGACTTCCTGCGGTGGCGCGAGTTCGACAAGAAAGCGCGCGTGGCCAGCCATTCGCACCTCGGCGTGATCGAGCTGATGCCGGTGGCCGACGACGGCGCCTATGCCTTCAAGTACGTCAACGGGCATCCCCACAACACGCAGGTCGGGCTGCCGACGGTCATGGCCTTCGGCGTGCTGGCAGAGGTCGACACGGGCTACCCCATGCTGCTGTCGGAACTCACGCTCACCACCGCGCTGCGCACGGCCGCCACCTCGGCAATGGCCGCGAAGGCGCTGGCGCGGCCCGACTCGCGCAGCCTCGCGCTGATCGGCAACGGTTCGCAGAGCGAGTTCCAGGCACTGGCCTTCCATGCGCTGCTGGGCATCGAGCAGGTGCGCGTGTTCGACACCGACCCGCACGCCACCGACAAGCTGGTGCGCCATCTCTCGGCCTGCACGCCGCTGGAGATCGTGCGTGCGCGCTCCGTGGCCGATGCCGTGCGCGGCGCCGACATCGTCACCACCGTCACTGCCTACCAGGGCCGCGCGACCGTGCTCACGCCCGACATGATCGAGCCCGGCATGCACATCAACGCCGTGGGCGGCGACTCGCCCGGCAAGACCGAGCTGCACCCCGACGTGCTGCGGCTGGCGCGCGTGTTCGTCGAGTACGAGCCGCAGACCCGCGTGGAGGGCGAGATCCAGCAGGTGGCGGCCGACTTCCCCGTGCACGAACTGTGGCGCGTGCTGCTGGGCGAAGTGCCCGGCCGCGAGAGCCCGGGGCAGGTCACGCTGTTCGATTCGGTCGGCTTCGCGCTGGAGGACTACACCGCGCTGCGCTACATCCAGCGCATTGCCACCGAGCGCGGCATCGGCCAGCAGATCGCGCTGGTGCCCGAGCTGGACGACCCGAAGGACCTGTTCGGCCTCACGGCCTCGGGCCGGCGCCGGGCGGTGCTGCGGCGTGCGGCATGATGGGCGGCTTCACCACCGCAGATGCCGCTCTTCTTCATCCATGCTCACCATCTACAACGACCAGCACGTTCTCCACCAGGGCAAAGTCGAGATGTTCCGCGGCGAACTCGTGCCGTGCTTCGAGGTGCCCGCACGCGTCGACCATGTGAAGCATGAACTGGAGCGCCGCGGCCTCGGCCCGCTGCAGGCGCCCGATGCGTTCGACGAATCGCTGCTGGCCAGGGTGCATGCGCCGCGCTACCTGGACTTCATCGCGCATGCCTGGGACGAGTGGGTGGCGCTGGACCCGGCCAACGCGTCGCGCGATGCGCTGCCGTCGTACTGGCCCACGCGCGGCATGCGCACCGACGTGCTGCCCAAGAGCTTTCCGGCGCGCATGGGGCTGTTCTCGTTCGACTCCGGCACGCCGCTGATGGCCGGCAGCTGGGCGGCGGCGCGACATGGCGCCGCCTGTGCGTGGACTGCGGCGCGGCGCGTCATCGGCGGCGAGCGCGCGGCCTTTGCCCTCACGCGCCCGCCGGGCCACCATGCGGGCGCCGATTTCTTTGGCGGCTACTGCTTCATCAACAACGCCGCCGTCGCCGCGCAGGCGCTGCGCGATGCGGGCGTGGGGCGCGTGGCGGTGCTCGACGTGGACTACCACCACGGCAACGGCACGCAGGCCATCTTCTACGAGCGCGACGACGTGCACTTCGCCAGCCTGCATGGCGATCCGCTGACCGACTACCCGTACTACCTGGGCCATGCCGACGAGCGCGGCGCGGGCAGGGGCGAGGGCTTCAACCACAACCTGCCGCTGCCGCGGGGCACCGATTTCACGGCGTGGCGCGCGGCGCTGAAGGCCGCGCTCGGGCGCATCGCCGAAGTGAAGGCCGGCGCGCTCGTGGTCTCGCTCGGCGTCGACACCTTCGAGGGCGACCCGATCTCCGGCTTCAAGCTGAAGAGCGACGACTACCTGCGCATGGGCGAGGACCTGGCGCGCGCCGGCCTGCCGACGGTGTTCGTGTTCGAGGGCGGCTATGCTGTGGCCGAGGTGGGCGTGAACGCGGTGAACGTGCTCGAAGGCTTCGGGCAGGCATAGCCAGCCGGCTGGCTGACGCGCAGGCGACTCGGATCGCCCGATTCACCCCTCGCCGGGCGGGAAATCAGGGCAGTCCCGATTGCCTTCGCGCACCGGGCAAGGCCCAATCGGCGCTTTTCCAAGTCAGGATCCAGTCAGCCATGCTCCGCCGTTCATCATTCCTCTGCGCCGCTACGCTCGCCGCGTGCGGCCTCGTTTCTCCTCTGGCGGCTTTCGCACAGGGCTTTCCCACCAAGCCGGTCAAGCTGGTCATCGCCTTTCCGGCGGGCGGCCCGACCGACATCACCATGCGCCAGCTTGCCGACAACGCGAGCAAGATCCTCGGCCAGCCGGTGATCATCGACAACAAGCCCGGCGCCGGCGGCACGCTGCCCGCGCAGGCGCTGCAGACCGCGCAGCCCGACGGCTACACCGTCGCGCAGATTCCGCTGGGCGTGTTCCGCCTCGGCTACACCACCAAGATCAACTGGGACCCGCTGAAGGACATCACCTATGTGCTGAACGTCACCGGCTACGCCTTCGGCATCGTGGTGCCGGCCGACAGCCCCTTCAAGACCTGGGCCGACTTCGTCGCCTACGCCAAGGCCAACCCCGGCAAGCTCACCTACGGCTCCACCGGCACGCTGACCAGCCCGCACCTGACCACCGAAATCGTCGCGCAGAAGGCCGGCATCGAGCTGCAGCACGTGCCCTACAAGGGCAGCGCCGACCTGATGCTGGCGGTGGTCAGCGGCCAGCTGATGGCCGCCGCCGACAGCACGGGCTTCGCGCCGCAGGTGGAAGCCGGCAAGCTGCGCGTGCTCAACACCTGGGGCGAGAAGCGCCTGGCCAAGTTCCCCGATGCGCCTACGCTGAAGGAACTGGGCTACGACGTGGTGCAGAACTCGCCCTTCGGCATCGGCGCGCCCAAGGGCACGCCGCCCGAGGTGGTGAAGAAGCTGCACGACGCCTTCAAGCAGGCGATGGAAGAGCCCAGCTACGTGGCGTCGCTGGGCCGCTACGACATGCTGCCGAACTACATGAGCTCGGCCACGTACACCAAGTTCGCGCAGGACACGGTGGTGCGGGAGAAGGCGGTGATCGAGAAGCTGGGGTTGGCGAAGGAGAAGTAAGCCGACCTACTTGTCGCCTCGCAGGATGGAGGCGAGCGCTGTGTTGATGTAGTAGTTGCTGCGCCCGACCTTCTGCTTCTGCACAAAGCCGCCTTCGACCAGCGAGTCGAGATACTTGGTTGCCGTGAGGCGCGAAACCTGCAAGTCGCGCTGCACGAACTCGATCTTGGTGTACGGGTGCATGAAGAGGTTGTTGATCAGGTCCTGGCTGTAGAACTTGTAGCTGTTGCGAATGCGGTGCTTGTAGTCGAACCACGCCGACTTGATCGCGTTGATGGTCTCGATGGTCTGGCCTGCCGTCAGTTCCACGGCTTCGAGCAGGTAGAGCACCCATTCCTCCCATGCATCGTCATCTCGGACGGCCTGCAGCAGCCGGTAGTAGTCGGTCTTCGTTCGCACGATGTGACTGCTCAAATACAGCACCGGGATGTCGAGCAGGCGTTCTTTCACCAGGTAGAGCACATTGAGGATTCGTCCCGTGCGTCCATTGCCGTCGTAGAACGGGTGCATGCTCTCGAACTGGTGGTGGATCAACGCCATCTTGATCAACGGATCCACGGCGAACAGTTCTGCCTCATTGGCGAAGCGCTCCAATGCGCGCATCAACGCGACGATCTCGTCGGGATCCTGCGGTGGCGTGTAGACAGTGCGGCCAGCGCCGTCTCTCAGCGCCGTCCCCGGCAGTTTGCGAAACCCCGCGTTGTTCTTTTCTAGCTCGGACTGAATCTGGATGACGTGATTCGATGTGATCAAGCCGCTTTCGCGCACTTGTTCGAAGCCCACGCGCAAAGCCTGCCGGTATCGCAACACTTCCTTGGCCGCCGGATTGGCGAAGGCCTCGGGCAGTACGTCGTCCTTGAACAACTCGTCGTGCGTCGTGACGATGTTTTCGATTGCCGAGCTGTCTTTGGCTTCCTGCAACCCAAGGGTGTTGATCAGGATTCCTTGATTGGGAATGGCCGCTGCGATTCCCTTGAGTTCAGCCAGTTGGCGGCTTGCGCTCGCGAGTTTCTTCAGAATCGCGGGCGTGTCGAAGCGGGCGGGGTCGAGCTGATCAAGACGGGCAAGCGTGTGCATAGGAATTGAGAATTTCCATGCATGTTAGGCCTGCCGTGTATAGAAAACTCGAATTTCTATACATGTTGATGCTCGCATGTCTAGAAATGGTCTAAAACTGCACACCACCGATCAGCGAGCAGTCGCCCCGATCGCAAACAGCTCGTCCACCAGCCGCGCCGCCAGCTCCGGCTTCACCGGCTCACTCCCGAACACCAGCCTGAACACGATCGGCGCGATCAGGTGATCGATCACCTGCTGCGGCTCGGGCGCGCGCTCGCCGCGCGCATGCGCCTGCTCCACCAGCGTCAGCGCTTCCCTGCGGCGGTTGCGCAGGCAGTCGGTGTCCGAATCGCCGTTGGCCAGCGCGGCCGCGGCTTTCAGCAATGAGGTGTTGCACGGCTTGGCCAGGTGCTCGATGAGTTCGCGCGCCCAGGCTTCCAGGTCCTGGCGCAGGGTGCCGGTGTCCGGCAGCGGGCGGTTCGGGTCCAGCCGATGGGTGGCCGTTTCGGCCAGCAGGCCCTGCAGGTCGCCCCAGCGGCGGTAGATGCTCGACGCGCTGACGCCCGCGCGCTCCGCCACGGCCGGCACGGTGACGCGCTCGCGGCCCTGCTCGGCCACCAGTTCTTCCAGCGCGGTACGCACCTGCGCCTGCACCTGCGCGCTGCGGCCGCCGGGACGCTTGTTGGGGAGGGTGACGTCGTTCATGTCCGGACTTTAACGCAAAGATATTTGCTTTAGAAGATTCACAGGTCTAGAATCACAAAAGCAAAAAAAGTTGCATTAAGGATTCGACATGCCGTCCACCTGCCCCGAACTCGCAGCCGCCACCGCCGGCATCGCCGCCCGCGCCAAGCCCCGGCGGCTGCCTGCGAACGTGGCGTTCCCTTTGCTGGCCGCCGTGCTGTTCGCCTTCTTCTTTGCGGCCGCAGCGCCATCGCCGCTGTTCGTGGTGTTCCAGCACGCCTGGCATTTCTCGTCGTCGTTGCTCACCGTGGCCTTCGCGATCTACGCCATCGCGCTGCTGATCTCGCTGCTGGTGGCGGGCTCGCTGTCAGACCACATCGGACGGCGGCCGGTGGTGCTCGGGGCGCTGGCGCTGCAGGCCGTGGCGATGGGGCTCTTCCTGCTGGCGCAGGGCATCGGCGGCCTGATCGTCGCGCGCGTGGTGCAGGGCGTGGCCACGGGCGTTGCGAGCGGCGCGCTGAGCGCGGCGGTGGTCGAGGCCGCGCCGGCATCGCGCAAGCGGCTGGGCGCGCTGATCACCAGCGTGTCGCCGATGGCCGGCCTTGCGCTCGGCGCGCTGCTGACGGGCGTGGCGGTGAAGTTCTCGGTCCAGCCCGTGGCGCTGGTGTTCGGCGTGCTGGCAGCGGTGTTCGCGCTCGGCGCGGCAGTGGTGCTGTGGATGCCCGAGACGGTGACGCGCCGCCCCGGCGCCTGGGCCTCGCTGGTGCCGCGCGTGTCGATCCCGGCGCGGGCGCGCGCCGAGTTCGCGCGCGGTCTGCCGGTGTTCGTCGTGGTGTGGGCGCTCGGCGGGTTGTTTCTTTCGCTGGCGCCGTCGCTGATGCTGCACGTGTTCGGCGTCGACAACGGCGTGGTCAACGGGCTCACGGTGGCGGTACTGTCGGGTGTCGGCGCCATCGCGCCAACGCTGCTGGGGCGCCTTGCCGCGCCGCGGCCCGCCATCGTCGGCATGGCCAGCATCGCGGCCGGGCTGGTGCTGCTGCTCGCGTCGCTGGCCACGGGCTCGCTCGCACTGTTCTTCGTCGGCACCGCAGTGGCGGGCGTGGGCTTCGGCGGTGCGTTCTCGGCGCTGGTGCAGGCGCTGGCGCCGCTGGCGCAGCCGCACGAGCGCGGCGAACTGTTCGCGGCCATCTTCGTGGTGAGCTATCTCGCGTTCAGCCTGCCGGCGATGCTGGCGGGCTTCCTCGTCAAGCCGCTCGGCCTGCTGGCTACGGTGGAAGGCTATGCCGCCGTGCTGCTGCTGATTGCCGCCTTCGGCGCATGGAACTACTGGGCGGTGCTGCGGAAGGCGCCCGGCGCCTGAGCTCCGGCGTCGGCTATGCGCGGCGCGCGGCCAGCACGGCGCGCGCCGCCTCGGCAAACCCCGTGCCGCGCTCTCCCTGCGTCACGTAGCGCGGCAGGTGCGCCAGCTGCGGCACGAAGCGCGCCACATTCGCCACCCCGATGCTGTGCGCGAAGGTGCGGAACATCAACTGGTCGTTGGTGGAGTCGCCCACGTAGGCCCAGCGGTCCATCTCGTCGTCGAGCGTGCGGCCCCACAGCTCGCGCACGATCCAGCGCGCGCCTTCGAGCTTGTCGTTGTCGCCGTACCAGCCGTTGATGTGGATGCTGCTCACGGTGGCGTGCATGCCTTCGCCGCGCATCAGCGCCACCACCCGCGCCACGGTGGCGTCGTCGAGCTGGACGAACTCGCTGTGGTCGATGGCGATGTCGGTCTCGCGGCCCGGTGAATCGGTGGCGCGCGCGGCGCCGGGTATCTCGCGCTCGATGCGCGCCAGCACAGCCTGCATGCGCGCGAAGTTGGCGGCGCGCGTGGCTGCGTCCTGCTGGTAGCGCTTCTCGACTTCCCCGCCCGCGGCCGGCAGCAGCGCCACCGCGCCGTTCTCGGCCACGATGGCATCCACCGGCCAGGCATTGACGAAGGGCAGGCTCCAGCCCACCGGCCGGCCCGTGATGGCAACCACCGCGAGGCCCGCGGCCTTGAGGTCGGCCAGCGCCTCAAGGGCGTCCGGCGTGATCGCGCCCTCGCTGGTCAGCGTGTCGTCGATGTCCGTGAACACGCCCGTCAGCGCGCCGCGCGCGGATGCCTCCCAACGTGTCAGAGGCATCAGGTGGTTCGGCGAAACGGGCAGTGAAGACGGCGCTGGCATGGCGTGCAGGAGGGGGCAGATGAGGATGAGAGGAGGCGTGATCGTAGCGGCGCTTTTCGTGTAGCATCCCGCCCCCGCCGCGCATCGAGCCCGGTGCGGCGCTCTTCATGCCCCACATCCTCGTCGACAACCTCCTCAAGACCTACCGCATCTCCGAGCGCGACCCCGGCGTGATGGGCGCGCTGCGCGGCCTCGTGCACCGCCGCCATCGCACGGTGGAGGCGCTGTCGGGCGTGTCGTTCTCGCTCGAGCGCGGCGAGCTGCTGGGCTTCATCGGGCCGAACGGCGCGGGCAAGTCGACCACCATCAAGATCCTCGCGGGCATCCTGCGGGCAGACGGCGGGCGCGTGGAGATCGACGGGCGCGACCCCTTCGCCGACCGCGAGCGGCACGTGGGGCGCATCGGCGTGGTTTTCGGCCAGCGCACGCAACTGTGGTGGGACCTGCCGGTGGGCGACGGCTTCGACCTGCTGCGCGACATCTACCGGGTCGACCCCGTGCGCTACCGCCGCACGCGCGACGAGCTGGTCGCGCTGCTGCACCTGGAGCGCGTGCTCGACCAGCCGGTGCGGCAGCTGTCGCTCGGCCAGCGCATGCGCGCGGAAATCGCGGCGGCGCTGCTGCACGAACCCGACATCCTGTTCCTCGACGAACCGACCATCGGGCTCGACGCGCCGTCGAAGCTGGCGGTGCGCGACTTCGTGCGCCGCGCCAACCGGGAGCGCGGCACCACCGTGCTGCTGACCACGCACGACATGCACGACATCGAGGCGCTGGCGCAGCGCGTGATCATCATCGGCCACGGCCGCGTGCTGGCCGACAGTCCGGTGGAAGCGCTGCGCGCGCAGGTGATGGCCGAGCGCCGACTGGTGGTCGACTTTGCGCAGGACGCGGCGCTGCCCGCGCAGGTGGAAGGCGCCAGGGTGCATTCGCGCGACGGCCAGACGCTGGTGCTCGACTTCGACCCGGCGGTGACGACGGCGCCCGCGCTGATCGCCCGCATCGCGGCCGGCCATGCGGTGGAAGACATCCGCCTCGAAGGCCTGGCCATCGAGGCCGTCATCGCGCGCTTCTACGCGATGCACGGAGCGGCCGAAGCGTGACGACGGCCCTGCGCGAACTCGCGCGCCCCTACATCGCGGCCTTTGCCTCGCGCTTCCTGCAGATGCTGCAGTACCGCACGGCCGCGCTCGCGGGCTTCGGCACGCAGTGCTGGTGGGGCGGCATCAAGGTGATGGTGCTGGCCGCCTTCTACAGCGGCGCGTCGATGGCCGGCACGCCGATGTCGTTGACGCAGGCGATCACCTACAGCTGGCTTTCGCAGGGCCTGCTGGTGCTGGTGCCGTGGCTCGGCGACCCGGAGGTGGCCCAGGCCGTGCGCACCGGCGCGGTGGCCTACGACCGCCTTCGGCCTGTCGATGCCTACGCCCTGTGGTTCGCGCGCAGCGCGGGCTGGATCGCGGCGCGCGTGTTGCCGCGCGTGGCGTTGATGGCGGCCTTCGCTGGCATCGCGCTGCCGCTGGCCGGGCTGGGCGACTGGGCCTGGCAGCCGCCGGCGAGTTTTTCGGCAGCTGTCTCATTTCTCGCGTCCGCGGTGCTGGCGTTGCTGCTGTCCACGTCGATGGTCATGCTGCTCAACATCGCGGCGACCGCGGCGCTCAACGAGCGTGGCATCAATGCGCTGGCGGGGCCGGTGGTCATCGTGTTCTCTGGAAACCTGCTGCCGCTGGTGCTGTTGCCCGACGCATGGCAGACGGCGCTGCTGCTGCAGCCGTTCGCGGGCGTGGTCGACATTCCCGCGCGGCTCTACTTCGGGTTGATGAGCGGCTGGCAGGCCATGCTGGGGCTGGGCCTGCAGTCTTTCTGGATCGTGGTGCTGGTCGTGTTCGGCCGCATGGCGATGCAGCGGACGATGCGGCGGCTGGAGGTGCAGGGTGGTTGAGTTCTTGACTGGGTGTTCGATGCTTTCGGGGTGCGATCACGCCGCCTGGGTACTCTGCTCCGCGAATGTCCCCCGGCCTGCGGCCTCCTCCTTTATTTCGCTGCGCAGAGCACCCAGCCGGCGTGATCGCTCAGAGCACCGGTTGATCAGCCAGCACGAGAGCAGCGCTCGTTGTGCACAGGGCGCCGGGTGGCTCCCGCAGCGAAATAAAGGAGGAGCCCGCAGGGCGGGGGACATTCGCGGAGGGAGCTACCCGGTGGCCTGTGCACGCACCCACAGCGCACGCAAAACAATTCGGAGCCACTGAACAAATGAGATCGCTCCGCCTCCTCATAAGGCTCATCGCCGCCTCCCTCAGCGGCCAGGCGCGCTATCCAGCCTCCGCGCTGATGCTGACCACAGGCCAGTTCCTGGGCACCGGCATCGAGGTCATCGCAGTGTGGGCGCTGTTCCATCGCTTCGGTGAAGTGCAGGGCTGGCAGCTGGGCGAAGTGGCGCTGTTCTACGGGCTCGTGAACTGCATGTTCGCCGTGGCCGACGCGCTGGGGCGCGGCTTCGACACGCTCGGCACCGAGTTCCTGCGCACCGGCGCCTTCGACCGTCTGCTGCTGCGCCCGCGCCCCGTGGCATTGCAACTGATGGGGCACGACTTCCGCATCAGCCGCGCGGGCCGGCTGCTGCAAGGCATTCTGGTGCTCGTGTTCGCGACGGTGCAGGCCGACATCGCGTGGACGCCGGGCGCCGTGGGCATCGCGCTCTTCGCGCTGGCCGGCGGCGCAGCGCTGTTCCTCGGCATCCTGGTGCTGCAGGGCACGCTGTCGTTCTGGACCGTCGAAAGCCTGGAGATCGCCAACGTGCTGACCTACGGCGGCGTACAGGCCGCGCAATATCCGCTGGCGCTGTATGCGCAGTGGTTCCGGCGCGTGCTGACATTCATCGTGCCGCTGGCCTGCGTGGCGTACTACCCGGCGCTGGCGATCCTGGGCAAGCCCGATCCGCTCGGGGCGCCCGCGTGGACGGGGCTGGTGTCGCCGCTCGCGGGCTTCGTGTTCCTCGCGGCGGCTTTCGGCGTGTGGCGCTTCGGGTTGCGCCACTATGCTTCTACCGGGAGCTGATCCCGTCCGGGCGCTCAGCCCGCGCTCTGCAGCGCCAACCCCGCATGCTCGCGCAGCGGATGGAAGTGGATCTTCGGAAAGCGCTCCTGCGCCAGCCGCACGTCGTACGGCGAGGTGCACAAGAAAGCCAGTGTGTCCGCGGCGTCCTTCGCCATGCGCTGCGGATAGGCATTGACGAACTCGCGCAGCTCGGCCTGGGTGTCGGCGGTGATCCAGCGCGCGCCGGTGTACTGGCAGCCTTCGAGCCGCACGTCGGCGTCGTACTCGGCCTTCAGGCGGTGCTGCACCACTTCGAACTGCAGCTGGCCGACGGCGCCCAGCAGCATCGGGCCGCCGATCTCGGGGCGGAACACCTGGATCGCGCCCTCTTCGCCGAGCTGGGCCAGGCCCTGCTGGAGCTGCTTGGTACGCAGCGGGTTCTTCAGGATCACGGTCATGAACAGCTCGGGCGCGAAGAACGGCAGGCCGGTGAACTGCAGGCTCGCGCCGTCGGTGATGGTGTCGCCCAGCTGCACGCCGCCATGGGTGGTGAAGCCCACGATGTCGCCCGCATAGGCCTCTTCCACCGCCTCGCGCCGCTGGCTCATGAAGGTCACCACGCTGGTGGGGCGCAGTTCCTTGGCGGTGCGCTGCACCTTGAGCTTCATGCCCGGCGTGTACTTGCCCGAGGCCATGCGCACGAAGGCGATGCGGTCGCGGTGGTTGGCGTCCATGTTGGCCTGCACCTTGAAGACCACGCCCGCGAAATCCTTGTCCTCGGGCTGGATCTCTTTCACCACCGGCTGGCGGTTGACCATGGTGGTGCTGGTGCGCGACTGCGGCGAAGGCGCCAGGTCGACCAGCGCGTCCAGCACTTCCATCACGCCGAAGTTGTTCACGCCGGAGCCGAAGAACACGGGCGTCTGCTTGCCGGCCAGGAAGGCTTCGCGGTCCCAGGTGGGCGATGCGCCGGTGGCCAGCTCCATGCTTTCCATGGCGGTCTCGAAGTCGGCGCCGAAGCGCTTGGCGAGCGTGTCGCGCTCGCTCAGCGGAATGGTCTCGAAGTCCTGCGGCAGCCGCTCGCTGCCCGACTCGAACACCGTCATGGCCTGCGTGCGCAGGTTCATGATCCCGCGGAAAGTCTTGCCCTGGCCCACGGGCCAGGTCATGGGCACGCAGGGCATGCCGAGTTCGCGCTCCACCTCGTCCAGGATGTCCAGCGGCTCGCGCACTTCGCGGTCCATCTTGTTGACGAAGGTGATGATGGGCGTGTCGCGCTGGCGGCAGACCTCGATCAGCCGCCGCGTCTGCGCTTCCACGCCGTTGGCCGCGTCGATCACCATCAGCGCCGAGTCGACGGCGGTGAGCACGCGGTAGGTGTCTTCCGAGAAGTCCTTGTGGCCGGGCGTGTCGAGCAGGTTGATGACGTGGTCGCGGTACAGCATCTGCATGACCGACGAGGCCACCGAGATGCCGCGCTGCTTTTCGATTTCCATCCAGTCGGAGGTGGCGTGGCGCGAGGCCTTGCGCGCCTTCACCGAGCCGGCGATCTGGATCGCGCCCGAGAAAAGCAGCAGCTTCTCGGTCAGCGTGGTCTTGCCGGCGTCAGGGTGGGAAATGATCGCGAAGGTGCGACGGCGGCGGGTTTCGGCAACAAAAGACAAGGTGGGCAATCGGGCAGGGGAATGCCGCGATTTTAGAAGGCCGGGGATTTCCGCCCGCCGGCTGGCGCAAAGCGCCCCGCGAACGCCGGTGCTTCCTTACTTGCGCTGCAGCATCTTCGTGACCTCGTCCACGTTGGACTGGATGCGCTGGCGCACCACGTCGAAGGCGTCGGCCTGCGACTTGGCGGCGAGGTTGGCCAGCTCCTTGATGTCGTCGATGGCGCGCTGGAACGACTGGCGCCCGAGCTCGTCGAGCCTGGCGAGGTTTTCCTTCGCATCCTTGCCCGGCATTTCCTTGGCGGCGGTCTGCCATTCGGTGATGGCGTGCTTGATCATCTCGGTCTGCCGCTGCACCACGGTCTGCAGGCCCTGGTAGGACTTCTCGTTGGCCTGCATCAGGGCCGCCAGGTCCTTGCGGCCGCTTTCCAGCAGCTTGCCGGCGCCACCGGTCAGGTTGAGGTCCTGCAGCCGGTCGGCCATGCCCTTCAGCGGATTGAGCATGTCCGCGGCAGTCGGCGCTGCCTTCTTCGCGCTGGCGGTGCTGTCGCTGCTGCTACTGCTGGCGGTGGTCTTCTTGGCGGCGGCTTTCTTGGCTGTGGCCATGGTGCGGAATCTCCTGTGACGGTGAACGGATGGATGGCGAGGACCGGCCGGACGGCAAAAGTCCATCGCCACGATACGCCGCACCGGCATGCCGCCACGAAAAAAATGCCTGCGGGATTTCCCTTGGATGGATTACATCGGAGGCGCGAAGCCGTTGCGGCCCGCGGTCACGCGCAGCGCCGTGGGCGTGCCGTTCTTTTCCTGCGCGTTCACCATCACCTTGGCGCCGGGCACCAGCAGCGCCTCAGTGCCGGGCCGGAACGTGACCACCGGCACATTGGGCGGCACGATGACGGTCTTCTCGCCGCCCTTGTAGGTCAGCCGCATCTGCTGGCCGCCGCGCACCGACTTCGGCGCCGCGGCCAGGTCGGCCACGGTGGCGTTGGTCATGGTGCTCTCGGGCAGCAGGTCCCAGGGGCGGTGGCCTTCGCCGGTGCCGCGTGCGGCCTCGGGAAACACCACCACTTCGATCGCCTTCTGCGTACCGTCGGCCTGCGGCATGGCGGCCGTGCCCACGAAGCTGCCGCGCTTGATGTCGGACAGCTTGATGCGGTAGACCTCCGACACCGGCATGTCGGCCGGCCGCGCGAGCGAGACGACCTCGCCGCCGCGGTCCTGCACGACGAGGGTCTTCGCGTCGACGCGGACGATGGTGCCGCGGATGCGCACGGGGTCGGAAGTCTGGGCGGCTGCGCCGGTCGGCAGCGCGGCGAAGCCCAGGCTGAGGACCGTGGCGGCGAGCAGCGCCCGGCGGTTGTGGGACAGGAAGATCTGCATGGGTGCTTTCGGCGGAGTGGGAGTCGGGGCAATGTACGCCGCCGCGCCGGAATCTGCTGGCGGCCGACTTAGGACTGAATGAGCAAGGGCCGCATGCCGGCGTTGCGGCATGCGGCCCCGGGAGCGGGCGACGCGCCGCGCGTCTCAAATGTCAGCCGAAGAGGGCAGAAGACGCTCGAAATGCGCGCAAATCCCCGAGGTTGGCGCGGCTGTTCGCCCCGTCTACAATGCCCCGTCCCGAGGAGCGTTGCAGCGCCGCCAGGCGTGAGGCTCGGATCCACATCGCAACCACGCTCACCCGCTGTTCTCGCGGTGAGTCCTTTTCCCCGAACGCAGTGGCATCTTTCAAACCAGTTTTGTTGGAGTTCTCATGAGCGCTGTTCTCAAGCCCACCCCCGTCTCGACCGCCGACCAGGCGATCGCCGACCTGTCCCTCGCTGCCTGGGGCCGCAAGGAAATCCGCATCGCGGAAACCGAAATGCCCGGCCTGATGGCCATCCGCGAGGAGTTCGCGAAGGGCCAGGCGCTCAAGGGCGCGCGCATCACCGGCTCGCTGCACATGACCATCCAGACGGCCGTGCTGATCGAGACGCTGCAAGCCCTGGGCGCCGAAGTGCGCTGGGCCTCGTGCAACATCTTCTCGACGCAGGACCACGCCGCCGCCGCCATCGCCGAAAAGGGCACGCCGGTGTTCGCCATCAAGGGCGAGTCGCTGAAGGACTACTGGGACTACACCCACGCCATCTTCGACTTCGGTCCCAAGGGCTCGAAGGGCGAAGGCCCGAACATGATCCTGGACGACGGCGGCGACGCCACGCTGCTGATGCACCTGGGCCAGCGCGCCGAAAAAGACCAGAGCGTGCTGGCCAACCCGACCAGCGAAGAAGAACGCATCCTGTACGCCGCCATCAAGGCCAAGCTGGCCGTCGATCCGACCTGGTACACCCGCAAGTCCGCCGAGATCATCGGCGTGACCGAGGAAACGACCACCGGCGTGCACCGCCTTAACGAAATGTCGGCCAAGGGCACGCTGCTGTTCCGCGCCATCAACGTGAACGACTCGGTCACCAAGAGCAAGTTCGACAACCTGTACGGCTGCCGCGAGTCGCTGGTGGACGGCATCAAGCGCGCGACCGACGTGATGATCGCCGGCAAGGTGGCACTGGTGGCCGGCTACGGCGACGTGGGCAAGGGCTCGGCCCAGGCCCTGCGCGCGCTGTCGGCGCAGGTGTGGGTGACTGAAATCG
This sequence comes from Variovorax sp. efr-133-TYG-130, assembly GCF_030208835.1. Classification (NCBI taxonomy): domain Bacteria; kingdom Pseudomonadati; phylum Pseudomonadota; class Betaproteobacteria; order Burkholderiales; family Comamonadaceae; genus Variovorax; species Variovorax sp. efr-133-TYG-130. The sequence goes on along the minus strand of NZ_JARVTD010000031.1, from coordinate 140,158 downwards.
ACCCCATCAACGCCCTGCAGGCCGCCATGGAAGGCTACAAGGTCGTGACGATGGAATACGCCGCCGACAAGGCCGACATCTTCGTGACCACCACCGGCAACCGCGACGTGATCCGCCACGAGCACATGGCCGCCATGAAGGACCAGGCCATCGTCTGCAACATCGGCCACTTCGACAACGAGATCGACGTCGCTTCGATCGAGAAGTACGAGTGGGAAGAAATCAAGCCGCAGGTCGACCACATCACCTTCCCGGACGGCAAGAAGATCATCCTGCTGGCCAAGGGCCGCCTCGTGAACCTGGGCTGCGGCACGGGCCACCCGAGCTTCGTGATGTCGTCGTCGTTCGCGAACCAGACCATCGCCCAGATCGAGCTGTTCACCAAGCCCGACGCCTACGAGGCCGGCAAGGTCTACGTGCTGCCCAAGCACCTCGACGAGAAGGTCGCTCGCCTGCACCTGAAGAAGGTCGGCGCCATGCTCACCGAGCTGACCGACGCGCAGGCCGCCTACATCGGCGTGGACAAGAACGGTCCGTACAAGCCGGACACGTACCGCTACTGATCGACAGCGCATGCGCGCCGATCAATTGCTGGTGGAGCGCGGCCTGGCCGCGTCGCGTTCCCAGGCCGTGCGGCTCATCGCCGGCGGCATGCGGTGGCGCGACGCGGGCACGAGCGACGCGTGGCGCAACGTCGCCAAGAACAAGGACGAAGTGCCCGAGTCGGCCGAGCTCGAGCTGGTCGACGCGGCCGAGGCGCGCTATGTGTCGCGCGGCGGCCTCAAGCTCGAAGGCGCGCTGGCCGCGAGCGGCGTCGATCCGGCCGGCAAGCTGTGCCTCGACGTGGGCCAGTCGACCGGCGGCTTCACCGACTGCCTGCTGCAGCGCGGCGCCACCAAGGTGGTGGGCGTCGACGTCGGCCACGGGCAGCTGCACGCGAAGCTGCGCGAGGACGAGCGCGTGGTGCCCATCGAGGGCGTCAATGCGCGCGCGCTGTCGCCCGAGGACCTCGGCGAAGAGGGCGAGTCGCGCTTCGACCTGATCGTGGGCGACCTGTCGTTCATCTCGCTCACGCTGGTGCTGCCGGCGGTGGTCGAGTTCCTGGCGGACGACGGCCGCCTGCTGATGCTGGTCAAGCCGCAGTTCGAACTGCAGCCGGGCCAGGTCGGCAAGGGCGGCATCGTGCGCGACGAGTCCATGTATGCGGTGGTCGAGAAGCGCCTGCGCGACGCCTGCGAGGCCCTCGGCCTGCGCGTGCTGCAGTGGTTCGACAGCCCGATCGCCGGCGGCGACGGCAACCGCGAGTTTTTCATTCACGCCGTGCGCGCTGTTCACGCGGACGGTTCCTAAGGAGACGCAGGTGCGCCTTCCGCTGAGTTTCGAATTCTTCCCGACCAAGACGCCCGAAGGCGCGGTCAAGCTGCGCGCCGTGCGCCAGCAGCTGTATGCGCGCAAGCCGCAGTTCTGCTCGGTCACCTACGGCGCTGGCGGCTCCACGCACCAGGGCACCTTCGGTGCGGTGCAGGAGATCCTGTCCGAGGGCGTGGACGCGGCGAGCCACTTCTCGTGCATCGGCGCCACGCGCGCCACGGTGCGCGAGCAGCTCGCCGAGCTCAAGGCCATGGGCGTCAAGCGCCTGGTGGCGCTGCGCGGCGACCTGCCGAGCGGCTACGGCATCGGCGGCGAGTTCCAGTACGCGAGCGACCTGGTCGCCTTCATCCGCGAGGAGACCGGCCGCGACTTCCACATCGAGGTGGCCTGCTACCCCGAGATCCATCCGCAGGCCCGCTCGCCCGAAGCCGACCTGCAGGCCTTTGCCGCCAAGGTGAAGGCGGGCGCCGATTCGGCGATCACGCAGTATTTCTTCAGCCCCGAGGCGTACTTCCGCTTCGTCGACGACGCGCGCAGGCTGGGGCTCGACACGCCCATCGTGCCGGGCATCATGCCGATCACCAGCTCGACGCAGCTCATGCGCTTCTCGGACGCCTGCGGCGCCGAGATCCCGCGCTGGATCCGCCTGCGCCTGCAGGGCTTCGGCGACGACACGGCGTCGATCAAGTCCTTTGGCCTCGACGTGGTCACGGACCTGTGCGCGCGCCTGGCCGAGGGCGGCGCGCCGGCGATGCATTTCTACACGATGAACCAGTCGGCCGCGACGCTGGCTCTGCTGGAGCGCCTGGATTGAGAGGGCGCGCGGTCGGGGTGACGGCAGCGTCGCTGCGCAGCGTGCTGCACGCGGCCCTCGTGGCCGCGACCTGCGCACTCGTGGGCTGCGCCATGCCGCCCGCCACCGATGCCGAAGGCGATGGCAGCCTGAAACCCCTGCCGCGGGCGCTGGCGGTGCCGCCGGGCGTCGCGGCGCGGTCGAGCGTGCCCTCGGTGCGCTATGACCTGGCCGTGTCCGGCACGGGCGAACTGACGCCTGACGACGGCGTGCCCGGCGACGACGGCCCGCGCGAGATCTTCGAGCGCGGCGGCGCTTCCTGGTACGGCATCCAGTTCCACCAGCGCAAGACCGCCAGCGGCGAACGCTTCGACATGACCGCCATGACCGCGGCCCACAAGACATTGCCCTTCAACACGCGCGTGTGCGTGCGCAGCCTCGTCAACGGCAGCGAGGTGCTGGTGCGCATCAACGACCGCGGCCCCTATTCGATGGGCCGCGTGATCGACCTGAGCCGCGCCGCGGCCGACCGCATCGGCCTGACCGGCCTGGGCATCAAGCAGGTGGCGCTGACCGTGGTGGACCACGACGGCATGCGCTGCGGCGGCCTGCCGGTGGAGCCGGGCGACGCGCAGGCGCCGGTGGCGTCGGCCGAGCCGCAGCAGCGCGCCAGGGTGCAGGTTCCGGCGCGGCGCAAGGTGATCGTGCCGCAGCGCCGCCGCAAGTAACGGGAAAGGGCTAGCCGCCCGATTCGAGCGAGAAGGTGGCGTTGCGGTCCTGCCCCAGGCGTTCCGCCAGCTGTGGCAGCGCTTCGGCGAGCAGCGGCTTCAGCGTGTAGGGCGGATTGATCAGGAACATGCCGCTGGCCGGCAGGCCCGGGCGCTGCGTTTCGCCCGATGCGGCGTCCTTCGTGATCTTGCTCGACTTGACCGTCAGCGTGGCATGCAGCCACGACTTGCCGGCCTTGGTCGCCATCGTCTTCAGGCGACGCGGCAGGTCGTGCGCCTCGGGGCGCGGAATGATCGGATACCAGATCGCGTAGGTGCCGGTGGCAAAGCGCTTGAGCGCCTCGGCCGCGAAGTCGAGCACGCGGCCGTAGTCGGTCTTCATCTCATAGCTCGGGTCCATCAGCACCAGCGCGCGGCGCGAGGGCGGCGGCAGGAACTTGGTGGCGCTGCCGAAGCCGTCTTCCAGCAGCACGGCGATCTGGCGGCCGGCTTCGAGCTGCGCGATGTTGGCGCTCAGCGTGCGCGAGTCGGTCGGGTGCAGCTCGAACAGCTTGAGCTTGTCGTGGTCGCGCAGCAGATGCTGGATGATGAACGGCGAACCCGGGTAGACGCGCGCGCCGCCCTTGGGGTTGAAGTCGCTGATCACGCCGAGGTAGCGGGCAATGGCGTCGGCCAGCGGGGCTTCGGCGGCGGGTGCCGCCTTCTTCGCGGCCGACTTCGCCGCGGGTGCTGCTGCTGCTGCTGCGGGCGCGGCGGGCTCTTTCTTGCCCGAAAGAAGGCGAAGGATGCCTTCGGCGGCTTCGCCGCTGGTGCCGGCGTAGTCGCCGTCGAGGCGGTACAGGCCGGCGCCGGCGTGGGTGTCGACGACCGTGAGGGCCGCGTCTTTTTCGAGCAGGTGGTCGAGCGTGGCAATCAGCACCGTGTGCTTGAGCACGTCGGCGTGGTTGCCGGCATGGAAGGCGTGGCGGTAACTGAACATGAGGAATGGGCCTGAAAAAAGTGGATGGACGACGCTAGACTCTCGCGCCGAAACATCGATTTACAAAAAGAGGGCGTCGCAGATGCGAGGAGCTGGATGGCGATTTTGGGGCCTGTGCGCCTGCACGGGTGTTCTGTCTATTCTGACGGGCTGCGCGTCGGTGACGCACGGCACCACGCAGAACGTGAAGATCGAGACCATGACGTCGACGGGCAAGGTGGTCGACGGCGCGAAATGCCTGGTCACCAACGACCGCAACGACTCGGTGATGCGCTCCGGCGACACGGTGCCGATCAGGCGCTCTAGCGCCAATCTCAACATCGAATGCAGCCAGCCCGGCTTCGCACCGGCCAACGGACAGGCCGTGTCGCGCGCCAACGTGGGCATGGCGGGGAACATCCTGATCGGCGGATTGATCGGCGCGGCGGTCGATGCCGGCACGGCGGCGGGCTACAACTATCCGAGCTGGATCCAGCTGATTTTCGGCGAAGTGCGAAGCATCGACCGCAGCGCCCAGACGGGCGAAGGGCCAACCGCCGGTGTCCGGATCGGCACGACCGAGATGGCCGCGGCACCGCCCGTGGCGCCCAAGGTCGTGGCGGTGAAGCCGCCCGAGGAGGCGCGTCCGGCGCCCGTGGTGCCGGCACCGGAGCCGCCGCCTGCGGTCAAGGTGGTGGCGCCGGCCGCTCCGGTGGCCCCGCCTGCGCCGCAGCCCAAGGCCGAAACACGGGTTTCGATGGACGACCTGAGCGGCTTGCTGCCGAACAAGCCATGAGCGGCCCGGTGAAGGCCGTGCCGCTGCGCGCGGCATCCGCGTTCCTGGGCCTGGCCCTCGCGGCGGGCGCGGCCGCCGCGCTGGAGCCGGAAGTGCTGTTCAGCAAGGTGTCGGGCAGCGTCTGGGCGGTTCGCACCTTCGACGCGCAGGAGCGGCCCTTGCGTGCGGGCAGCGCGGTGGTGATCGCGCCCGGGCGCCTCGTCACCAACTGCCACGTGCTGGCCAAGGCGAGCAGCTTCGTCATCAAGCAGGACAACGTCACCTACGGGGCGACGCTGGAGTTTCCGGACCCTGCGCGCGACCTGTGCCAGATCAAGGTGGCCAATTTCACGGCGCCCCCGGTCGCGCTGGCGCCCGCGGGCAGCGCGCGCGTCGGACAGCGGGTGTATGCCATCGGCAATCCGCGCGGGCTGGAGAACACGCTCAGCGAGGGCATCCTGTCGGGGCTGCGCGGCGGCACCGGTGGTGGTGGCGCCGGCGAGCCTGAAGCGCGGCTGTTGCAGACGACGGCGGCCATCTCGCCGGGCTCGAGCGGCGGAGGCCTGTTCGACAGCGAAGGGCGCTTGCTCGGAATCACCACCTTTGCCGCGCGCGACGGCGGCAGCCTGAATTTCGCGATGCCGGTCGAGTTCCTGGCGGAATTGCCTGTGCGTGCGAAGGCGATGCTGGAGGCCCGGGCCAGCGAGCCCGCGGGCAGCGCCCGCCGGGGGGCCGGCAGCAGCGTCGCCCTGAACGAACCGCTGCGCGCCGGCGATGCGCTCGAATACGTGCGCACCGACAAGCTCACAGGCACCCGCGCGACGGTGATCTACCGGGTGGACCGGATCAACGGGGACGAAATTGTCTTCAACGGTGGCGGCAAGGTCGAGAAGACCGACGGGCAAGTGGTGTCGGTCACGTCGCCGGCCGGCGGGCTGTTCGACTCGTCCTCGCCGCCAGGCGGGTGGGCGCGCAACAATCTGCTGCCCGGCATGCGCTGGCAGGCGAACTACGCGTCCGCCGGCGAAAACCAGCGCTATGAGCTCGTCGCCACGGTGGGCGGAGAGCGCTCGGTACGCGTGGACGGGGTCGAGCTCCAAGTGCTCAGCATCGGGTACGAAGGCTGGATCTATGCCTCCAGCATGAGCGCACCGCTCGCCAGCGGCAGCGTCCGCTTCTCCGGGGCCGCCCTCTACAGCCCCGAGTTGCGCCGCGTCGTCCGCTTCGAAGCCGCGTACCAGCGAGGCATCGTTTCCGGCGGAAACGAGGTTCTGGAGCTGGTCCGCATCCAGCGCTGAAACCGGCCCGAACCCCGGAAATTGGCCATTTCGCCGTTTCTTCATATAATCGCGGGCTTCGCAGCGTTTTTGTAGCCCCGCGGCGAAGACTACAAACCCACCTAAGAGATTCCCACCAGAGGAACGCCGACCGTGGAAAAGGGCTCGCCAAACCCTCTTTTCAAGAGAAAAACTCATGACCAAAACGTTCAGCGCCAAGCCCGCTGACGTGACGCACGAGTGGTTTGTGATTGACGCGACCGACAAGGTCCTCGGACGAGTAGCCAGCGAAGTTGCTCTCCGTTTGCGCGGCAAACACAAGGCCATTTACACGCCTCACGTCGATACCGGTGACTTCATCGTCATCATCAACGCCGCGCAACTGCGCGTCACCGGCGCCAAGTCGATCGACAAGGTGTACTACCGTCACTCGGGCTACCCGGGCGGTATCACGGCGACGAACTTCCGCGACATGCAGAACAAGCACCCGGGCCGCGCCCTGGAAAAGGCTGTCAAGGGCATGCTGCCCAAGGGCCCGCTCGGTTACGCAATGATCAAGAAACTCAAGGTGTACGGTGGCGCTGAGCACCCGCATACCGCCCAACAGCCCAAAGTGCTGGAACTGTAAGGAGCCTTGAGAATGATTGGTGAATGGAACAATGGCACCGGCCGTCGCAAATCCAGCGTCGCCCGCGTGTTTCTGAAAAAGGGCACCGGCAAGATCACGGTCAACGGCAAGGACATCCAAGCGTTCTTCGGCCGCGAAACCTCGATCATGATCGCGAAGCAGCCCCTCGTGCTGACCAACAACCTCGAAGCTTTCGACGTGATGGTCAACGTGAACGGCGGCGGCGAATCGGGTCAAGCTGGCGCCACGCGCCACGGCATCACCCGTGCCCTGATCGACTACGACGCAAGCCTGAAGCCCGTCCTGAGCCAAGCCGGCTTCGTGACGCGCGATGCACGTGAAGTCGAGCGTAAGAAGGTCGGTCTGCACTCCGCCCGTCGTCGCAAGCAGTTCAGCAAGCGCTGATCCTGTTCGCTTCGAACAAAAAGCCGCCTCCGGGCGGCTTTTTCGTTGCGACGTCTTGGCGCATTGCCGTCCGACCCCACTTGCATAGGGGTGCACGCCACAGTCCGCCTGCCGAAAATGCGGCATTGCAGTAGCATTCGTTCCATTGGCCGCCTGTTCGGCCCACCAGGAGTTATTACCCCATGAGCGCCGTAGCCGAAAACATCCAGACCCAGATGCCCGAGCCGATCGTCTTCACCGACAGTGCGGCAGCCAAGGTGGCCGACCTGATCGCCGAAGAAGGCAACCCCGACCTGAAACTGCGCGTGTTCGTGCAAGGCGGCGGCTGCTCCGGCTTCCAGTACGGCTTCACCTTCGACGAGATCACCAACGAAGACGACACCACCATGACCAAGAACGGTGTGTCCCTGCTGATCGACGCCATGAGCTACCAGTACTTGGTCGGCGCCGAGATCGACTACAAGGAAGACCTGCAAGGCGCCCAGTTCGTGATCAAGAACCCCAACGCCACCAGCACCTGCGGCTGCGGATCGAGCTTCTCGGCCTGATGCCCGGATGCCGCTGACCAAGCCCTCTCCAGAAAGCCGCCTCCGGGCGGCTTTTTCGTTCCTGCTCCTTTCCCCTTGCCCATGACTTCAGAGGCCGAAACCGCCGTTCAACCCGTTCGCAAGAGCCTGCTGTGGCTCGTCGCCGTCGGCTTCTTCATGCAGACGCTCGATGCCACCATCATCAACACCGCGCTGCCGGCAATGGCGGCCAGCCTCGGCGAGAGCCCGCTGCGCATGCAATCGGTGGTGGTGGCCTATGCGCTGACCATGGCGATGCTGATCCCGGCTTCGGGCTGGATCGCCGACCGCTTCGGCACGCGCCGCATCTTCTTCTCGGCGATCGTGCTCTTCGCGCTCGGCTCGGTGCTTTGCGCGCTGTCGCACAGCCTGGGGCAGCTGGTGGCCGCGCGCGTGGTGCAGGGGCTCGGTGGAGCGCTGCTGCTGCCCGTGGGGCGGCTGTCGCTGCTGCGCACGGTGCCGCGCGGGGAGTTCCTACAGGCGATGAGTTTCGTGGCCATCCCGGGGCTCATAGGGCCTTTGCTGGGCCCCACGCTGGGCGGCTGGCTGGTGCAGTACGCCTCCTGGCACTGGATTTTCCTGATCAACGTGCCCGTGGGTCTGGCCGGCTGCATCGCCACGCTCAAGTACATGCCCGACCTGCGCGGCGTGGTGCAGAAGCGCTTCGACAGCGTCGGCTATGCGCTGCTGGCCTTCGGCATGGTGGCGATCTCGCTTTCGCTCGACGGCGTGGGTCTGCGCCAGGGCGGCGTGATGGTCGTGCTGATCTTCGGCTTTGCCAGCATCGCCGCTTACTGGCTGCGCGCCTCGCGCACGCCCGAACCGCTGTTCGCGCCCTCGCTCTTCCAGGTGCCGACGCTCAGCATCGGGCTGATCGGCAACCTGTTCTCGCGGCTCGGCAGCAGCTGCATGCCTTTCCTGGTGCCGCTGCTGCTGCAGGTGTCGATGGGCTATTCGCCGGTGCGCGCCGGTCTGATGATGCTGCCGATCGCGCTGGCCGGCATGGCCATGAAGCGCTTCGCCACGCCGCTGATCACGCGCTACGGCTACCGCCGGGTGCTGGTGGTCAACACGGCCCTCGTGGGCTGCACCATGGCCAGCTTCGGCCTCACGGCGCCGGGCCAGCCGATGGTGCTGCACGTGCTGCAGCTACTGGCTTTCGGCGCGGTCAATTCGCTGCAGTTCACCGCCATGAACACCATCACGCTGAAGGACCTGGACGGCAGCATGGCCAGCAGCGGCAACAGCCTGCTGTCGATGGTGCAGATGCTGGCCATGAGCATGGGCGTGGCCGCCGCCGGCGCGGTGCTGGCGGGCTACAACGGCATCTTCGGCACCGAGACGGCCGCCCACACGCTCGATGCCTTCCAGGCGACTTTCGCGACCATGGGGCTGATCACCGTGGCGTCCGCTCTCATCTTCTGGCACCTGCCGTCGGAGGTGCGCGCGGCGCACCCCGCGCAGCCGGAAGTGTCCGGCCAGGGCTGACGGACGGCCGCTGTCAGGCGGGGTAGATGGCGCCCAGCACGCGCGCCCCGCGCGCGCCGGTCACGCTGGCGAGGTTGCCAGGCTCGCGCCGCACGGTGGCGCGGGCCAGCCAGGCAAAGGCGGCGGCCTCGACCTGCTGTGGCGGCAGGCCGTGGTCGGTCGATGCCTCCACGCTGACGCCGGGCAGCAGCGCGCGCAGGCGGGCGAGCAGGTGGCCGTTCAGCGCGCCGCCGCCGCAGACGATCAGCAGCCTGGCGTCTTTTCCGTGGCGGCGCAGGTCGGCCGCGCAGGCGCTCGCGGTCAGATCGGCCAGCGTCGCCTGCACGTCGGCGGGCGGCAGGGCCGTGGTGCCGAGTTGCGCGGCCAGCCAGTCCGGGTTGAACAGGTCGCGCCCCGTGCTCTTGGGCGGTGCCTTGCCGAAGTAGGGATCGGCCAGCAGCTGCGCGAGCAGCCCGGGCAGCACCTGGCCGCTGGCCGCCCACTGTCCGTCGCGGTCGAAGGGCTGGCCCTGGTGGGCCTGGCACCAATGGTCCATCAGCGCGTTGCCGGGGCCGCAATCGAAGCCGAGCACGATCGCGCCTTCGGGCGCGTCGGCGGGCGGCAGCAGGCTCAGGTTCGAGATGCCGCCGATGTTGAGCACCGCGACCGGCTCGCCGGCGCGTGCGAACAGCGCGCGGTGGAAGGCCGGCACCAGGGGCGCGCCCTGGCCGCCGGCAGCCAGGTCGCGGCTGCGGAAGTCGCCGACCACGTCGATGCCGGTCAGCTCGGCCAGCAGCGAGGGGTTGTTGATCTGGAGCGTGTAGCCGACGTCGTCGAACTCCAGTGGCCGGTGGCGCACCGTCTGCCCGTGCGCGCCGATGGCGGTGACGGCGCCGGCATCGGTGCCGCTGTCCGCCAGCAGTTGCCGGACCACGCCGGCATAGGCCCTCGCGAGCCCGTTGCCGGCCAGCGCCGCGCGGTGCAGTTCGTTGTCGCCGGGGGTGTTGAGCGCGAGCAGCTCGGCGCGCAGTGCCACGGGGAAGCCAGCCGTGGCGTAGGACCGCACCGCGATGCGGCCGTCTGAAAGCTCGGCGAGCACGCCGTCGACGCCGTCGAGCGAGGTGCCCGACATCAGGCCGATGAAAAGTTCGGCGGCCATCCTGGCGTCAGGTGAAGAAAGAAGGGCCGCCGCGCGTGCTCAGTCCGCGCTGGCCTGGATGACGGAGAAGGCTGCCGCCAGCTCGGTGCGGGCACCGACTGCGATGCGCTCGAAGGCCGGGCGCATGGCCGCGGTGATCGGCGCGCCGCCTTCCTGCGCGATGGAGGTCGGGTTCTGGTAGACCCCGCCCACGCGGAATTCGAAGTGCAGGTGCGGGCCGGTGGCCCAGCCGGTCATGCCCACGGCGCCGATCGTCTGGCCCTGGCTCACGCTCTGGCCGGACTTGACGTCGATGCGGCTCAGGTGGGCGTACGCCGTCTGCTGGTTGTTGCGGTGATTGATGATGACGATGTTGCCGTAGCCGTTCTGCGTGCCCGCGAAATCGACCGTGCCGTCGCCGACCGTGCGCACCGAAGTGCCCGTGGGTGCGGCGTAGTCGATGCCGTTGTGCTGGCGCCAGCTATTCAAAATCGGGTGCATGCGCATCGCGAAACCGCTGGATACGCGCGAGAACTCGACCGGCGTCGCCAGGTAGGCCTTGCGCAGGCTGTCGCCGTTCGGGCGGTAGTAGCTGCCTTTCTGGCCCGCGCCCGGGGGCTGGAACCAGACGGCCTGGTGGATCTTGCCGTTGTTCTCGAACTCGGCCGAGAGCACGCGGCCGCTGCGCAGCGCCTGGCCGTCGGCTTCCAGGGTCTCGTAGACCACGGCGAAGCGGTCGCCCTTGCGCAGGTTGCGCACGTCGACGTCGCCCGCGAAGATGTCGGCCAGCTGGCTCGCCACCGCGTCGGGAATGCGCGAGTCGTCGGTGGCGGCGAACAGCGAGGTGCGGATGGTGCCGCTCGCCAGGCGCGTGCCTGCCGTGAGGGTGTCGCGCTCGGTCACGCCGGCAAAGCCGGTCGGCGTGCGTTCGATCACGTAGCGCTTGAAGCCGCCGTCGCCGTCCGGAATCCAGCGGGCGCTGAGCTTCTTGAGCTGGTTTTCCTGCGTGGCCTCGGCCGTCACGGTGCGGCCGGCACGCGAGAACAGCGCGTTGCGGGCCTCGACGCTGCCGCGCACGAAGGCGGTGGCGGCGGGGTCGGAAATGCCCAGGCGCTTCAGCAGCGCCTCGGCCGTGTCGCTCGAGCGGGTGACGTCGGTGCGGAACAGCGTGAAGCTGAAGCTTTCCAGCGCTTCGCTCTGGTCGGCCACTGAAACAGGTGCCGTGGCTTCCAGGATCTGGCGCACGGGGAGGTCGGATGCATCCGGGCCGAGCGATGCCACCGCGAGGGTGCCGGCGCTCAGCAGGGCAGCCGCGATGACTGCGGTGATCTGCTTGGGGTACGTCCGGAATGTGTAGGCCACGCGGGAAGCAAGGAGCTCCTCGGCGGCAAGAATGCCGTTGATCAAACTTGAATTCCAGCTCAGGTTCTGCAAATCCGTGCTGCAAGGCCCAGTACGTTCAGGGCGGCAGGAGACGGTGCGGAAAAAAGCGCCGCTTAGAATCCGGCGCTTGAAAAGTCGGGCTGAGTATAGCTTCGGCACCCCAAAAGTCAGCCAAAAAAGCCCGTAAAGGCCGAATCTGTTACATCCATGAGCCTCTCAAATAGTGTAGGACGCGCGCTCGAAATATCCCTCCGGGGCGCTGACGAGCTGCTGCCGCAGGACGAATGGGTGCGCAAGCTGCAGCGCTCCGAAGCCACCGGGACGCCCCTGCGCATCAAGCTGGGACTGGACCCGACCGCGCCTGACATTCACATCGGCCACACCGTGGTGCTCAACAAGATGCGCCAGCTGCAGGACCTGGGCCACCGGGTGATCTTCCTGATCGGCGACTTCACCAGCACCATCGGCGACCCCTCCGGCCGTAACAACACCCGCCCGCCGCTCACCCGCGAGCAGATCGAGGCCAACGCCCAGACTTATTACAAACAGGCCAGCCTGGTGCTGGACCCCGAGAAGACCGAGATCCGCTACAACTCCGAGTGGAGCGACCCCCTGGGCGCGCGCGGCATGATCCAGCTGGCCGCCAAGTACACGGTCGCCCGCATGATGGAGCGCGACGACTTCAACAAGCGCTTCAAGGCCGGCCAGTCGATTTCGGTGCACGAGTTCCTCTACCCGCTGATGCAGGGCTACGACTCGGTCGCGCTCAAGAGCGACCTCGAACTGGGCGGCACCGACCAGAAGTTCAACCTGCTCGTCGGCCGCCACCTCCAGCAGGAATACGGCCAGGAACCGCAGTGCATACTGACCATGCCGCTGCTGGAAGGCCTCGACGGCGTCGAGAAGATGTCGAAGAGCAAGAACAACTACATCGGCATCAGCGAGGACGCCAACACCATGTTCGCCAAGGTGCTGTCGATTTCCGACGACCTGATGTGGCGCTGGTACACGCTGCTGAGCTTCCAGTCGCTCGAGCAGATCGCGGCGCTGAAGGCCGAGATCGAAGGCGGCCGCAACCCGAAGGACGCCAAGGTCGCGCTGGCCAAGGAAATCACCGCGCGCTTCCACAGCGCGGCGGCGGCCGAGGCGGCCGAGCAGGATTTCATCAACCGCAGCAAGGGCGGCGTGCCCGACGAGATTCCCGAAGTGGCGCTGAGCGGCGCCCCGCTGGGCATCGCCCAGGTGCTCAAGCAGGCCAACCTGGCACCGTCGACTTCGGAGGGCAACCGCCTGATCGACGGCGGCGGCGTGCGGATCGACTCCGCCGTGGTCAGCGACAAGGCGCTGAAGCTGCCCGCGGGCAGCTACGTGGTGCAGGTCGGCAAGCGCAAGTTCGCGCGCGTGACGCTGAGCTGACCGGGGCGGCGCTAGCGGACTTCGATGGTGACGCGCCGGTTGCGCGGCTCGTCCACGTCGTCCGCGGTCGGTACCGCCAGTTCGCGCTCGCCGCGCCCGACAGCCTCGATGCGGCGCGACGGGAACTGGCGTTCCACCAGCAGCTGGACCACTTCCTGCGCACGCCGGCGCGACAGCTCGTCGTTCTGCTCGATCGAGCCCTTGGTGTCGGTGTGGCCGGTGACGACGATGTCGCTGCCGCTGCGCGCCTGTGCTTCGGCCAGCGCCTCGGACAAGGTCAGCTGCGAAGACGGCGTGAGCGTGGTGCCGCCGAGCTCGAAATACACCGTGTAGCGCTTCGGCGGCGGCGGGCGCATGTCGAACAGCTGCCTGTTCTCCGCCTGCACCTTGGCCGCGTCGGCCTGGTCGACGACCGGGGCGCCGCTGGCACCGACGGCGGCGGTGGCGCGCTGGTAGGGCTTGGACAGGACTTCTTCCCCGTCCTTGGCGCGAACCACCACGGCGGAAGGCGTGCCGTCGGCCTGCGGCAGCAGCACCACGCGCGTGCCGGGTGTCGAGCATGCAGCGAGCGACAGCGCGAGGACGGTGAGGAGTGCGAAACGGGTCTTCATGGGCGCCCGTCCGCTTGAACGATGAAATCGGTGCCACGGATGCCGATGGTGGCTGTCTGGGTTTCGACCCGCACCGCGTCGGGGTTGGTCTTGCCGATCAGGCCGGTGATCATGCGCATCGAACCGCGCAGCAGCGACAGCAGCATGCCGCCTTCGTGCGTGGTGCCGTCGAAATGGAATTCCTTCAGGTCGAGGCGCGACGCGGGGCCGACCACCAGCGTCGTGTCGTCGCGCATCACCACGGAGGCCGAGGAGTCGGGCCCGGTGACGATGCGGTCCACGGAGCCCAGCGCATCGCCGGGACTGGCGTTGCGGACGGCGCCGCCCGCATCGAGCAGCTGCACGCTGCCGCGCACGGACTTCACGAAGCCTGCCTTCGGTTCGGCGGCGGGCGTCTGGGCCATCGCTGCCGAGCCCACAATGGCGAGGCCGCACAAGGCGATCACGGTTTTTTTCATCATCCTGACTTTTCTGCGCGAGATGTTTCGCAACGGTCACAAATATTAAGGCGAAGGCGTTACATATGGACACGAGGCCGAAAATTCAGCCGGATCTTGCGGCCTATTACCGCTTTTTGCGTGGCCATTCGTCCAAATCCACATCCGATCCCGCATGACGCTGACCCCCAAGACCCTGCTTCGCCTCTCCGTCGCGGTCGCCCTGATCACCATCGTGCTCAAGGGAACGGCCGGCTACATCACCAATTCGATGGGCCTGATCTCGGATGCGATGGAGTCCTTCGTCAACCTCGCGAGCGCCATGTTCGCGCTGGCCATGGTGACCATCGCCGAGCGTCCGGCCGACGACGAGCACCCCTACGGCCACCACAAGGCCGAGTACTTCTCGTCGGGCTTCGAGGGCATCCTGATCGTCGGCGCGGCCATCGCGATCCTCTGGGTGTCGGTGCAGCGCCTGCTGTCGCCGCAGCCTCTGGAGCAGGTCGGCTGGGGCCTGGCGCTGTCGGTCGTGAGCTCGGGCCTCAACGCCGGGCTGGCCGTGATGCTGTTCCGGGCGGCCCGGGAACGCCGCTCCATCGCCCTGGAGGCCGACGGCCGCCACCTGATGACCGACGTCTGGACCTCGGCCGCGGTGGTGATCGGCATCGTCGGCGTGCAGCTCAGCGGCTGGCTCTGGCTCGATCCTGTGCTGGCCATCGGCGTGGCGCTCAACATCGTGCGCGAGGGCGCGAAGCTGGTGTGGCGCTCGTCCCAGGGGCTCATGGACCGCGCGCTCGACCCCGAGACGCTCGCCACCGTGCGCGCCACCCTCGACGCTTTCGCCGCCCGCATGCCCGAAGGCACCCGGCTGCGCTTCGACGACATGGTGACGCGCAGCGCCGGCCAGCGCCGCTTTGCCGACCTCCACATGCACGTGCCCGGCGACTGGACGCTGCAGCACGCCGCCAGCATGCGCGACCAGCTCGAGCAGTCCCTGATGGACGCCGTGCCGGGCCTGCGCGTCACCATCCAGCTCCTGCCCCTGACCATGGAAGCCCGCGCCACCCAGGCCGGCGAACATCACCCCCCATGAAAGCCGTTCTCCAGCGTGTCGCCCATGCACGCGTCGACATCTCGGGCCGCACCGTCGGCGCCATCGATTCCGGCCTGCTCGTGCTGCTGTGCGCCGAGCGCGGCGATGTCGATGCGCTGGCCGACCGCATGCTCGCCAAGATCCTCAAGCTGCGCATCTTTGCCGACGAGGCGGGCAAGATGAACCGCAGCGTGCAGGACATCGGCGGCGGCCTGCTGGTGGTGAGCCAGTTCACGCTCGCGGCCGACGCGAGCGGCGGCAACCGTCCCAGCTTCACACAGGCGGCGCCGCCCGACGAGGGGCGCCGGCTCTACGAGTACTTCGTGGCGCAGGCCCGTGCCGCGCACCCGGTGGTGGCCACCGGCGAATTCGGCGCCGACATGCAGGTGCACCTGCTGAACGACGGGCCGGTGACGATCCCGCTGCAGATGACGGCTTAGCCGCCGCCGTCCGGCTACTTGCCGTACGGGCTGCGGATGCCCAGGCCCGCGAGGATCTCGATCTCGCAGGCTTCCATCTCGTCGGCGTCGGCCTCGCTGGTCTCGTGGTCCCAGCCCTGCGCATGCAGCGTGCCGTGCACCAGCAGATGCGCATAGTGGTCGGCCAGGGTCTTGCGGTTTTCCTTCGCCTCGCGCGCCACCACCGGCGCGCACAGCACCAGGTCGGCCATCACCAGCGGGCTCTGCGCATAGTCGAAGGTCAGCACGTTGGTGGCGTAGTCCTTGCCGCGGAACTCGCGGTTCAGGCGCTGGCCTTCCTCGGCATCGACGATGCGCACGGTGATCTCGCCGTCGATGTCGAGCGCATGGCGGATCCAGCGCGTCACGCTGTGGCGCGGCAACGCGGCGCGGTGCCGCTCCACGCCCTTGAAGCGGCCGAACTGCAGCGACAGGGACAGTGCCGGGAGCTTCGATGCGGCCATCTCAGTGCGCTCCCGCGCGCTTGCGCTGGCCGTCGTAGGCGTCGACGATCTTCGCCACCAGCGGGTGGCGCACCACGTCGGCGCTGGTGAAGTGCGTCATGGCGATGCCGCTCACGCGCTTGAGCACGCGCTCGGCGTCGATCAGGCCGCTCAGTTGCTGCTTGGGCAGGTCGATCTGGCTCACGTCGCCCGTCACCACCGCGCGCGCGCCGAAGCCGATGCGCGTGAGGAACATCTTCATCTGCTCGGGCGTGGTGTTCTGCGCCTCGTCGAGGATCACGAAGGCATTGTTCAGCGTGCGCCCGCGCATGAAGGCCAGCGGCGCGATCTCCAGCGCGTTGCGCTCGAAGGCCTTCTGCACCTTCTCGTAGCCCATCAGGTCGTAGAGGGCGTCGTACAGCGGGCGCAGGTAGGGGTCGACCTTCTGCGTCAGGTCGCCGGGCAGGAAGCCGAGCCGCTCGCCCGCTTCCACGGCCGGACGCGTGAGCACGATACGCTGCACCGCCGCGCGCTCCAGCGCATCGACCGCGCAGGCCACCGCGAGGTAGGTCTTGCCGGTACCGGCCGGGCCGATGCCGAAGGTGATGTCGTGCTTGGCGATGTTGTCCAGGTACACCGCCTGGGTGGGGGTGCGCGCGCGCAGGTCGGTGCGGCGGGTGACCAGCATCGCGATGTCGTCATCGCCCTCGAGCATCGAGCCGTCGCCGGCCAGCGTGAGCTGCACCACGGCCGGGTCGATCGTGCGCTGGGCGATTTCATAGAGCGCCTGCAGCACGTCCATCGCGCGCTGGGCGGCGGCCTTGGGGCCGTCGACCTTGAACTGCTCGTGGCGGTGCGCGATCTTCACGCCCAGCGCTTCCTCGATGCGGCGCAGGTGGGCGTCCAAAGGCCCGCACAGGTGGCCGAGGCGCGAATTGTTCAGTGGGGTAAAGGTGTGTCGCAGAATCACGCCGGACATTTCAAGGAAAAAGGGCACCCATGATAGGCAAACTCACCGGCATCCTTGCCGAACGCAATCCGCCGCAGGTGGTGGTGGACTGCAACGGCGTCGGCTACGAGGTCGATGTGCCGATGAGCACGTTCTACAACCTGCCGAACGTCGGCGCGAAGGTGTCGCTGCTCACGCACTTCGTCGTGCGCGAGGACGCGCAGATTCTCTACGGCTTCGGTACCGCCGAGGAGCGTGCGGCTTTTCGCCAGCTCATCAAGATCACCGGCGTGGGGCCGCGCACCGCGCTGGGCCTGCTGTCGGGCATGAGCGTGGGCGAACTGGCGCAGGCGATCACCACCCAGGAGCTGGGCCGGCTCGTGAAGATCCCGGGCATCGGCAAGAAGACCGCCGAACGGCTGCTGCTGGAGCTCAAGGGCAAGCTCGGCGCCGACATCGGCCTGCCGGCGCATGCGGCCTCCGACGCGCAGGCCGACATCCTCCAGGCGCTGATCGCGCTGGGCTACAGCGACAAGGAAGCCGCGCTCGCGCTGAAGGCTTTGCCGAAGGACGCGACGGTGAGCGAGGGCATCAAGCTCGCGCTGAAGTCGCTGGCCAAGTGAGCCTGCGCGGCGCCTGGTCACGCGTCCAGGCGCTGGGCCAGGAGTCGGTCCGCAGCGACGAACTGCTGATGCGCGCGGCCCATGTCGGCTGCGTGCCGATCCTGCTGGCCTACGGCTGCGCGGGGCTCGTGTACGGCAACCTGCCGATGTTCACGCCGATCGGCTTCGTCGACATGCCGGGCGCCTGCGCCTGGCTGACGGCCGCGATGGCCTTTGCGCTGGCGATCTTCGCCATCGACTGGCTGGTGCGCGGCGCGCTGTCGGTGGCGCCGCCGCCGGTCATTGTGGTGAAGCGGGTCTGGCGGCCGGGGCAATTTCCGTCGCCCGTGCTGCCGGCGCATGCCTTTGCGCAGCCGCGTTCGTCTCCCTTGCGCATCGGCTGCCTGAGCGTCGCGGCCGTGGCCTGTGCGTCCGCGCTGGTGGGGCGCGTCACGCTCGCGCTGGGCTGGCAGGCCTTTGCGCGCCCCGGCGGCCTGGCGCCGCAGGCGGAATGGCCGCTCTACCCGCTGCAATGGGTCTGGCCGTGGCTGCTGCCGCTGGCCCGCGACCGCTTCGTGCTCGGGCTGATCGGTGTCGGCGTGGCGTTGTTCGTGGCGGCGCAGCTGATGTCGTGGCGCAAGATGCGCGGCGCGTGGTTTCCGCTGCTCACCATCCTGCCGCTGTTGCTGACGCTCAACTTCCTCGGCTCGGCGGGCTTCGACTTCGCCGCCGCGCGCGGGCTCGGCGGCCTGAACGAACCCGACCTGGCGAGCGCGCTCGCGCAGCAGCCCGGGCGCTACAACGTCTTCACCTTCCTGAGCCTCTGGATCGCCATCGGCTTCGGCACGGTCGGCATGATCCTGGGCTTCTGGTTCGGCCGGTCACGACACATGGACGACGACTGACCGCTCATTCGAGCGTCAGCCCGATGTCCTTCACCAGCACGCTCCAGTCGTGCAGGTCTTTCTGCATGGTCGCGGCGAATTGCTCGGGCGTGTTCTGCGGCAGGTCGGTGAAATTGAGTTCGCGCAGCCGCTGCACCACGGCCGGGTCCTTCAGCACCTGGTTCACCGCGGTGTTGAGCTTCTTCACGATGGCCGGCGGCGTCTTCGCGGGCGCCAGCAGCCCGTACCACGAGTAGTTGGTGAAGGGGTAGCCGGCCTCGGTCATCGTCGGCACGTCGGGCAGCATCGGAATGCGCGAGGGGCCGCTGTTGGCCAGCGCCTTCAGGCGCCCGGCGCGCACCAGCTCCACCGTGGACGACATGTCGGCGAAGGCCGCGTCGACCTGGCCGCCCATCAGGTCCTGCACGCAGGGGCCGCTGCCCTTGTAGGGCACGTGCGTCATCACCAGGCCGGCCTGCTTCTTGAGGCTTTCCATCGCCAGGTGGCCGCCGGAGCCGTTGCCCCACGAGCAGTAGCTGAGCTTGTCGGGCCGCGCCTTGGCGTAGGCGATGAATTCCTTGAGCGTCTTCACCGGCAGGTCCTGGCGCACCAGCAGCAGGTTGCCGCCGCGCCCGATCTGCGCCACGGGCGCAAAGTCTTTCACCGGGTCGTAGGGCAGCTTCTTGTAGAGGCTGGGGTTCACCACCATCGCAGCGGCGTAGGTGAACAGCAGCCGGTAGCCGTCGGGCGTGCCGCGTGCCACCAGGTCGGTGCCGAGGATGCCGTTGGCGCCGGGTCGGTTGTCGATGATGAAGGGCTGCTTCAGCGACTTGGAGAGCGCGTCCGCGATCAGCCGCGAGATGGTGTCGGTGCCGCCCGCCGCCGCCGTGGGAACGACCAGTGTCACCGGCTTGTCGGGGTAGGTGTCGGCACCCTGCGCGTGGCCGGCTGCCGCGGCGCATGCGGCGAGCACGCCGAGGGCCAGCGCGCGCACGCGGTGTCCGAGGAATGTGGTTGTCATGTCTTGTCTCCTGGGATGCTGGGGTATGGGTCAGTGAATGCCGAAGCGCGCCTGCGTTCCCTGCTCGATCATGTCCGCGCCGACGCGATACAGGTTGCGCGACACGTAACTCGGCACCTGCCGCGCACGCTCGCGCAGCCATTCGGCCTTGAGCGAACGCGCCTCCGCAATCTCTGGCGTGTCGCCCTCGGCGGTGGCCAGCAGGTCGATCACGTGGAGCGCCAGCTGCCACTGGCCGCCTTGCGCCAGCGTGCGTGCATGCGTGATCACGCCGCGCTTGTCGCTGATGGCGTCGGCCACGGCACGGCCAATGGCCTCGGGCGCCTCGGGGTGCAGCGAGGTGGGGTTGCGGTCCCACCAGCCGTTCTCGGAGCGGTAGATGTCGCGCACGATGTAGCCGGGGTCGCCGTAGGTGGGCTTCATCCACTCGACGCCGAACAGCTCGTCGGGAAAGCGGATGCGCGCCAGGACGCCGCGCTCGTTCAGTCCTTCGTTCATGAGCCGCACCACCTCCGCGCGCAGCCAGCGCAGCGCCCGCGCGGTGTGCGTGAGCACGTGCCGCACCTGATCCTCGCCCTCCAGCGTGGCGCCGAACTCGCGCACCGCCTTGCGCGCGCCCAGCGCCGCGAGCGCATCGAGCGTGTCGGCCCAGCGCACCGTGTCGCGCATCGTGCGAAATGGCGTTCCGATGTTGGGGATCGAATCGATCAGCGCCGCGCCGCCGTACAGCACCCGCTGCGACGGGCTCCACAGCGCGATCGCGTCGTCGGTTTCCGAAGGCGCCCAGCGGAGTTCGATGCGCTGCTCGCCGCCGCCGATCCGCAGCCGGTCGTCGAAGGTCTCGGTCGGCGCGTGCATGGCGAGCCGGCGGTCGAAGAAGCCGGCGGGCCGGTTGAACTGGATCTCGGCCATGCGGTGCTGCAGCGTCTCTGTCTCCCTGTAGCGGGCCTGGCGCCGAAGCACGTTGCGGTGCGCGATGACGCGCGGCGGCGCATCCCCGCGCTGCGCGGCATGCGCCAGCCACATCGGCACGCCGGCGTTGTAGCCCACGTGCCCGTGGCTGTAGCACAGCGCGTGCAGCGGCGCACTGCTGAGCGCGCGCACCGCATCGATCATTCCCTGCGTCACCGGGCCGCCCGGGCCCGCATCGATCACCACGAGCCCGGCGTCCGTCTCGGCCACGAAAGACTGTCCCTGGCCGCGCAGGATGTGCAGTCCCGGCGCGACCGTCTCGGTGCCCGTGCCGACGATGAGAAAGGGCTTTTCCTGTTCCACGATGCTCGTGCTCATGCGGCCTCCCCGGTGCGCACCAGTGCCGGCAGCGCATAGCGGCCGTCCAGCATTTCTTCGCGCGGCACGTAGGCGCGCAGGCAGAGATAGAAAGCGCCCTCGGGTGCGGGCAGCCAGTTCGCCTGCGCGGCTTCGCCTTCGGGCCGCGCATGCTGGATGTGCAGGGTGAGCCCGCTGTCGGCGTCGCGGCGCAGCGCCGGCGTGCGGTCGCCGATGGCGTAGCGGTCGATGGGATTGCCCACCAGCATGTAGTCGCGGCTGTCGTACATGGTGAGCGACCAGAAGGCCTCTACCGGTGGCAGATTGCCGGGCGCGAACCGCAGCGTGTAGCGGCCGCTCCCGTCGAGCTTGCGGCCCGAGGCGTCGTGCCAAGCCAGCGGATAGGTCGCCTCGCGGCTTTCGAGCATGCCGATGTACTTGAGCGCCACCAGCGCGCGCGCCAGGTGGTCGTCGCCGAAGCTGCCTTCGACCAGCGGCATCTGCACCCAGCCGGTGGAAGCCGTGGCGCCAGACTGCGCGTTGCGCAGCCGCGGCAGCACTGCATCGAGCGCTTCCTGCAGCAAGTTGCACTGCGTTTCACTGAGTGCGCCGGCATCGGGGCCCAGCCCGAGCGCGGCGAAGCGGGCGAGCAATGCCGCGTCGCGCGCGGGCGGCGGGTTCTCGCGCAGCGCGCGGTTCACCTGCGCCGCGAAGTGCTCGGCGCTCAGGGGTGCCTTCGGGTCGCAGGCCGGGTCGAAGCATTTCGGCATGGATGCCTTGCCGGACCGCCAATCGTCGAGCGTGCGAACGAGGAAGCCATCCTGCAGCGCATTGACCGCCTGCACGTCTTGCGGCCCATCGACCAGGATGCGCCCGATGACCCACAGCCAGCGCGTCGGCGCCTCGATGTGCGCGCCGGCCTCGCGGAACGCGGCAGGCAGCTCGCCGCGCCAGCCCGGCGCAGTGACGAGAAAGGATCGCGCGGCCGTCCCCGTGAGCCGCTGGCCGATGTGCGCGAACGGGTTCGTGTAGAAGTCCAGCAGGCCCAGCACGTAGTAGCGCCCCGCCGTGTCCGGCACGTCGATCACGAGCGGACCGTCCCCCAGGTCGAGCCAGGCGTTGGTGTAGAGCGTGTCGTTGTTCGGTGTGACCACGCGGCTCTTGCCCGCGCCAAGCAGTTGCCGCGCATGGGTGAACACGTTGCACCAGCGATGGGGCTTCGGGGCTTCCCCTGCGACGTCGGTGCGCTGTGGCGAAGTGGCCGCGCGCATGCGGCTCATCTCGTAGAGCGGGAAAGAATAGACGACGGCCTCTTCGGCCAGCGCGCGCGGTTCGTTGTCCTCGGTCGCCGGCATGGCTCAGGCCTCCCGTGCCTGCAGGGCAGGAATGCGCCAGCTCTGCACGCCTTCGCGCGGATAGTACATGCGCAGGATCAGGTAGAAGCGACCGGCCGGCGCGGGCAGCCAGTTGGCGGTGTCGCCCGGGCGCGCGTGGCTCAGGCCGATCTCCAGGCTGCCGTCCGCCGCGCGCTTCAGGCCCGGCGTGCGGTCGCCGATCGCATGGCGCCTGATCTCGTTGGGGTAGAGAAAACGGTCGGCGTCGTAGAGCGTCACCGACCAGAAGGCGTCGGCCGGCGGCAGGTCGTTGGCCTCGAAGCGCATCGTGTAGCTGCGCCGGCCGTCCAGCGGCTCCTGCTTCGCGTCGTGGTGCGCGGCGGCGTACACGGCTTCGCTGGTGGCCAGCGCGCCCAGGCCCAGGTAGGCGGTACGGGCGCGGCCGAGGAATTCGTTGCCGTAGCGTCCGGTGGAAGGCGTCATCGACCACGGCTTGGGGCGGCGGTTGCGCCCTGCCGCGCCGATCAGCTGCACGCCTTCCGCGAAGCCCTCGATCAGGCCCTCGCGCGAGGCTTCGTCCAGCGTCTCCCACGTGAACGCGGCGTCCGCCCGCAACCCTGCCTGGCCGAACCAGGCCACCAGCGCGCGGTCTTCCACGCGGCCCGGCGCCTCGGCGAGCTCCAGGCACATGTTGGTAAAGAAACGGGGCGCGACCTGCGCGGCCGGCTCGCCGTGTTCGAAGGCGGCGGCCATCGCGTCCTGCAGCGGGCCGTCCCAGTGCTCGACGGCGGCCGGCCGGCCCTGCAGTGCCGTGCCGGGCGCGGGGGCCAGCTTGATCTCGGACTGTAGCGCGCGTGCGGCGGGCCAATCGCTCTCGTCCCCGACCAGGATGCGGCCGATCAGCCAGACGAGGTCCGTCGGGCAATGCACCACGCGGTGGCCGGCGAGCGATGCGGGCACCGTGCCGCCCGGACCGACGAGCACCACGGTCTCGCCCTCGGGGCTGCAGTTGCGCGGCCCCAGGTTCTCGAAGTTCTCGGTGTAGGCGTCGTACAGCGGCAGCACGAAGTAGCGCCCCGGATGGCGCGACGACGCGGGCACCGTCAGCAGCATCGGCCCGTGGGCCAGATGCACCCACGCGATGGCGTAGAGCAGGTCGTTGGCCGGCGTCACCACATCGCGGTCTTCATGGGTGGAGGGGCGCGGCGCGTGATGCAGCGTGTTCAGCGGCGCGCGCACGTCCGAGCCGTGCGAGGCGCCGGCGCGGCGCTCGGCCCGGGGCGCGGTCTGCATGGCGCAGGTGCGATAGGTTTCGGTGAGGGGGTAGCCGTAGACGAAGGCGGCCAGGCCGATCGAGCGGGCGAGCGCCTTGCGCGCGAGGGTCGCGGCGAGTTGGGTTTCGGGAGCGTTCATGTCGGAGTTCTCTTTGCTGGGGTTCATGGAATGCGAGTGGGCGCGCTCTCAATCGAGCTTCACGCCCGTGGCCTGCGTGAGCCGCAGCGTCACCGGAAGAAAGGCCTTGTAGGCGGCCGTGGCCTCGGCCGGCAGGTTGCCGACGGGCTCGGCGCCCAGTTCCTCGATGCGGCGGCTGACTTCAGGCTGGCGGACCACCGCGCTCACTTCGCGCCCGAGCCGTTCGACGACCGCGTCGGGCGTCTTCGCCGGCGCCATCAGCGAGGTCGGGCCGGTGAGCGCGTAGACCTCGTCGGCGTAGCCCTGCTCGGCGAAGGTCGGCACATCGGGCAGCGCCTTGGCGCGGCGCGGGCCGGCCACCGCCAGCGGCCGCAGCTTGCCGGCCGCGATGTACGGCTGCAGCGTGGTGACCGAGCCCACGGTCATGTTGATGACGCCGCCGATCAGGTCGACCGCCATCGGGCTCTCGCCCTTGTAGGGCACGTGCAGCGTCTGCAGGCCGTAGGTCTTGTCCATGTAGACCTGTATCTGGTGCGGCTGCGTGCCCGGGCCCCACGAACCCATCGTGTACTTGCCGGGCGCGGCCTTCACGGCGGCGATCAGGCTCTTGAAATCTTTCGCGGGCACCGATGGATGCACCGCCAGCACGGTGCGCGTGGTGGCGATGTCCGAGACCATGCGCAGGTCGGTGCGCGGGTCGTAGGGCAGCTTGCTGTAGAGCACCATGTTGGCCGTGACCGGGCCCGGCACCGTCAACAGCAGCGTGTAGCCGTCGGGCGTGCTCTTGGCGACGTAGTCGGTGCCGATGATCCCGCCCGCGCCGCTGCGGTTTTCGACCACCACGGGCTGGCCCAGCCGCTTCGACAGCCCCTCTGCCACGATGCGCGCCAGGATGTCGGTGGAGCCGCCCGCCTGGTACTGCACGATGATGCGCAGCGGTTTCGACGGAAAGGGCGCTTCGGCGTGCGCACCGCCCGCCATGAAGGCGAGCGCGGCGCTGATTCCAATCATGGTGGCTTGCCTCTTCGATGTCGTCATGCGTTTTGTCTCCGGTCCTTGTTTCATGCGCCGCGCCCGACGACCAGCGCATCGACCGCCACGCAGCCGCCGTCGGCCAGCGGCCGCGCGATCAGCGGATTGATCTCGGCGCTGTCGAGCGAATCACCGGCGCGCAGCGCGAAGCCGGCCAGCGCGCACAGCGCATCGGCGATCGATTCGAGATCGACCGGCGCGCGGCCGCGCGCGCCGCCAAGGATTGCGAAGGCGCGCAGCTCGCGCACCATGGCCATTGCGTCGTCGCGCGTTATGGGCAGCGCGCGCAGCGACACGTCGCGCAGCGTCTCGACGTGGATGCCGCCCAGGCCGAACATCAGCACCGGGCCGAACACCGGATCGCGGTGCACGCCCGCGATGCACTCGACGCCGCCGCCCAGCATGCGTGCCACCAGCGCGCCGTCGAGCCGCGCATCGGGCCGCGCGGTGAGCGCGCGGTCGCGCGTGAGTTCGAAGGCCGCGCGGGCCTGCGCCGCGCCGCGCAGGCCGAGCGCCACCCCGCCGACGTCCGACTTGTGCGGAATGTCCGCGCTCACGATCTTCACCACCACCGCGTCGCCGATGACTTCGGCGGCGGCGGCGGCTTCGTCGGCGCTGCGCACCACGCGGTGCTCGACCACGGGCACGCCGGCTTCGGCGAGCAGCGCCAGCGCCTCGGGTTCGGACATGGTGCCGGGCGCGAGCTTCAGCGGATTCGATGGGGGCGCCGGGTCCGCCGAGACCGTCGAAGGAGCCGCGCCGGTCTTCAGCCCCGCCAGCGCGGCAATCGTGCGGATGCCGTCCGACGGATCGGCGAACACCAGGCAGCGCATGGCTTCCAGCTCGGCGCGGCGCTCGGGCGCCAGCAGCGTGCTGATGGCGAGCAGCGTGTCGGGGTAGGCCGCGCGCAGCGAGCCCACCAGTTCGCGCAGCACCGGCCAGAACGCATTCGACGCACCGGCAGCCGCCAGGAAACCCATCCACGACGCGAAGCCGCGGTCGTCGAGCATCACGCGCGCGCTGCGCTCCAGCAGGCTCATGTCGTTGGTGACCTGCCCGGTGATGTCGACCGGGTTGCGCGGCGCCGCGAAGGGAACCCAGCTGCGCAGCGTGCCCTGCGCTGCCTCGCTGAGCGGCTGAACGTCGAGGCCTTGCGCGGAGGCCTCGTCGGCCATCAGCGCACCCACGCCGCCGGAGAGCGTGAACAGGCCGATCGAGCGGTCGCGCGGCCGCCCGGCCACCGCCGCGCTGTGCGCCAGGTCGAAAAACTCGGTGAGGTTGCGCGCGCGCAGCACGCCGTACTGGCGGAACACGGCGTCGTACACCGCGTCGTCGCCCGCCAGCGCGGCGGTGTGCGAGGCGGCGGCCTGCGCGCCCAGCGCAGTGCTGCCGACCTTGACCATCACCACCGGCTTGCCGTTCGCCTGCGCGAGCGCCAGCGCCGCGCGCAGCCGGGGGCCGTCGCGGCAGCCTTCCATGTAGCCCATGATCACGTCGGTGGCCGGGTCCTGCGCGAGCCAGGCCAGGCAGTCGGCCAACTGCACGTCGGCCTCGTTGCCGGTGGTGGCCCACAGCGACAGGCCCACGCCGCGCGCCCGCGCCATCGAGTACGCATACGCGCCGAACGCGCCGGACTGGCTCACCAGCCCGATGCGTCCCGCGCTCACGCGGCCCACGCCGGGCGCGGGCGAGAACGTGGCGTACACGTTGCGCGCGATGTTCATGAAGCCCAGGCAGTTGGGGCCGATGAGCCGCACGCCGGCCGCGCGCGCCTTGTCGCCGAGCCGCGCCTGCGCGGCCGTGCCCTCGTCGCCGATTTCCGCGAAACCCGACGAGAACAGCACCACGCCCTTTACCTTCGCGGCGATGGCGTCGTCGAGCGCGCTGTCGACCAGCGCCGCGGGCACGGCCAGGATGGCCAGGTCCACCGGCTGGCCGATGGCGCGCAGGCTGGGCCATGCCTGCAACTCCTGGATGCGGTCGGCGTTGGGGTTGACCGGGTAGAGCGTGCCGTCGAAGCCGAAGCGTCGCTGGTAGTCGACCGGAATGCCGCCGATCTTCTGCGGGTTGGAAGAGGCGCCGACCACCGCGATGGCACGCGGCGCGAACAGGGCCGAGAGCGATTCGGCCTGGGAACTGAAGAAATCCATGGAGTGTGGCGTAGAGGTTTCAGAAGTTGTGGCGGATGCCGGTGGCGAGCACGCGCACGCCGTTGCCGCTGTCGGGCGCGACCGCGATGGTCGCGAGCGAGGCCGATGCGCCGTTGCGGTTGAGCAGCCGCAGCCAGCGCGCATACAGCACGGTGCGCTTGCTCAGGTAGTAGTCGTAGCCCAGCGTCCAGGCCAGCTGCGAGCGGCCGGTGTCGTCCACCTTGCGCTGCATGGCCTCGAACATCAGGTTCGAGGCCGGCGTCACGTTGTAGGTGACGCCCAGGCTCGCGAGCTTCGCGGCGGGCACGCGCGGCAGGCTCGAGGTGTTGCGCACGTAGTTCGCGTAGAACTGCAGGCCGATGTCCGGCAGTTCGTAGGCGCCGCTCAGCGCCTGGTAGGTGGAGGTGGCAGGCTCGGCCACGGGCGCCGCCGCCGAGCCGGAGCGCGCGCGCTGGAACGCATAGGCGACGTAGTAGGGCTTGCGCGACCAGCCCATGCTGCCGCCGTAGAAGTTGCCGCTCTGGTGGCTCGGCGCGCTCGATTCGCCCGGCGCATAGGCGATGTCCGCGAAGAAGTCGCTGCTGGCCGGCGTGCGGTAGCGAATCATGTTGCTGGCGCGGGCCGCGAAGGGCGTGAGGCCCGGCTGCGCGTCGGTGGCGGCCACCAGGTTGATCGGCGAGAACACCGAATTCACGCCGTAGGGGTCGGCCTTGAACAGCGTGTAGAACATGGGCGTGTACATGCGGCCCGCGTCGATCTGCCCCCACGGCCCGGACAGGCCGACGAAGGACTGCCGGCTGAACGACATGGCGGGCCCTGGCAGCGTGCCGTTGCCGGTGTCGGGCGCGAAGCCGCTCTCCAGCGTGAAGTGCGCGCTGAGCCCGCCGCCAAGGTCTTCAGTGCCGCGAAAGCCCAGGCGCGAGGCGGTCTGGCCGCCGTCCTCGAGCCGCTTCGACGAGGTGATGCCCGACTTGGCGAAGGCCATGTAAAGGTCGACCGTGCCGTAGATGGTCACGCTGCTCTGCGCCGGCGTGAGCGAGGAGTAGGCCGCCAGCACGAGGCCGGCGGCGACTGTCTTCTTCATGAGTTGTTGTCTCCGGTGAGGCTTGCCGCATGCGCCCGCATGCCGGTGCCGCTTGTGTGCTTGTCGATGTCCGGTGCTTACGATAGAAACGACAGCCTCCCGAATCTGTCAACGCTTTGACAGATTCATGAACATCACGGCAGGGAGAACCCGCTGACCCGATCGACCCCTTCCACCCCCCGCAACGCAGAGGAGAGCGCCGCGCTACTGGAACGCGCGCTGCGCTGGAACGAACTGTTCTCGCGCTGGCCCGACGCGCGCCGCGCGGAACTCATGAAGTCGGCGCGCATGGAGCGCTACAACCGGCGCACGCAGGTGCTGGCGCACGACCGCCACCGGCGCGAGCTGCTGGTGGTGGTGTCTGGCTGCCTCGAGATCAGCAGCATGAGTAGCCACGGCCGCAAGTACGTCAACGCGCTGCTGGGCCCCGGCCAGGTGGCGCCGCTGGTGCGCCTGCTGGAAGACGTGCCGCTGCCCTACGACTACCACGCGCACGAAGACTCGGTGATCGTCCACCTGCCCAGCGACGCTGTGATCGCGGTGCTCGATGCCGAGCCCGTGCTGTGGCGCGACGTGGCCAAGCTCGGCCTGCAGCGCCAGCGGCTGAGCATCGTGCTGCTGCAGAACCAGATGCTCAACTCGATCCACGGCCGCGTGGCGGCCACGCTGATGAGCCTGGTCCACTTCTACAGCGGGCAGGGGCCGGGCGCGGCGGAAGGCGACGACGCTTTCCCGATGGTGCGCCTGTCGCAGAACGACCTGGCCTCCATGCTCGGGCTGTCGCGCCAGACCATCAACAAGGAACTGGGGCGCCTGGTGGAGGAGGGCGCCATCGACATGCGCTACAAGCGCATCCGTATCGTCGACGCCGAGCGGCTGGCGCGCATTGCCGCAGGCACCTGAGCAAGAAGCTCAGGGGTGGATCTTCACGCCCTTGGCCAGCATCTCGACGAACTGCGCGATGCGGCGCGCGCGGGTCTCGGGCTTCTTCGCGCCCTGGGTGCGGAACAGCACCGCGAAGCGGTTGCGGGAGTCGAGCGTGGCGAAGAACTTCGCGGCCTTCTTGTTGGCGTCCAGCGCGGCCTGCAGGTCGGGCGGCACCGTGGCCGCGGCGACGCCCTCGTAGGCCGCGTCCCATCGGCCGTCGGCCTTTGCGCGCTCGATCTCGGCCAGCCCGGCCGGTTGCATGCGGCCTTCGTCGATGAGCTTCAGCACCTTGGCGCGGTTGATCTGCGACCAGATGCTGCGCCTGGTGCGCGGCGTGAAGCGCTGCAGAAAGTATTGCGCGTCGTCGCTCTTGCGCTGGCCGTCGATCCAGCCCCAGCACAGCGCTTCTTCCAGCGCGGCGGGGTGGTCGATCGAGGCGATGCCGCTGTCCTTCTTGGCGATGCGCAGCCACACGCCGGCGGCGCTGGCATGGTGGCGCTCGAGCCAGCGCGTCCACGACGCGGCGTTGGCGCACTCGACGGGCGTGTCGTGCGCCACGCGCTCCGCGTCTTTGGCCGCCTTGCTCACGGCACCCACCAGTAGCGCAACGCGTGGAAGTAGATGGGCGCCGCGAAGATCACCGAATCGAGCCGGTCGAGCATGCCGCCGTGCCCCTCGATCATCGAGCCCCAGTCCTTCACGCCGCGGTCGCGCTTGATGGCCGACATCACCAGCCCGCCGAAGAAGCCCATGAGGCAGATGGTCAGCGCTATCAGCGCCGCCTGCCACGGGTTGAAGGGCGTGGCCCAGTAGAGCGCAGCGCCCAGCGCGGTGGCGCTCGCCACGCCGCCGATCAGGCCCTCCCAGGTCTTGGAAGGCGACAGCTCGGGCGCCACCTTGCGCTTGCCGAAGAGCTTGCCCCACACGTACTGCAGCACGTCGCTGCCCTGCACCACGATGACGAGGAAGGCGATCAGCAGCAGGTTGCGGCCCTCGAAGCCGGGTATCTGCAGCGTCAGCAGCGCGGGCACGTGGCTGATGCAGAACACGCACACCATCAGGCCCCACTGGATCTTCGAGGTGCGCTCCAGGAAGCGCTGCGTGTCGCCGCCCACCGCCGCAAGAATGGGCAGCAGCAGGAAGGCGTAGACCGGGATGTAGATGGCGTAGAGCCCGTACCAGTCGATCCAGATCAGGAAGTACTGCCCCGGCAGCGCGAGGTAGAAGGCCAGCGCAATGGCGCCGTGGTCGCCGCGCCGGGTGTAGGCCAGGCTGATGAACTCGCGCAGCGCATAGAAGGAGATCAGGTAGAACAGCACGATCACGCCGCCCTTGCCGAAGGCGAAGGCAACGCCGATCACCGCCACCATCACCCACCAGGCGTTGACGCGCGCGTTGAGGTTGTCGATCACCGAGTTGGGCTGGCCGTGCGCCACGCGCCACTTGAGCAGCGCACCGATGGCCGAGGCCAGGATGAGCACGCCCGCGACGCCGCCGAACAGCTCCAGCGTGGTCTGGGTGGAAGCGGAGATGTTCATGGCGTCGTCGTTGTCGTTGTTGTTTTTTCTTGTTCGGGAACGCGGTCGTACTCGGGGCGCATGTCGAGCATGGCGGCGCGCGCCCGTGCCAGGAACGACACCTTGTCCTCGCCTTCGCCCAGCGTGATGGGCGTGCCGAAGCGCACCGTGCAGGCCAGCGGAATCGGCAGCAGCACGCCCTTGGGCAGCACGCGCTTCAAGTTCTCGATCCACACCGGCACCAGCCGCACGTTGGGGCAGGCGCGCGCCAGGTGGAAGAGGCCGCTCTTGAGCGGCAGCAGGATGTCGTCGCCGGTGTTGCGCGTGCCTTCCGGGAACATGATGAGCGAGTCGCCGCCTTCCAGCGCCTCCTTCATCTGGTCGACCGGATTGCCGCCCTGGCCCGAGCCGTCGCGCCGGATCATGAGCGCGTTGAACACGTCGCGGCCGATGAAGTTGCGCA
The DNA here is from genome assembly GCF_030208835.1 of Variovorax sp. efr-133-TYG-130. Taxonomy (NCBI): domain Bacteria; kingdom Pseudomonadati; phylum Pseudomonadota; class Betaproteobacteria; order Burkholderiales; family Comamonadaceae; genus Variovorax; species Variovorax sp. efr-133-TYG-130. Next base: position 109,566 of record NZ_JARVTD010000031.1, on the reverse strand, counting down.
GCCTGGAGGCCTCCCAGTAGTCCTGCCCCGCCACCGGCCGCGTGAGCGCGCGCAGGTCGGGCGGCAGCGTCGCCCACAGCAGCACGAAGTCGCCGTGGCTCGTGTGGTTGGCGAAGTACAGCGTCTGCTCGGCCTTGGGGCTCGTGCCCGACCAGATGGCGCGCACACCGGTCAGCAGGCCGGCCACGCCGATGATGAGTTTCCCCACCACCACGGCGAGCGCGCGCCGCAGCACCGTGCTTTCGGCCGGCGGCTTGTCGTTCTTGTTGTTGTCGTCTGCTTCGGTCAAGAGAGGTCCTGTGTCATCAAGGCAAGGAGGAACATGGCGCTCTGGCAGGCCACCACGATGGCGTGGCGCTGCATGAGCTGGCGGGTGCCGGCCACGCGGTCGTCGAGCGGGCGGGTGGTGCGTGGCTGTTGCTGCTGTGTCTCGCGCAGGCCGAGGCTCGACAGCGCGCCGTCGAGGGCCTCCAGCGACGCGATGCGGCCCTTCGCAAGGCCGTCGAACAGCGCCTCGTCGAAGCGCAGCCGGAATGAAAAGTAGCGCTCCAGCGCGCCCAGGATCACGACGGCGCCGAGGCTCATGGTGGCGGTGGTCGAGAGCGAGCGCAGCGTCAGCGCGAGCACCAGCGCCGCGATGCATGTCAGCGCGAAGCCCCACAGGGCCAGCACGGCAGCGGCGCGCAGCAGTCCGGCCAGCGTGGCGCAGGTGGCGCGGTCGTTGTCATTCATGGGTGCGTCCCTCCGCGGCGGGGTTCAGGGCCTCCAGCGATACGCGCCATGCCCGCCGAAGCACGATCTGCGGACGTGCGCGGCGCACCGCGTCTTCGGCCTGCGCGACGCCGCCGGCTGCGCCGTAGCGGTCCAGCCAGGCGATCACCGCGGCGGCGCTGCGCGAGAAGCCGAGCGCGCAGCACACCCACACCGGCGCGCCGCCGGCAGCGCGGCGCTGCCCTTCGATGACCGCCGCCGCGCGCTGCAGCCGCACCGGCGGCGGCACCGTCAGGTCGAGCAGCGGCACGCAGCGCGCATGCCGCACGCCGGACGGCAACTGCAGCTCGGCGCACAGGCTCATCAGCCGGGGCCGGCCGGCCGCGAGCCATTCGGCGTGCGTCGGCCGGCGGCCCAGCCGCACGCCGGGCACCACCTCGACCGAGGCCGGCAGCTTGCACGTCCAGAGCCAGGCATTGACTGCCGCGCCCAGCCGGTACGGCGCGAACAGCCAGCGCGTGGCCCAGCCCATGCGGCCATGCCCGTCCATCTGGAAACCGCGCGCGCCGAAGCCGATGTAGTTGAGCGCTACCAGCGCGAGCGACGCGGCCGGCCATGCCAGCCACAGCGCGACGCCGCCGCCGTAGAGCGCGGCTGCCAGGAACAGCGCCGCGCCCACGGCGTAGAAACCCGCCAGCTTCCATCGCTGCGGGTCGCGGGTGACACGCCACGCGCGCGGCATCGACACCACGCGCTCCAGCGGCCACAGCCACACGCAGAACAGCCCGAGCAGCGCACCGGTCGGGATGTCGATGAAGTGGTGCTGCCAGGTCGTGAGCACCGACGCGCAGATGGCGAAGGCCCACACATGCAGCACCAGCCGCGCCCACAGCGGGCGGATGAACTGCCGGTACCAGTCCCACAGGATCACCGCCAGCGCGATGTGCAGCGACGGCGCCTGGTTGAAGGGCTGGTCGAACCCGCGCAGCGCGTTGAACAGAAAGGCCGGCGCACCGTCGACCGGCGGCTGGCCGAAGCTGAAGTGCAGCGGCCAGAGGATGAAGCAGGTGCAGGCAACCAGTGTGGCCGTCACCAGCCGCAGCGCATGCCGGTCGAGCGTGTGCCTGCTGCGCGCGAGGAACAGCGACAGCGCGTAGAAGACGTTGATCGTCCAGTACGGAAAGATCGTCCAAGGCCAGAAAGGTACTTGACGTTCCCAACCGAAGGCCATCGACGGCACGTGGGCCCGCGTGGTCGCCCACCAGTTGGCGAAGCCGTAGGTTGCATAGAACAACGGCCCGAGGCACACCAGCCATGCGGCGGCGCGCTTCCAGGGCCGTCGTGCCAGCCGGGCGCTCATCGCTCGGTGCGCACCGCCAGCGAAACCGTGAAGATGCCCCACTCGTCGATGCGCTGGTCTATCTTGCGGAAGCCCGCTTCCTCCACCAGCTGGTCCATCTCGTACTGGGTGCGGCGGCGCATCACCCAGGCCTCGCCCTGGCGGTGGCTGGTGAGGGCGCGCGCGATCATCTCGAGCTGCGGATGCCAGGGCTGGCCGGTGTAGACCAGGTAGCCGCGGTCTTCCACCGCGTCGCCGACGCCCGCGAGCGAGCGGCGCACCATCTCGTTGTCGGGGAACAGCTCGTACAGGCCCGACACCACCGCCAGCGTGGGCCGCGGCGTCACGCTCGCGAGGCTCATGCGGTCGAAGGCGTCGGCCTGCACGAACTGCGCAACGTCTTCCAGGCCCTTCTCGGCGATGAGCGCGCGGCCGTCGCGCACGTTGATGTCGCTGTAGTCGCGCAGCAGGATCGAGCTGGCCTTGACCGGGCTCGCGAGCACCGCGTCGAGCACGTAGCGGCCGTGGCCGGCGGCGATGTCCATCACGCGCACCTCGCGGTGCATTTCGGCCAGCCGCTCCATCGCGATGCGCAGCAGCTCCTCGACGTGGATCTTGCGCTGGCGGATGCCGCGCCAGCCGATCGATTCCAGGTAGGTCTTGTCGATGGACCGGCCGATGAACGAGCCGCCCCTGGGCTGGTTGCGGTACACGTAGTCGAGCGTGCTGCCGGAGTCGAAGCCGGTGTCGTGGCCCAGCTTGATGCCCTCGGACATCTTCCCGCCAAGCTTCAGCCCGGCGCGGGTCATGGCCCAGTAGGCGCCGCGCGGCGACAGGGGCGACAGCGGCTCGGCCAGCGCGCGCGACTCGTCGGCGGTGTCGCCGCTCAGGTGCGCTTCGCGGCGGTCGACCGGCACGGCTGGCTCGTCGAAGCGCTGCAGGATGAATTCGCGGATCTGTGCCACCGCCGGCGCCCGGTCTTTCTCGCCCAGCGTGTCGTGGAAGAAGCCCGGCAGCTCGGTCTTGGTCTTCACGGCGCTGCCCAGCCGCTCGAAGAACTGGTGCTGCGGCTTGTGGTGCACCACCCAGTCGGCGCCCGAGATGAGCAGCTGCACCGGCAGCGTGATCGCGTTGGCGTCGGCCACCACGCGGTCGGCCGCCTCGTACAGGCCCAGCAGGATGTTGACCGCGATGGGGCGGCTGATGAGCGGGTCACTCTCGTAGCTGGCGATGCGCTCGGGGTCGTGCGTGAGGAACTTGGCCTTCACGTAGCTGTTGACGAAGAACAGCCCGCGCAGCTTGTGCATCAGCGCGAGGCCGGGCCGCGCGAAAGGCACGTAGAGCTTGACCTTGAAGGCCGGCGAGGCGAGCGTGAGGCCGCGCACCTTGGGCGCGTAGTCGTGCGCCCAGGTGGCGATCAGCACCGCGCCCACGCTTTGCGCGACCACGTGGATGTCGTGCTCGGGCACGCCGTGCGCCGTGCCGATGTGCTGCACGAAGGTCTGAACGTCGCGCACCGAGGTGCCGAAGCTGGGGCTGTAGCCGCGCTGGCCCGGCGAGCGGCCGTGGCCGCGCGCGTCCCAGGCGAAGAAGTCGAAGTCGGGCAGGTCGAGTTCGTCGACCAGGTGCGCCATGCGCGCGCCGTGTTCATGGCCGCGGTGGAACAGCAGGACGGCGCCGCGCCGTGCGCCGCCGGTGGCGGGCCAGTGGCGGTAGAACAGCGATTCGCCGTCGTGCGTCTGGAAGTGGTGTTCTTGCGGAACGCGTTGCGTGATGTCGGTCATTGAATCCCTGTGAGTCTTGTTCTGTGTCAGTGGCTGGCGGGGATGCCCGCCTCGGCCTCGGCCAGCGCGCGGCGGATGCGGTTGGCGGTGGTCCAGGCCACCAGCAGCGCCAGCAGCGGCATCAGCCATGCCGTCCAGCCCGGCAGCGGCCAGCCCAGCGCCACATAGAGGCCGAGGGCGCCGAACACGAAGGCCCGGTCGCTCTTGCCCAGCGGGCCGTCGTAGCGGCGCGAGGCGCCCACCGTTGGGCCCAGCGCCCCGGCGAATTCGCTCAGGCCGGCCAGCACGATCACCGTGCCGACCCAGAAGCCGCTGAACGGCGCCACCAGCGCGAAGGGCAGGTAGAGCGCGGCGTCGGAAACCACGTCGGTCAGTTCGTTGAGGAAGGCGCCCAGCCTGCTCTGCTGGTTGTGCTCGCGCGCCAGCATGCCGTCGATGGCGTTGAAGGCCATGCGCAGGAACATCCACAGCGGAATGAGCGCGAAGGCGGCCGGCGAGGGCGCCGCGAAGAAGAGCCAGAGCCCGAGCACCACCGACACGACGCATGCCGCCAGCGTGACCTGGTTGGCGGTGACGCCCATCGCATGCAGGCGGACCACCAGCGGCCGCAGCAGGGCCTGGAAACGCGGCTTCAGTTCGTAGATCGACACGTGCTGGCTTCCCCTCGTTCTTTGTATGGCCGGAGCATTCTGCCAGTGTGCAGGTACTAAACTCGTAGGCGAAAAACCTCTCTCATGACTATCCAGACAGACGATTTCGCGCCCGTCCCCCAACGCGTGGTGTCCGCGGCCCCCGCATCGCCCAACGAAGAGGCGATAGAGCGGGCACTGCGCCCCAAGCTGCTGGACGAGTACGTCGGCCAGGCCAAGGTGCGCGAGCAGCTCGAGATCTTCATCGGCGCCGCGCGCAAACGCAAGGAGGCGCTCGACCACGTGCTGCTGTTCGGCCCGCCCGGCCTGGGCAAGACCACGCTGTCGCACATCATCGCGGCCGAACTGGGCGTGAATCTGCGCCAGACCTCCGGCCCGGTGCTCGAGAAACCCAAGGACCTGGCGGCGCTGCTGACCAACCTGGAACCCAACGACGTGCTCTTCATCGACGAGATCCACCGGCTGAGCCCGGTCGTCGAAGAAATCCTTTACCCCGCGCTGGAGGACTACCAGATCGACATCATGATCGGCGAAGGCCCCGCGGCGCGCAGCATCAAGCTCGACCTGCAGCCCTTCACGCTGGTGGGCGCCACCACCCGCGCCGGCATGCTGACCAATCCGCTGCGCGACCGCTTCGGCATCGTGGCACGGCTGGAGTTCTACACGCCCGAGGAACTGGCGCTGATCGTGCACCGCAGCGCCGGCCTGCTCAAGGTGGAGACCGACGCCGCCGGCGGCTTCGAGATCGCCCGCCGTTCGCGCGGCACGCCCCGCATCGCCAACCGGCTGCTGCGCCGCGTGCGCGACTACGCCGAGGTCAAGGGCAACGGCCGCATCACCGAAGACATCGCGCACAGGGCGCTGGCCATGCTCGACGTCGATCCGCAGGGCTTCGACCTGATGGACCGCAAGCTGCTCGAGGCCGTGATCCACCGCTTCGACGGCGGCCCGGTCGGGCTGGACAACGTGGCGGCCAGCATCGGCGAGGAGCGCGACACCATCGAGGACGTGATCGAGCCCTACCTCATCCAGCAGGGCTACCTGCAACGCACGCCGCGCGGTCGCATCGCCACGCTGGCGGCCTACCGCCACCTTGGCGTGGCACCCCCATCGGGCCGCGGCGACGTTCCCGATCTCTTCGGAGCCTGAGCATCCCATGCACACCCATGACCTGAGCGCCTGGCGGCACGACCACCAGTTCGGCGCGGACAACACCTCCGCCGAGCGCAGCACGCGCCTCGTGATGTGGATCACCGCCGTGATGATGGTGGCCGAGATCGGCGCGGGGTGGTGGTTCAACTCGATGGCGCTGCTGGCCGACGGCTGGCACATGAGTTCGCATGCATTGGCCATCGGCCTGAGCGCCTTCGCCTATGCCGCCTCGCGGCGCTATGCGCGCGATCCGCGCTTCGCCTTCGGCACCTGGAAGATCGAAGTGCTCGGCGGCTTTGCCAGCGCGCTGGCGCTGCTGGGCATTGCGGTGCTGATGGTGGTGGGCTCGCTGGAGCGGCTGTGGTCGCCCGCGGCCATCCACTACCCCGAGGCCATCTCGGTGGCGGTGCTGGGGCTGGTGGTCAATCTCGTCTGCGCGCGGCTGCTGGGCGGGGCGCACCACCATCATGGGCACGGCCACGGGCAAGACCACGGCCATGCGCACGGGCATGCGCACGACCACCACGACCACGACCACGACCATGGCCACGGCCATGACCTGAACCTGCGCTCCGCCTACATCCACGTCGTGGCCGACGCCGCCACCTCGGTGCTGGCCATCGCGGCGCTGCTGGGCGGCTGGTTCTACGGCTGGGCCTGGCTCGACCCGGCGATGGGCATCGTCGGCGCGGTGCTGGTGGCGGCCTGGGCCAAGGGGCTGCTGAAGGAAACCGGCAAGGTGCTGCTCGACCGCGAGATGGACCACCCGGTGACCAAGGAAATCCGCGAAGGCGTCGAGACCCTGCTGGCCGATTCCGAAACCCGCGTGGCCGACCTGCACGTGTGGCGCGTGGGCCGCGAGGCTTACGCCTGTGCGCTCACGGTGGTGACGCACTCGCCCACGCTGACGGCCGACCAGGTGCGGGCCTGCTTCTCGATGCACGAGGAGATCCGCCACTCGACGGTGGAAATCCAGCGCTGCGCCGATTAGGTTTTGCCTTGCTCCTTCCCCCTCTGGGGGAAGGTCGGGATGGGGGCGGGCACAGCGCCCATCGCGAGCGCCACTTGCCCCCACCCCAGCCCTCCCCCAGCGGGGGAGGGAGAAATACAGAGTCAGCCCCTCGGCCGCGCGTTCCGCACTATCAGCATCTGCGCCGCGTAATACGTGCCCAGCACCCACAACGACGCCAGCGGCAGCGGCGTCACGAACCGGTTCGTCGCCAGCAGCGAATCGCTCAGCATGAAGAAGCATGCCCCCACCGCCACCCACCGCGCGGATGGGTCCGTGGCGTGCAGCACGGCCGCGCGCCCGATCGCCTGCGCCGCCATGCAGGCGATCACCACCACATAGGCCGCGACCGGAATCCGCAGGGCCGAAGGCAGTCCGCCCAGCCACAGGAACGCATGCATGCCCGCGCCGATCAGCAGTGTCGCGGCCAGCACCCCGCGCCGGGGAAACATGCCGACCCCCATGCTGAACAGCGCGATGTACGCCAGGTGTGCCAGCAGGAAGGCCACGAGCCCGGGCACGAACAGTGTCGCCGGGCCCATCAGCAGCACGTCGCCTGCGAGCGAAGCCGCCAGCCCGGCGAGCAGCAGCCCATCGAACCGGGTCACAGTGCCCGCCGCCATCGCACGCCTGGCCGCGAAGAAGATCGCGATGGCCAGCGCCAGCGGCTTGAAGACGAGATGCAGCCAGCCGATGCCCAGCGCCGCGCTCGCCGTGGCCAGGGCGGCCGCTTCGATGAACAGCACCTCGGTCACGCTCAGCCGCCCCTGCAGCACACCGCCGATGGCCCACAGGCTCGCCGTCAGCGCGGCGAGCCACACGGCGGCCTGCGGCAGCGGCATGACGTCGGAGAACCACAGGAAGACCACCGCGCACCCGACCAGCAGCAGGAACTGCAGCCCCGCGAACCACTGCACGCCAAGGCTCACCTCGGGCTCGTAGCGCGTCACCTTGGCGATGTCGAAGGGCGGCTTCGGAAAACGCGCCGCCACGTCCGCCGGCCGCCAGCCCGGCGGCTTGAGCCACACGCGCAGCTTGTCGGCCCAGCTCTTCGCATGCCATGAATCCCTGGCCAGCGCCCAGTACACCTCGGCGTTGGCCCACAGCGGGTCCCAGCTGCGCAGCTCGCCGCGCGTGCCGTACACGCAGCGCTCGTCTTCCTCGCGGAAGGTGCCGAAAATGCGGTCCCACACGATCAGGATGCCGCCGTAGTTGCGGTCGAGGTAGTTGTCGTTCACCGCGTGGTGCACCCGGTGGTTCGACGGCGAGCAGAACCAGCGGTCGAACCAGCCCAGCTTGCCCACCTGCTCGGTGTGCACCCAGAACTGGTAGAGCAGGTCGATGAGCGCCACCACGCCGAACACCAGCGGCGGCACGCCCGCCACGGCCATCGGCAGGTAGAAGATCCAGCTGAACAGCGCGCCGCTGGAGGTCTGCCGCAGGGCGGTCGACAGGTTGTAGTGCTGGCTCTGGTGGTGCACCACGTGCGCCGCCCACAGCACCGCCGACTCGTGGCCCATGCGGTGCAGCCAGTAGTAGCAGAAGTCGTAGAACACCAGCGCCAGCAGCCAGCCGTACCAGGTGGTCCAGAACTCCTTCGCGGCCTCCAAAGGAAAAAGCGCCACCGCCGAATACACCGCCGAGTAGATGCCGATGCGCAGCAGCCCGGTGAGCACCGCGCTGATCTGGCTCAGCATGCCCAGGCCGATGCTGTTCAACGCGTCGGCCAGGCGGTAGGTGTCGCGTCCCGTGCCACGGCGGGCGCGCGCGCGTCCCACCGCGAATTCGATCGCGATAAGAAGAAAGAAGACAGGCGTTGCAAGAACGATGATCTGGCCGGGGCGCATCGCGGCATTGTGGCGTTGCCGGGCGGCAACGCGTCACCGGGATGTCACGGGTGTGCCATCGCGCGGTCATGGGGCGGTGGGAGCCTACCCGTCCATGCAACGCGACGACGCTTTCCTTCGCGCATGGCGCGACTCCGCCACCCAGGCCCTCGACCCCGAGGACGAAGATCGCGCACGTCCACCGCTGCAATTCCGCACCCTCTGGATCTCCGACCTGCACCTGGGCACGCCCGGCTGCCAGGCCCGCGCACTGCTCGATTTCCTGAAGCACACCGAGTGCGAGACCCTGTTCCTGGTCGGTGACATCATCGACGGCTGGCAGCTCAAGCGCCACTGGTACTGGCCGCAGGCGCACAACGACGTGATCCAGAAGCTGCTGCGCAAGGCACGCAAGGGCACGCGCGTGATCTTCATTCCGGGCAACCACGACGAGTTCGCCCGCAAGTACCTGCATCACAACTTCGGCGGCATCGACGTGGCCGACGAATGGATCCACGAAACGGCCGACGGTCGCAAGCTCTGGATCATCCACGGCGACCTGTTCGACGGCGTGATCCAGTGCGCCAAGTGGCTCGCCTACGTGGGCGACTCGCTCTACGAATTCACGCTCAAGCTCAACCGCCACCTCAATTCGCTGCGCGCGCGCATGGGGCTGCCGTACTGGTCGCTCTCCAAATACCTCAAGGGCAAGGTCAAGCGCGCCGTGAGCTACGTGGGCGACTTCGAGAATGCCGTGGCCCGCGAGGCCCGCAACCGCGGCGCCCAGGGCGTGGTCTGCGGCCACATCCACCATGCCGAGATGCGCGACATCGACGGCATCCTCTACTGCAACGACGGCGACTGGGTCGAGAGCCTCACTGCCCTGGCCGAGCACGCCGACGGCAGCCTCGAGATCATCGACTGGGCCCGGCACATGCCCGTGCCGTCGAAGGCGGCGGCGACGCGCGAAGCCGTCGCGGCCTGAGAGGGCTGCTCCCGCCCGATCTTCGTCCGATCCGACGATGCCGCCCGGGCATTCCGGGCGCACACTGCGTGGTGCATTCCAACGGGACGACACCATGGCCTGGACCCTCAGCGCGGCGGAGACCGCATTCCGAGACGAAGTGCGCGACTTCCTCGCGCGCGAACTGACGCCCGAGCTGCGCACGGCCGGCCGCCGCTGCTCCGGCATCTTCACCGACTACGAGTACGGCAACCGCTGGCACCGCATCCTCGCCAAGCGCGGCTGGAGCGTGCCGCACTGGCCCGTGGAGCACGGCGGCACCGGCTGGACGCCGATGCAGCACTACCTTTTCGCGAGCGAGCTGGCGGCGGCCGACGCGCCGCCGCGCGCGCCCATGGGCCCCGGCATGGTCGCGCCGGTGATCATCGCCTTCGGCACCGAGGCGCAGAAGCGCGCCTGGCTGCCCGGCATCCGCTCGGGCGAGGACTACTGGTGCCAGGGCTACTCGGAGCCGCAATCGGGCTCCGACCTGGCTTCGCTGCAATGCAAGGCGGTGCGGCAGTCCGGCGAGGGCGACCACTACGTCATCAACGGCACCAAGATCTGGACCACGCACGCGCAGTACGCCAACCGCATGTTCTGCCTGGTGCGCACCGCCTCGGGCGGCAAGCCGCAGCAGGGCATCAGCTTCCTGTGCTTCGACATTCCCGCGCCGGGCATCACCATCCGCCCGATCATCAGCATCTCGGGCGACCATGAGCTCAACCAGGTGTTCTTCGACGACGTGCGCGTACCCGCCGAGGGCCTGATCGGCGAGGAGAACCAGGGCTGGGCCATCGCCAAATATCTGCTGCAGCACGAGCGCGGCGGTGCCTGGGCGCCCATGCTGCGTGCGCGCCTGCGCCGCCTGAGCACCGCGGCCGATGCGGCGTTCGCGGCAAACACCAGTTATGACGGCGACGAGGCCGGCGACATGGCCCTGCGCCTGGCCGAGATGGACTGCGCCATCGACGCGCTGGAAGCCACCGAGCTGCAGTCGCTGCGCGCGCAGGCACGCGGCGAGCCGCACGGCATCCGTCCGTCGATGGGCAAGGTGCTCGGCTCCGAGCTGCGCCAGCGGCTGACCGAGCTGGGCGTGGAAATCGCCGGCCACTACGCAGCCGCCAACCTGCCGCTGGACGACGGTCTGGCGGGCGAGCTGCCGATTCCCGAAGAGGCCGTGTTCTCGATGTCGGCCTACCTCAACGACCGCGCCGCTTCGATCTATGCCGGCTCCAACGAGGTGCAGCGCAACATCGTCGCCGCCCACCTGCTCGCCCGCTGAGTCCGCCGCCATGAACACACGCACCGAACAGGAAGACACCCTCGCGATGCTGCGCGACAGCCTCGCGCGCTATCTCGACAACCACCACGGCTTCGAACAGCGCCTGCATGCGCTGGCCAATACCGGCGATGCACCGCCGCCGTTCTGGCAGGGCCTGTCGCGCGAACTCGACCTGCTGGGCGCGGCCCTGCCCGAATCGCGCGGCGGCATGGGCTTGGGCATGGCCGCGCACCTGGCGCTGATGGAAACGCTGGGCGGCGCGCTCGCGGCCGAGCCGTACCTGTCGACGATGGTCATCGGCGCGGGCCTGCTGCAGCGCCACCCCGGTACGCTGGCCGACGCCTTGCTCGCGCGCGTCGTCGCGGGGCAGGCCGTGCTGGCCTTTGCGCACGGCGAGCCGCAGAGCCGGCACGACCGGGCCGACGTACGGGTGCGCCTGGTGCGCGAAGGCGACGGCTTCCGGCTCGACGGCCACAAGGCAATCGTGCAGGCCGCGCCGTGGGCCGGCCACCTGATCGTCAGTGCGCGCAGCCGGGGCGCCCCCGGCGATGCGGACGGGCTCTCGCTGGTCGTGGTGCCGAAGGACGCGCCGGGCCTGCGCATGCGCGCCTACCCCACGCGCGACGGCGGGCGTGCCGCCGACATCGTCTTCGACAGCGTGCGCGTACCGTCCGATGCCTTGCTCGGCATCGAAGGCGAGGCGCTGCCGCAGATCGAGCAGGCGCTCGACGAGGCCACGCTCGCCGTCTGCGCCGAGTCCATCGGCGTCATGCGCCGGCTGATGCGCGACACGCTCGACTACGTGCGCCAGCGCAAGCAGTTCGGCGTGCCGATCTCCAGCTTCCAGGTGCTGCAGCACCGGCTGGCCGACATGCACATGGCGCTGGAACAGGCCGGTGCGCTCACCGCGAGCGTGGGCGAGTCGATCGACGACGCCGCGCCGCATGAGCGGGCACGCGCCGTGTCGTCCGCCAAGGTGGCGGTCGCGAAGGCCTGCCGGGCCGTGGGGCAGGGCGCTGTGCAGATGCACGGCGGCATGGGCATGACCGAGGAGCTGGCCGTGGGCCACTACTTCCGGCGCGCCACGCTCATCGAGACCCAGTTCGGCCCGCCCGCATGGCATTTGCGCCGCGTGGCGCGGTGGCGAGGTGGCGCGGCCTGACTTGATGCATCGGGCGCCGCATTCGTCGTTTTGGACGATGCAGCGCCGCCGCCCGCGCGCCAAGATGGCCGCTCGCAACAGGAGACAAGCCATGGCAGGCCCATTGCAGGGACTACGGGTGATCGAGATGGCGGGCATCGGCCCCGGGCCGTTCTGCGCGATGCTGTTCGCCGACATGGGCGCGGAGGTGCTGCGCATCGAGCGCCCCGGCACGCGCACCGCGCCGCACGACATCCTCGCGCGCGGGCGCAGCACGCTGCAGGTCGACCTGCGCGCGGAAGGCGCGGCGCAACAGGTGCTTGAAGCCATCGAAAAGGCCGATGTGCTCATCGAAGGCTTTCGCCCCGGCGTGATGGAGCGGCTGGGCCTGGGCCCCGCGCCCTGCCACCAGAGGAACCCGCGCCTGGTGTACGGCCGCATGACCGGCTGGGGCCAGCACGGCCCGCTGGCGCACGCGGCGGGGCACGACATCAACTACATCGCGATCAGCGGCGCGCTGCACGCCATCGGCCGTGCCGGCGAGCCGCCGGTGCCGCCGCTCAACTACGTGGGCGACTTCGGCGGCGGCGCGATGCTGCTGGCCTTCGGCATCCTGGCCGCGCTGCACGAGGCGAAGAGCTCGGGGCAGGGCCAGGTGGTCGACGCCGCCATGACCGACGGCGCCGCGCTGCTGTCGGCCATGATGTACGGCTTCAAGTCGGCCGGCCAGTGGAGCAACCAGCGCGGCGAGAACATGCTCGACGGCGGCGCGCACTTCTACGATACCTACGCCTGTGCCGACGGCAAGCATGTGGCCGTGGGTGCCATCGAGCCGCAGTTCTACGCATTGATGCGCGAGCGCTGCGGCATCGCCGACGACCCCGCCTTCGACGCGCAGATGGACGCCGACCGCTGGCCGGTGCTCAAGCTGCGCATGGCGGACATCTTCCGCACCCGCACGCGCGACGAATGGTGCGTGCTGCTCGAGGGCAGCGACGCCTGCTTCGCCCCCGTGCTCGACTGGGACGAGGCGCCCGCGCATCCGCACAACGTGGCGCGCGGCACCTTCGCCAGCGTGGGCGGCGTGGTGCAGCCCGCGCCCGCGCCGCGCTTCAGCCGTACCGCGCCCGTGGTGCCGCCGGCCGCCGCGCACGACGACGGGCCGACCGTGCTGCGCCGCTGGGGCGTGGCGGCGGAGGCCATCGCGCCGCCGGGCGCTTCCTGAAAAGAAAAAGAACGGAGACAGACCCCATGTTCCTCACCCAACCCCTGCACAAGGGCCGGCGCGAAAAAGGCAAGGCCACCGCCGTGGTCTGCGGCGGCACGCGGCTCGACTTCGCCGGGTTCACCGACCGCGTCGCGCGCCTCGGCGCGGTGCTGCGGCAGCTCGGCATGCAGCCGGGCGACCGGGTCGGCATGATGAGCCTCAACTCGCACCGCTTCGTCGAATACTTCTTCGGCACCTGGTGGGGCGGCGGCGTCATCAACCCGGTCAACATCCGCTGGAACCCCAAGGAAGTGGCGTACTCGCTCGACGACTGCGACACCCGCATCTTGCTGGTGGACGACGTCTTCGCGCCCATGGCCGCCGAGCTGCGCCGGCTCTCCCGCTCGCTGCGCACCGTGGTCTATTGCGGCGACGGCGCGGTGCCCGAAGGCATGGTCGGCTACGAGGCGCTGCTCGCCGCCACGGAACCCGCCGAAGATGCCCCGCACCGCAGCGACGAGCTGGCCGCCGTCATGTACACCGGCGGCACCACCGGCCAGCCCAAGGGCGTGATGCTCACGCACGGCAGCCTGTGCATCAACGCGCTGGGCACGGTGGCCGCGCTGCCGCGCGACACGCAGGACGCCGCGGCCATCGTCGCGGCGCCCATGTTCCACGTGGCCGGCTGCGGCGTGGCGCTGCAGAGCCTGATGCGGCTGGTGCCGGTGCACGTGGTGCCGGTGTTCGACGAGCTGGCGGTGCTGCAGACGCTGCAGTCGGCGCGCATCACCGAGATGTTCCTGGTGCCCACCATGATCAAGCGCGTGATCGAGCATCCGCGCTTCGCGGAGTTCGACCTGTCGAGCCTGCGCCTGCTGTCGTACGGCGCGGCGCCCATCGACGCGGCGCTGCTCGACCAGGCCATGCGCGCCTTTCCGGGTACCGCATTCGCGCAGGTCTACGGCATGACCGAGCTGTCGCCGGTGGTTACCGCGCTGCCGCCGTATTGCCACGCGCCGGGGCCGGATCGCGAGCGCCTGCTGCGCTCGGCCGGCACGCCCATCTCCATTGCCGAGCTGCGCATCGTCGACGGCGACGACAACGAAGTGCCCTTCGGCCAGGTCGGCGAGATCGTCGCGCGCGGGCCGATGGTCATGAAGGGCTACTGGAACAAGCCGAGGGAAACCGAGGCCGCGCTGCGCGGCGGCTGGATGCACACCGGCGACGGCGGCTACATGGACGAGGAAGGCTTCGTCTTCGTGGTCGACCGCATGAAGGACATGATCGTGAGCGGCGGCGAGAACGTGTATTCGGCCGAGGTCGAGAACGCCATCGCCCAGCTCCCGCAGGTGCTGATGTCCGCCGTGATCGGTGTGCCCGACGACAAGTGGGGCGAGCGCGTGCACGCGGTGATCGTGCGGCGCGAAGGCATGGCGCTGGAGGCGGAGGCCGTCATCGCGCATTGCCGCGAGCAGATCGCCGGCTACAAGTGCCCGCGCAGCGTGGAGTTCCGCGACGCGCTGCCGCTGTCGGCCGCGGGCAAGCTGCAGAAGTTCCAGCTGCGCGAGCCCTTCTGGGCCGGCAGGAGCCGCCGCATCGGCTGACCGAAGAACACCTCAAGGAAGAAGAAAATGCCCATCGATTTCCGCCGCTCCTGGAGCGACGAAGACCTCGAGCTGTACCGCGACAACGTGGTGCGCTTCATCGAGACCGAAGTGCTTCCGCACGACGAGGAAGCCCGCAAGCGCGGCCACGTCGGCCACGAGGTCTGGCGCAAGGCCGGCGCGCTCGGCCTGCTGTGCGCCGACATCCCCGAGGCGTACGGCGGCGCGGGCGGCGACTTCCGCCACGAGGCTGTGTTCTACGAAGAGATGTCGCGCCGCGCGCTCACCGGCATGGCCACGTCGGTGCATGCCATCGTGGCGCACTACTTCCTCAACCACGGCACGGAGGAGCAGAAGCGCCACTACCTGCCGCGCATGGCGCGCGGCGAGATGGTCGGCGCCATCGCCATGACCGAGCCCGGCGCCGGCTCCGACCTGCAGGGCGTGCGCACGCGCGCCGAGAAGGACGGCAGCGGCTTTCGCATCAACGGCTCGAAGACCTTCATCACCAACGGCTACCTGGCCGGCGTGGTGCTGGTGGTGTGCAAGACCGACCCGGCGCAGGGCGCCAAGGGCACCTCGATCCTCATCGTCGAGACCGAAGGCTGCAAGGGCTTTCGCGTGGGCCGCGTGCTCGACAAGATCGGCATGAAGGCGCAGGACACTTCCGAGCTTTTCTTCGACGACGTGCGCGTGCCGGCCGATGCGCTGCTGGGCGGCGTGGAAGGGCAGGGCTTCTTCCAGCTGATGAGCGACCTGCCTTATGAGCGCACCATCATCGGCCTGAGCGCGCTCGCCACCATGGAGGGCGCCTACGAGGCCACGCTCGACTACGTGCGCGACCGCAAGGCCTTCGGCAAGCCGATCGCCGAGTTCCAGAACACCAAGTTCAAGCTGGCCGAGATCGCGACGCAGATCAAGGTGGGCCGCGCCTTCATCGACCGCTGCGTGGAAGACCTGGTGGCCGGCAGGCTCGACACCGCCACCGCGTCGATGGCCAAGCTCTGGGGCTCGGAAGCGCAGGGCCGCGTGGTCGACGAGTGCCTGCAGCTGTTCGGCGGCTACGGCTTCATGAACGAATACATGGTGGCGCGCATGTACGCCGATGCCCGCGTGCAGCGCATCTACGGCGGCACCAACGAGATCATGAAGGAGGTGATCTCGCGGGCGCTGTGACCCGACACGGCCTGCTAGGACAGCCGCCGGATCTCCGCCCGCGCGATCTCGCGGTGCAGGTGCGAGGGCGAGATGCCGATGAACGCTGTGTATTTCTCGCGCGCCGCGGCGGTCTTGCCGGCTTCTTCCAGCGCCAGCGCCTCCATCGTGAACTCGGTGAAGAGGCGGCTGGCGTCGGCTTCCTTCGGCGAGGCCGCCAGCGACTTGGGCGCCAGCTCCGGCTGTTCCTCGTAGATGCGGCGCTGCACTTCGATCACCTCGATCAGCGCGCGGCCGATGCGCTCGACGTTTTCCTGCACCGGCTCCAGATCTGTCGCGTGGACCTCGGCGGCCGCCTGGTCCAGCAGGTGCGATGCCACGCGCAGCAGCTGGTGAATGGACTTGAGCGTCATGGCCGGGCGCCCGTGGCGGGCTTCGCCGCAGCGGCGAAGCCGCGTCTGTCTTGTGCCATCAGCGGTCCTGGCCCAGCTTCGCGGCGAGTTGATTCGCGCGTTCGGCGATCGCCAGGCGCTTGGCCATGTCGTAGCCGTGTTCCTTCACCGAAAAAGCCTTGCTCACGCTGCCCTTGCCGGTGGTGTAGGTGATGGCCAGCCAATAGCCGGGATGGCTGGCGTTGGGCGTCTTGAAATGCACGCCGCTCACGCCGCTGGTGTTGTTGCGCCGGGTGATCTCCGACTTCGAGCGCTTGGCCGCGCGGGGCGCTGGCGCATGGGTCGCGAGGCCCATGCGAATCGCTTCCTCGGCCGGGTGCAGCCGCACCAGCCCCTGCATGCGTTCAAGCTGCCGCTCGCGCTCGCGGATGGCCAGCGCCTGGGCCGCGTCGCCCAGGTGGTCGACGATGAAGTCGGTGCGAAGAATCTCGCCCTGCCCGATGTAGGTCTTGGCCATCCAGGCCCGCACCTGGCCGCCGGCGGACATCTGGTGAAACACGCCCGGCACGCCGGTGCTGTTGTTCGTTCTGAGCTTTTGCGCGCGCTCGCGCCGCGTGGGCGGCGGCACGCTGCGCACGATGGCGTCGCGCCAGTCCTGCGCCTGAAGCAGCGCCTGCGCCTCGCCGCCGTAGCTGGCCTTGCCGAACTGCCTGTAGTGGCGTACGCCGTTGCGCACGATAGAGACTTCGAATCCCCAGGGTCTGATGCAGATGCCGTACATGGCGGCCGGATTGGGGATTCCTTTGGGCATTCTCGACGTGCTGCTTTTCTGCGCACTGCTGTTGGCGGGCTCCCCGAACTGCGCGGCGCTCGTCGGCGCACGCATTTGCCCGCTATTCTGGCCGAAGCGGCATGGCGATCCGGCGAAACCGCACGCCCGGCCTGCCCGCCGCCGCCGAAGCCTCACAGCCGGACCTGCCCTGCCTCAGGCGCGCCGGCGCCCGCCGTGCCTTGCGAACGCGCTTCCTGGCGGTAGGCGATGGGCGCGATGGCGGTGTCGGTGCGCACATCGGTGGCGGCGCGGGTGCGGCCGCCCGACAGCTTGGCCTCGAGCTGGCGCTCGCGCTCCGCGATGGCCAGGCGCTTGGCTTCCTCGGGCCCGTGTTCCTTGATGGAGAACGCCTTGCTCACGCTGCCCTTGCCCGCCGTGTAGGTGATGGCGAGCCAGTAGCCCGGGTGGCCGACGTTGGGCGCCTTGAAGTGCACGCCGCTCACGCCGCTGGAATTGGTGCTGCGCCGGATCTCGGACTTGGAGCGCTTGGGCGACAGCAGTTCGGCCGGCAGCCTGTCCTGGCTCTTGCGGATCGACTCCTCGGCCGGATGCAGGCGGGCCAGGCCCGACATGTGTTCCAGCTGCCGCGCGCGCTCCTGTATGGCCAGCGCCTGCGCATCGCCGCCGGCGGCATCGACCGGGAAATCGGTGCGCAGGATCTCGTTTTCTCCAAGATAGGTCTTGGCGACCCATGCCCGCACCCGGCCGCCCGACGCGACCTGGCAGAACACGCCCGACACGCCGGTGGTGTTGTTTGCGCGCAGCTTCTCGGCCCGCGTGCGCCGCGCGACCGGGGGGAAGCTGCGCACGATCTCGTCGCGCCAGGCCTGCGCCTGCAGCAGGGCCTGCTCCTCGCTGCCGTAGCTGGCGCGGCCGAACTGCTTGTAGAAGCGGTTGCCGTTGCGCACGATCGACACCTCGAAACCCCAGGCGCGTGGGGCGATGCCATACATGGGGGCCGGGTTGGGGATTCCTTTGGGCATGGTGGCTTCGCTCCTGTCGCTCTGTGTGTCGATGACTCCCTGCGCGGCCTGCCGCATTCGGCCGGACGCTGCGCTTCCGCCGCCGCGCCGCACCATGGCAACCGCGGCAGCAGGAAGGCTCTGATCTCTCTGAGGGAATGCTATGGACGGCCAGAGGCGGGCGGTATCACCGGAATCCGTAGTATTTGTAATACCACCGGTGGCGCTGCCTACCGGATCACGCCCAGCCGCCGCGCGATCGCCACCGCCTGCGTGCGGCTCTTCGCGTCGAGTTTCATGTTGATGTTGCGCAGGTGCGTGCGCACCGTGCTGTCCGACACGAACAGCTTCTCCGCCATCGCGCTGTTCGAATACCCCTCGGCCAGCAACTGCAGCACCCGGATTTCCTTGCGCGTGAGCGGCTCCTTCATCGCGTCGGCGCCGGATGCGGGCGCATCCGCGTCGGCCGCCGGCATCGGGCCGACGAGCTGCAGCAGGCGCTGCAGGTAGTCCGCCAGGATCGGGTCGCCGCGCGCGGCGGGCGCCTCCTGCGCCGACTGCGCATAGCGGTGCACCAGCGCGCCGACGGCCGGGCCTTCGTCGAGGATCAGCCGCACGAAGCCTTCCTGGCTGGCGGCCTGCAGCACGGTCTCGAATTCCTTGACGGCGGCCGACGCGTCGCCCGCGGCCTGCAGCGCCAGCGCGCGCAGCACCCGCAGCTTGAGCGCGCGGCGGTTGTGCGCCACGGCCAGCGCGGCATGCAGTTCGGTGTCGAGCGCCTCCAGCGCGGCGCGCGCATCGCCGAAGGCGATGTCCCAGCGCGCCCGCGCCAGGGCCATGTAGTCGAGGTCGTGCGCCGGCAGGCGCTGGCGCCTCTCGCGTTCCCACAGCGCGGGGTCGTCGGCGCGGGCCAGTTCGTCG
Organism: Variovorax sp. efr-133-TYG-130; assembly: GCF_030208835.1. Lineage (NCBI taxonomy): Bacteria > Pseudomonadati > Pseudomonadota > Betaproteobacteria > Burkholderiales > Comamonadaceae > Variovorax > Variovorax sp. efr-133-TYG-130. The sequence goes on along the minus strand of NZ_JARVTD010000031.1, from coordinate 90,593 downwards.
CGCGACGCGGGTCCGTTGCCCTGCAGCAGCAGCATGCGCGAGCGCTCCAGCTTGGCGCCGGCCACCACGCGCGGCAGCTGCCGGTGGTGGCCGAGGTATTCCAGCTCGGTCAGCGCCTGGAACGCAGCGTCGATGTCGCCCGCGTGGAACGCCAGCCGCGAGCGCATCACGTGGCTCAGGATCATGTGGTCCGGCAGGCCGACGTCGCGCGCCAGCGGCAGGTACACGTTCAGCAGGTGCTCGGCCTGCACGAGCTGGTTGGTCTCGTACACCGCGCCCGCATACAGCACGCCGGCCCAGGCGTTGCCGTGGCTGTGGTTGTACGACACGGCATGGGTGGAGTCGACCGCCATGCGCAGCCGCGCGGTGGCCTGCCGCAGCCGCCCTTCGTGCAGGTCGAACAGGCCGGCCAGCGACTCGGTGTACATGCGGTTGAAGGTGCTGCTGCCGCGCTCGCGCGCGGCCTCCAGCATGCGGCGCGCCTCGTGCTGGTCGCCGCGCACCGCGAGGATGTGGGCCATGCCGTTGAGCAGCACGCTGTCGGCGAACGGCAGGCCGGTGGGCAGTCGCGCCAGGCTCTGGCGGCCGGCTTCGTAGGCCTCGTCGTGGCGGTCCTGCATGGCCAGCAGCAGCGGCACCAGCGTGTGGGCGCTCGCGCGCACCTCGGGGATGGGGCTTTCGAGGCAGCCCGACTGATCGAGCATGCGCATCGCCTCCCACGGGCCGTGCGTGAAGCAGGTGGCCCACAGCGCGATCGGCTGCAGGAACGGATGCTCGCGCAGCTGGTGTTCCGGAATGGCAGAGAACCAGCGCGCCAGCATGCGCATGCGGCCCTGTTCGAGGAACTGCGCCGCGTAGCTGTCGAGCAGCGCCAGCGCATACGGATGGTCGCCGCCCTCGATGGCGTGGTCGATGGCGGGCACCGGCCGGTCGTGCGACTCGTACCAGCCGGCGGCCGCGAGATGCAGCCGCGCCGTTTCGCCGGGCTGCTCGTGCGCGAGCCGAGCGCGCAGGAAGTCGGCGAACAGGCTGTGATAGCGCCACGCGCCGCCGTTTCCGCCATCTCCGCCGTCGCCGCTCACCGGCGTGAGGAACAGGTTGGACGCGGCCAGCCGTTCCAGGATGGCCGCGCAGTCGGCGCGCGGGCACAGCGCCTGGCACACCGAGGCGTCGAGCTGCCGCAGGATGCTGGTGCGCAGCAGGAAGTCGCGGATGTCGGCCGGCTGGTGCGCGAGCACGTCTTCGGCCAGGTAGTCGGCCACGGCGCGGTCGGAGCCCGAGAAGCGCTCGACGAAACCGGTCTCGGTGCCGTGGCGCTCCAGCGCCATCGAAGCCAGCCAGATCGCTGCCACCCAGCCTTCGGTCTTGCGATGCAGCTGCGAGAGCAGGTCGGCGGGCAGCGCCTGCATCGCCTGGTTTGCATGCGCCATGCGCAGGCCGAAGAAGGCGCTGGTTTCCTCCAGGCTGAAGCGCAGCCGGTCGGTGTCGATCTCTATGAGCTGCCCGCGCGCGCGCAGCCGGCCCAGGCCCAGGTCGGGCAGGCCGCGCGAGCCGATCACGATCTGGCCGCGGCGCGGCAGGTGCTCGACGATCTCGCGCACCAGGCCGAGCACCGCCGGCTCCTGCACCACCTCGAAGTCGTCGAGGAACAGCGTGAACGGCGCGTCGTGCGCGGCCAGCGCGGCCACGGCGTCGAACGGCCCGTTGGCGCGCGGCTCGTCCACGCCCAGGCGCTGCGCGGCTTCGGCCAGGCAATCGAGGAAGCGCGACACGTCGTTGTCGGCGCGGTCGAGCGTGAGCCAGGCGGTGGCGATGCCCTGCGCCTCCATGCGCTCGCGGATCTGCGCCATGGCCGTGGTCTTGCCGAAGCCGGCCGGCGCGCGCACCAGCACCAGCTTGACGGCGGCCGCGGCGATCTCTTCGCGGATGGCGGTGCGCGGCACCTGCGTGGCGTTGGCGGCCGGCGGGTTGAGCTTGGTTTCGAGGATGCGGGGCGTGGGAGGCGACATCGGCAGGCGGTCAAGGGCGGTTGGCGCACCGGAGCCCGAACGGCCCGGATTTCCGTCGTTTCCGACGATGCCGCCGCCGATTCTGCTTCCTAAACTGGCCCGCGGAAACCGCCACTTACCCTGCAAGGACCGCATCTCATGCAACTCGATTCCAGCATTGCCGCCGTCGTCACCGGCGGCGCTTCCGGCCTCGGCGCCGCCACCGCGCGCCGCCTGGCCGGCCACGGCGTGAAGGTCGCGCTGTTCGACCTCAACGCCGAACAGGGCGAGGCCCTGGCCAGGGAACTGGGCGGCGTCTTCTGCAAGGTCGACGTCACCTCCGAAGAGCAGGTGGACGCGGCCTTCGCCAAGGCCCGCGCCGCGCACGGGCAGGAGCGCGTGCTGGTCAACTGCGCCGGCACCGGCAACGCGGTGAAAACCGCGAGCCGCGACAAGGCCAGCGGCGAGATCAAGCACTTTCCGCTCGCCAATTTCGACCGCATCATCCAGATCAACCTGGTGGGCACCTTCCGCTGCATCGCCAAGTCGGCCGCCGGCATGCTCACGCTCGGCATGCTGCAGGACGGCGAGCGCGGCGCCATCGTCAACACCGCCTCGGTGGCCGCGCAGGACGGGCAGATGGGCCAGGCGGCCTACACCGCGTCGAAGGCCGGCATCGTCGGCATGACGCTGCCCATTGCGCGCGACCTGATGGCCGAGGGCATCCGCGTCAACACCATCCTGCCGGGCATCTTCGACACGCCGCTGCTGCAGGGCGCGCCCGACAACGTGAAGGCCGCGCTGGCGGCGTCGGTGCCGTTCCCCAAGCGGCTGGGCAACCCGGCGGAATACGCGACGCTGGCCGAGCTGATGATTACCAACGGCTACTTCAACGGCGAAAGCGTGCGGCTCGACGGGGCCATCCGCATGGCGCCGCGCTGAGCCCGCACCACCCACGAACACAGGAGACTTTCATGCCCGAAGCATTCATCGTCGCCGCCGCGCGCACCGCGGGCGGCCGCCGCAACGGCCGCCTGGCCGGGTGGCACCCGGCCGACCTTGCCGCGCAGGTGCTCGACGCACTGGTGGAGCGCACCGGCGCCGACCCCGCGCTGGTCGAGGACGTCATCATGGGCTGCGTCGGCCAGGCCGGCGAGCAGGCGGCCAACATCGCGCGCAACGCTGTGCTGGCGTCGAAGCTGCCCGAGTCGGTGCCGGCCACCTCGGTCGACCGGCAGTGCGGCTCGTCGCAGCAGGCGCTGCACTTCGCGGCGCAGGCCGTGATGTCGGGCAGCATGGACATCGTGATCGCGGCCGGCGTGGAGAGCATGACGCGCGTGCCCATGGGCCTGCCCACCACGCTGCCGCTGAAGAACGGGCTGGGCTTCTACGTGAGCCCGCAGATGGCCAGGCGCTACCCCGACGTGCAGTTCAGCCAGTTCACCGGCGCCGAGATGATCGCCAGGAACTACGGCATAGAGAAGGCCGAGCTCGACGCCTACGCGCTGCGCAGCCACCGCAACGCCATCGCCGCGACGAAGGCGGGCCACTTCGAGCGCGAGATCGTGCCGGTGGCCGTGCGCATGGCCGACGGCACCGAGACCGGCGAACTGCACACCGTCGACGAAGGCATCCGCCACGACGCCACGCTGGAGAGCATCGCCGCCGTCAAGCTGATCGCCGAGGGCGGGCGCTGCACCGCCGCCACCGCCAGCCAGATCTGCGACGGCGCGAGCGGTCTGATGGTGGTCAACGAGCGCGGCCTCAAGATGCTGGGCATGCAGCCGCTCGCGCGCATCCACCACATGAGCGTGATGGGGCACGACCCGGTCATCATGCTGGAGGCGCCCATTCCCGCCACCCGGCGGGCGCTGGCGAAGGCGGGCATGAAGATCGGCGACATCGACCTGTACGAGGTCAACGAGGCCTTCGCGCCGGTGCCGCTGGCCTGGCTGCAGACGCTGGACGCCGACCCGGCGCGGCTGAACGTGAACGGCGGCGCCATCGCGCTGGGCCACCCGCTCGGCGCGTCCGGCACCAAGCTGATGGCCACGCTGGTGCATGCGCTCGGCCAGCGCGGCAAGCGCTACGGGCTGCAGACCATGTGCGAGGGCGGCGGCATGGCCAACGTGACCATCCTCGAACGGCTCTGAGCCGCGCCGGAGGCCTTGGGGCGGCTTCCCGGAAGGCAATGTCAACATAATCAATAATCTCGCCCCATGGGCGCATTGCCATCCCTTCTCGACCCCCGTTCCGTCATCGTGCTGGCCGGCCTCATGGGCGTCATGATGGCCCTGGTGATGTTCTTCATGCGGCGCAGCTACCCGGCCAGCATCCGCGGGTTGAGCGAATGGGCGCTGGCGCCGCTGCTGGCTTTCACCAGCACCATGCTGTTCGCGGCGCGCGACTACCTTCCGGACTTCCTCACGATCGTGGTCGCCAACGTCGTGCTGTTCCAGGCGTGCATCCTGTATTACTCGGGCAGCCAGAAGTTCCTGCTGGGGAGCAGCGACACCCGGGGCTGGACGCTGCTGAACGGGTTGATAGGGCTGTCCATGTTCTGGTTCAGCACCGTCAAGCCCGACTTCGAGGCCCGCCTGCTGATCGTCACCTTCGCGGTGTCCTTGCTGTTCTTCGCGCATGCCCTGCTCTACCTGCGCCACCGGCCCCGCGTGTTCGGCCAGCCGCTGATGATCGGCCTGCTGCTGGCGCAGGCTGCGGTGGCGGCGCTGCGCTTCGTGTCGGTGGTGCTGGGCATGGCCGGCAGCAACCTGATGGACGGCAACTGGATCCAGTCGCTCTACATCAGCATGTATTCGTTCTCGGTGCTGCTGCTGTCGATCTCCGTCATCCTGATGGCCACGGACCGCGTGCACACCGAGTTCGAGTACCTGGCCACGCGCGACTCCCTGACCGGCGCGCTCAACCGCCGCGCGCTGCTCGATGCCTGCCGCGGCGCCTTCGCGTCCGACCGTCGGCACATGGCGCTGCTGATGGTGGACCTGGACCACTTCAAGGACGTCAACGACCGCTTCGGCCACCAGATGGGCGACAAGGTGCTGCGCGAGGCCGTGCGGCGCATGCAGCGGGCGGTGGGCGACGCCGGCGTGCTCGGGCGCTACGGCGGCGAGGAGTTCGTGGTGCTGCTGCCCGGCACCGGCCAGGTCGAGGCCATGGCCATCGCCGCGCGGCTCAAGCAGGCCATCGCCGAGCCCTTCGGCGCCGACTCCCCCATGGCCGAGGTCGGCTCCATCGCGGTGAGCATCGGCGTGGCCGCGAACGACGGCGGCCGGGGCGTCGACGAAGTGCTGGCGCGCGCCGACGCGGCGCTCTACAAGGCCAAGGCGATGGGGCGCGACCAGGTGATCGCGGCGGCCTGAGGCGCGGTGGGCAGCGCGGCGCAGGATGCCCGCTTCACCAGATACCTCACGCAAACGGATACGGCCCCTCCATCGCCCCGACGTGGCTCACATGGCTCACCATGCCATGCACCTCGTCCCACAGATGCAGCATGCAGCCCGGCCGCCCTATGTAAGAGGCCGGCGCCGCACCGTCCGCGAGCCGCAGTGCGATTTCCGTCGTGCTGCTGGGGCAGGAGCACACGACCGTGCCCGCCCAGCGCCGCAGCATCGTGCGGTGCACATGCCCGCACAGCACGCGCTCGATGTTGTCGAAATCGCGCAGCACGGCTTCGAGCGGGGCGGGGTTGGCGTAGCTGTAGGTATCCATGTAGGGAATGCCGCTGGCGAAGGGCGGGTGGTGCAGCATCAGCAGTGTCGGCTTCGCGCGGTCGGCCTCCAGCGTGCGCCGCAGCCATGCGAGGCCTTCTGCGTCGACATCGCCGTGGTGCAGGCCGGGAACGCAGGAGTCCAGCGCCACGATGCGCACCGCATGGTCGTCGATGCAGTAGTGCATCGGGCCTTCGGCCGGCAGGTAGGCGTGGTCCGCGAAGGCCGTGCGGAAGTTCTCGCGGTGGTCGTGGTTGCCGGGAATCACGAGGCAGGGAATGGCCAGCTTCGACAGCAGTCGGCGCGCCTGCGCGTATTCGTCGGGCCGGCCTTCGTCGACGAGGTCGCCGGTCAGCAGCACGAGCTCGGGCCTGCGGTCAAGGGCGTGCAGATGGTCGATGGCTTCCTCGAACATCCGGTTCGAATCGGCCACGCCCTGGTAGAGCTGGCCGGCGGGGCGGATGTGCGGGTCGGAGATCTGGGCAATGAGCATCATCGGGCGCTTCGTGGAGTACGCCCGGCGGCAAGCAGGTTCCGTTCCTCGGCTCAGATGCCCGTGAACTCCGCCACTTCATCGAGCGGCGCGCGCTCGGTCACCAGTGCGTCGAGCGGCCTGCTCCTGTCGGCGTAGCCGATGGCCATGCCGGTGAAGAGCATGCGCTCGGGCGGCAGTTCGATGAACCGGCCGATGGTCTGCGGGTAGATGGCCCAGCATTCCTGCGGGCAGCTGTCGAGCCCTTCGGCGCGCAGCAGGAGCATCACATTCTGCAGGAGCATGCCCAGGTCGGACCACTGCGGCGGCCCCATGCGGCGGTCGACGGTGCAGAACAGCGCGAGCGGCGCGCCGAAGAACTGGTAGTTGCGCGCGAACCATTCGCGGCGCGCGGACTTGTCCTCGCGCGGGATGCCCAGGCGTGCGTACATGGCCTCGCCCACGGCGAAGCGGCGGTCGCGGTAGGGCGCGACCAGCTCGCGCGGGTAGATGTCGTACTCGCTGCCTTCGCCGCCGGGTGCCTCCTGCACGCGGGTGCGCATGATGGTTTTCAGCTCCGACAGCCTGTCGCCGCCCACCACGTGCAGGTGCCACGGCTGCAGGTTGCCGCCCGAGGGCGCGCGCAATGCCTGCGCGAGCACGCGGCGGATGACTTCGCCGGGCACCGGCGTGTCGAGAAAATCGCGCACCGAGCGGCGGGTGGCGATGGCGTCCTGAACGTTCATGCAAGGGTCCTCTTGAAGATCGATGCTAGGGGCAACCCTTGAACGCCCTCAATCGTCCGTTCCGACGATGCGGCGCGGCACGGCGGCTGCCTAGCATCGCCCCAGCGTACAGGAGACAAGACCATGTTCGGATTGATGCAAGACCGCCCGCTGCTGATCTCGTCGCTGATCGATCACGCGGCCACCTTTCACCCGCGCGCCGAGATCGTCGGGCGCACCGTGGAGGGGCCGGTGCACCGCACAAACTACGCGGAGATACAGCGCCGCTCCAAGCAGGTGGCCAATGCGTTGAAGACGCTGGGCATCGAGCCCGGCGACCGCGTCGGCACGCTGGCCTGGAACACGTATCGCCACCTGGCGCTGTACTTCGGCGTGTCGGGCTCGGGCGCGGTGCTGCACACGGTGAACCCGCGGCTCTTTCCCGAGCAGATCGACTACATCGTCAACCATGCGGAAGACAAGGTGCTGTTCTTCGACACCACCTTCGCGCCGCTGGTGGAGAAGCTCGCACCGGGCCTGAAGTCGGTGCGCGCCTTCATCGCCATGACCGACCGCGCGCACATGCCCGCCATCGACGTGCCGAATCTGCTGTGCTACGACGAACTCATCGGCGCGCAGAGCGAGGCCTACGCCTGGCCCGAGTTCGACGAGCGCACCGCCTCTTCGCTCTGCTACACCTCGGGCACCACCGGCAACCCGAAGGGCGTGCTGTATTCGCACCGCTCGACCGTGCTGCATTCGCTGATGGAATGCGCGCCCGACACCTTCGGCGTCAATTCGCAGATGACGCTGCTGCTCGCGGTGCCCATGTTCCATGCCAACGCCTGGGGCATGCCGTATGCAGCGGCGATGGCCGGCGCGAAGCTGGTCATGCCCGGCCCGCACATGGACGGCCAGAGCCTGTACGAGCTGATGCGCGACGAGAAGGTCGGCTTCTCGCAGGCCGTACCCACCATCTGGCTGATGCTGTTCCAGTACTTCGACGCGCATCCTGAAATCGACACCCGCGCCATCGGCCTCAAGCGCATCGGCGTGGGCGGCGCCGCCACGCCGCGCAGCATGATCGAGCGCTTCGAGCGCGACTTCGGCGCCGACTTCGTGCAGGGCTGGGGCATGACCGAGACCAGCCCCATCGGCGTGATCGGCAACCTGCTGCCCAAGCACCTGTCGATGCCCAAGGAAGAGCAGCTGCGCGTGAAGATGCGCCAGGGCCGCGGCGTGTGGGGCGTGGAACTGAAGATCGTCGGCGAAGACGGCCGGCGCCTGCCGCACGACGGCAAGGCCTTCGGCCACCTGCATGTGCGCGGACCATGGATCGCGAGCGGCTACTTCAAGAGCGAGGGCGGGCCGGTGCTCGACGCCGAAGGCTTCTTTCCCACGGGCGACGTCGCCAACATCGACGAAGACGGCTATGTGCAGCTGGTCGACCGCGCGAAGGACGTGATCAAGTCGGGCGGCGAATGGATTTCCTCCATCGACCTCGAGAACACGGCGAGCCTGCACCCGGCGGTGGCCGAAGCGGCCGTGATCGGCATCGCGCATCCGAAGTGGCAGGAGCGGCCGCTGCTCATCGTGGTGAAGCGCGCCGGGGCGGAAGTGACACGAGAGGAACTGCTCACATTCCTTGCGGAGCGCGTCGTGAAATGGTGGCTGCCGGACGACGTGGTGTTCGTCGACAGCCTGCCGCACACCGCCACCGGCAAGCTGCTGAAGACGAAGCTGCGCGAGCAGTTCAAGGGTTACACGGCGACGACATCTGTTTGACGGTTTGATGACTTGTTCGATTTTTCTGTGGACAACTCTGTGGGTTGTGCGGGGAGTCGGATCGGCGGAGCAAGCATCGGCGTGGGTTCCCGCCACGTTGCCTGTTGAATAGGCAGCCGCGCGCCCAGCCGTTGGCGCCGACCGCTTGCGGCGCCGGTTGGCCGGAATTCCAGATGCCGCGCAATCACCTGGTCGCGCTTCGCGCCAGATGCGCCCGGCCGAAAGGCGTGATGCGCTTGATCACCGCCAGCCCCTGCGGCTCGCCGTCGGCGGCCTTCCATGTGAGCGCCGGGCCGATGACCGCATCGACGAAGCCCGCCTGCTTCAGTGCCTCCACGCAGCCGATCGCCTCCCTGTCCTGCACCCGAAGGGGGAAGGCCGAACTTTCTATGGCGCGAAGGTAGTCGAGCGGCTCGAGCCTGGCGTTCGATGCCTTCTTCGGCGATGCGCTGCTGCCGTTGCCCTCGCCGCCGCGCAGCCGGTCGATCTCGGCATGTCCGTCGTCGGTGATGCAGATCACCAGCGCGTCCTGCGCCAGCCTGTAGCTGCCCTTGCCGGTGTCGTAGGCCGGGTCGATGGCGGCCTCGATGAGGCCGGTCGCCTTCAGGACGGAGACCCGGCGCACATCCTGCGCGCCGGTCACGTGCATCGGCAGGCGAGCGTTCTCCAAGTGGAGCAGGTAGCTGAGCGGCACTGAAAACCCCCGTATGCACCTCCCTCGGGCATCCGGCCCACGAAGACGCCGGCCGGGGAGGGGATGGTTTGTCAATATTTATTAACAATTCTTGTGCGTCCCGGGGGCGGGCGCCATCACCGAAACAGGGTAGTTCCTTCAGCCGGTCCCGCGCCGGGGCGCTCAGTGCTTGTGCCCGCCGTGGCCCGCCGCCGGCTGCGCCGACGCATTCAGCGCCCGCACCGGCGCCTTCACCTCCACCGTCTCACGCTTGCCGTCCTTGCCCTCGAACACCAGCGTGAGCGGCACGGTGTCGCCTTCTTTCACCTGCTGCTTGAGGTCGAGCAGCATCACGTGATAGCCGCCGGGCTTGAGTTCGACGGCCTTGCCGGCCGGCAGGTCCAGCGCGGCGATCTGGCGCATGCGCATCACGTTGTCCTGCATGGCCATCTCGTGCACTTCGACGACCGGCGTGACGGGCGAGCTGGCCGACACCAGCCTGGTGTCCTTTGCGGCGCTCAGCTGCATGAACGCGCCGGTGGCTTTCTGCTGCGGCACGGTGGCGCGCACCCAGGCGTCCTTGACGGTGACTTGCGCGTGCGCCGCATGCGCGGTGAGCAGCAGCGCTGCGCTGGTGACGGCGAGGATGTGTGCAATGCGGTTCTTCATGGTCTGGATCTCCTGGGATTTGATTTGAATGGTTGAAAAGGTCAGGCCTGCAGGATCTTGCGCAGGTCGTCGGCGCATTCCTGCGCGCTCTGCTCGTGGCGCAGCACGAGGCGGATCTTTCCCCTGGGGTCGAACACGTAGCTGAAGGCCGAGTGGTCCATGGTGTACGAGGAGCCGGTGGGCACCTTCTTGTAGAACACCTTGAACTCCTTCGCGGTGTCGCTGGTCTTCTGCGCGTCGCCATACAGGCCGATGAAGCTCGGATCGAAGGCCTCGGTGTAGGCCTTGAGCACCACGGGCGTGTCGCGCTCGGGGTCGACGGTGACGAAGATCACCTGCAGCCGTTCGCCGTCTGTGCCGAGCAGCCGCCTGATCTCCGCGGCGCGCACGAGCGCGGTGGGGCATACGTCGGGGCATTGCGTGAAGCCGAAGAACATCATCACCGCCTTGCCCTTGAAGTCGGCCAGCGTGCGCTCGCGGCCGTCGGGGTCGGTCAGGCGGAAGTCCTGCGCGTAGGTGGCGCCGCTGATGTCGACGCCGTTGAAGCTGGCGGGCAGCACTTTGCCGTTGTCGCAGCCGGCGAGGGCCAGGGCCGCAAGCGCGGTGCCGCCGGACAGCAGCAGGCCACGGCGTGAAAGGGTGGAATGAGTCATGGATAAAAGCTCTCTGGCGCCCGGACGCGAGCGCCGATCGATGCGTTGTGCGGAGGACCGCGATGCGACGAAGCCAGCCCTCAGGCGGCGGCATCACATGCGCGGACGAGCGAAAACGGGAAGCGTCAGGAGAGCGAAGGAGGGCCGCGCGCGGGCGGGGGTGTCGCTGTGCCCACGGCGACGTGCGCGGCCGGAACCGGCTGCACCGCATGGCACGGCGGCAGGAGCACGGGAAGTTCGACCGCGGGCGTCGCGGGCGGTGCGCCTGCCAGCACGCACAGCGGGCAGTCCATGTGGCCCATGCCCAGCTCTTGCGCGCCGTCGTCGGTATGCACGATGGCCTTGACCGACCCGGCGCTCGAGCACACCAGCTCCACGGACTGCGGATGCACCACCGGCGACGCGATGGCCGCGCCGAGCGACAGCGCGAACCACAGCAAGACCCAGCGGATCAGGCCCGCGCCGGGACGACGCAGGCCTGCGCGGGCGGCAGGCAGGGTCGGTGTGGCGCGGAAGGAGGCGGGCATTGCCGCCGATTATCCTTCGCCAAGAAAAAAGCCTTGCAAGTCAATGACTTGCAAGGCTTATATTGTTGGTGGCTCTTCACGGACTCGAACCGCGGACCTGTGGATTATGATTCCATCGCTCTAACCGACTGAGCTAAAGAGCCGTTCGGCATTGTTTGGTGCCGAGCCCAAAATTATAGCCCAGCTTTTTGCCCGAGTTCAACAGCCTGCTGGCCACCCGAGTCGATTTTTGCAGGCTCTAACCCCGAAGCCGCTCGTCGCCCGTACAAGCCCGGGTGAAAATCCTCCGATGTCCGCGCTTCCCCGCGCCCCTTCCGCCGACAGCGCCACCGAGCGACAGGCCATGCCCGACGACCAGTTGATGCTGGCCTACGCGCAGGGCGACGCCGCCGCGTTCGACGTGCTCTATGCGCGCCACGAGGGCGGGCTGTTCCGCTTCGTCAAGCGGCTGCTGGGCGCGCGGCTCGCGGCGCAGGCCGACGAGGTGTTCCAGGACACCTGGGTGCGGATCATCTCGGCGCGCGACAGCTTCTCGCCGCAGGGCGCCGCCTGGCGCACCTGGGCCTTCACCATTGCACACAACCTTGCGATGGACCGCCTGCGCGTGAGCGGACGCGAAGTGGCGCTCGATGCGCATCCCGACGACGACGGCGATCCCGTGCCCACGCTCGAGCGCGGCGTGCGCGGCGCGATGGACGCTGCCGCGCATCCGTCCGCCGAGGAGCTCGCTTTCTGGCGCGCCGCCGGCCGCCGGCTGCTGGCCTGCCTGGACGAGCTTCCGAGCGACCAGCGCGCCGCGTTCCTGCTGCACCACGAAGACGGCCTGACCGTCGAGGCGCTGGCCGCGAGCCTGGAGATCGGTTTCGAGACCGTGCGCAGCCGCCTGCGCTACGGCCTGCAGAAGCTGCGCGGCTGCATGGCGCGTTACCTTGCGGTGCTGGAGCAGCGGGCATGAGCGGCAACGGCACCACCGGTTTCGACCGCGACGATGAACGCGACCTGCGCGACCCGGCCCTGCGCCGCGCGCTGGACCATGCACCCGACAGCGACGCAACCCCCGACCCGCGCACGCGCGATGCCATCCTGAAGATGGCGCACAACCTTGCCGCCACCGTGCCGGCCGCGAAGAACGCCGCTGCCAACAGCGCGAGCGCCGCGCCGTGGTGGCGCCGCGTGTTCGGCGGTGGCGGGGAGCCGCGTTCGCGCATGCCGTGGAATGCGGCGTTCGCCACGGTGCTGCTGGCGACTTTCGTGACGGTGCTGTGGCATCGCGAGCCGGTGCCGGATGCACAGCTGGATGGCGAGGCACGCGTTGCCGGCGCTGCAGCGCCAGCGGCGGCACCACCTGCGCCTGCGCCCGCTCAACCGGCGGCCGAGGCCGCGCCTCCTGCGGAACCGCCGCTGGCTGCCGCGCCTGCGCCTCGACCGGCATCGCCGCCATCTGCTGCCGCCAAAAAAGCGCCCGCCGCCGAACAGAAACAAGCGCAGGCCCGGCGCGATGCCGGCGCGGATGCCGTTCGCCGCCCCGCGCCGCCATTGCAGGCTGCCCCAGCGCCAGCGCCAGTCGCGCCGGCGCCTGCATCGCCTTCAGCCGCAGTGGCTGGGCAGGCCGCTCCTTCGCGCAGCGACGAGCAACGTGAAGAGCGCTTGGAAAACGAACGCCGGCGTGCCTATGCGGCGGAGGCTCCGGCGCCTGCCGCAGCGCCTGCACCGGCCATCGCGCCGCCGCCACCGCCGCAAGGCGACAACGCGAGTGCAGACGCCTCCGGCGCGCTGCAGCGCGCCCCCGCTCCGCGCGCTGCAGTACCCAAGTCGGTCCTGCGGGCAGAAGGCCCGGCGGGCTTCACTGCGCTGGACAGGTGGACGTCCTTCAGCTTCACGGGCTCAGGCGCCGAAGTGCGCCACGCGCGCGGCGACATCGAAGGCTTGCCCGCGCTCGTTGGCACCGTGGCCCGTTCGGCGACGGCGCCCGGGGAAGCACTCGCCGCGCCGGTCGAGGCGCGTCTTTCGCTCTATCGCGGCAGCACGCTGGTCGCCGTGCTGGAGATCGCCGGCGGCCAGGTGCGCTGGACGCCGCAGCCCGGCGGCACCGCGCTGGTCGGCACGCCGCCCGCGCAGGCGCTCGACGCGCTGCGCGCGCTGCTCACGCGCTGACCGGAACGCATCCGGCCGCGCGCATCCGCCCTCAGGCGTTCTTGAAGTCCGGCTGGCGCTTGTTCAGGAAGGCGTCCATGCCTTCCTTCTGGTCCTGCGTGGCGAACAGCGCGTGGAACAGCCGGCGCTCGAACATCACGCCGTCGCTCAGGCCGCTCTCGAAGGCGCGGTTGACCGATTCCTTGGCCGCCATCACCGAGATCTGCGAGAAGCCGCAGATGATCAGCGCCGCGCCCAGCGCCTCGTCGGCGAGCTTCTCGAAGGGCACCACGCGGCTCACGAGGCCGGCGCGTTCGGCTTCGGCCGCGTCCATCATGCGTGCCGTGAGCACCATGTCCATGGCCTTGCTCTTGCCCACCGCGCGCGGCAGGCGCTGCGTGCCGCCGGCACCGGGAATCACGCCGATCTTGATCTCTGGCTGGCCGAACTTCGCGTTGTCGGCCGCGATGATGAAGTCGCACATCATCGCCAGCTCGCAGCCTCCGCCCAGCGCGAAGCCGGCCACTGCGCCGATCACCGGCTTGCGGATCGAGCGGATGATTTCCCAGTTGCGCGTGATGTAGTCGCCCTTGTAGGTGTCGATGAAGCTGTACTTCGCCATCGCCGCGATGTCGGCGCCGGCCGCGAAGGCGCGCTCGCTGCCCGTGAGGATGATGCAGCCGATGGCATCGTCCGCATCGAAGGCCTTCAGGGCCTGGCCCAGTTCGGTCATCAGCGCGTCGTTCAGCGCATTCAGGGCCTTCGGGCGGTTGAGGGTGATGATGCCGACCTTGCCTGCTTCGGTCCGCACTTCGATGTTTTCGTAGCTCATGGTGTCTCCGGGGAAGGGGAAGAAAAACGCGCTTCACTATACCCAGCATGGCCGGCGCGGGTGGCAGGGCATGGCGAGTTCCCATAGAGTGCCCGCCATGAGTTCCAACTATGCCTACCTGTTCGTCGCCATCGTGGCCGAAGTGATCGCCACCAGTTTCCTCAAGGGCTCGGATGGTTTCACGCGGCTGTGGCCCACGCTGGCCTCGGTGGCCGGCTACGTGGTCGCGTTCTTCTTCCTCTCGCTGACGCTGCGCACCATTCCGACCGGCATCGCCTATGCGATCTGGTCGGGCGTGGGCATCGTGCTGATCTCGCTCGTGAGCTGGCTGTGGTTCGGCCAGAAGCTCGACGGGCCGGCCATCGCGGGGCTCGGGCTGATCATCGCGGGCGTGGTGGTGGTGAACGTGTTCTCGAAGTCGGTTTCGCACTAAGCACCAAATGGACTTCAGTTGAGAATTGCTCTCATCTAGAATGCCCGCCATGGAGTTCCCGATGCAAGAACATGCCGTGTTGCTGCGGGCCTATGCCCGGGCCCAGGAGCGCTGCTCGCGCCTGCTGGCCGAGCAGGCCGCGCTGGTCGAAAGGCTCGAGGCGCAGATCGTCCGTTTGCGCGGCGCACTGGTGGCGCGCGATTCGGCCGTTGCCATCGTGCGCGAGGAGCTGGCCGCGCGTGCCGCCGCGGGCGGGGCGCTGCCCAAGCGGCTGAATGCGCTGCTGTCGCCGGGCAGCCGGCGCCATCTGCGGCCGTCCCGGCCGCAAGCGCCCGCCGATCTGCGCGAGAAAGCCGTGCTGTGCGTCGGCCATGAAGACCAGGCGCGGTCGCTCGCACGCCAGCTGGTCGAAATCGCGGGAGGACGCTACCTGCACCACGACGGCGGTGCCGACGCGGACGATCCCGCGCTCGAAGCCAGCCTGCGTGCCGCCGAC
This sequence comes from Variovorax sp. efr-133-TYG-130, assembly GCF_030208835.1. NCBI lineage: Bacteria > Pseudomonadati > Pseudomonadota > Betaproteobacteria > Burkholderiales > Comamonadaceae > Variovorax > Variovorax sp. efr-133-TYG-130. The sequence goes on along the minus strand of NZ_JARVTD010000031.1, from coordinate 75,479 downwards.
CTGGTGATCTGCCAGACCGGCTGCGTGAGCCACGGCGCCTATTGGCGCGTGCAGGACCACTGCCGCAGGACCGGCAAGCCCTGCGTGCTGGTCGGCGAGCCGCAGCCGATGATGTTCGTGCGGCACCCGGCCGCGCCGGAAAACGCCTAGCTAGCCGGCCAGCCAGCCCGCCGCCTTGGCGGCATCGTGCGCGAACAGGCGCCAGGTGGTCGCGTTGGCCGGCAGCGCGAGCGGCAGCCTGAGCAGCTTGCGGTCACGCGCGACGATGGCCGTGAACTTCGTCGCATCGCCCAGGTACAGCGCGAGGTCGTCGAGCTTGGCGATGCGCCAGGCTTGCGCCGGCCGCTGCTGGCCCTTCCGGCCGACAGCAGGCAGCTCGATGCCGATCCACTCGTCGTTCGCCGAAAAGCCCGCCTTCTCGGCCGCACCGCCGCGCAGCACCACCTTGACCTGCACGCTGCCGCTGGTTTCGGCCACGCGCAGGCCCAGCACCTGCGCCTGCTGCGACGGGTCTTCCAGCGTGGCGACGCCGTGCGCGCGCAGAAGCTGCGCAAGCGGAAGCTCCTCGGTCGAATGCACCCAGCGCGCGAGTTCCGCCGCATACGAGCGGCCGCTCACGGCCTCCAGCGCGGCCGCGAAGTCGGCTTCGCTGATCGGCCCGCCGCCGCTGTGCGTCCACAGGTGGCGCATCACGTCGTCGAGGGTGCCCTTGCCTTCATGGCGCAGCGTGAGGTCGAAGCACAGCGCCACCAGCGCGCCCTTGGTGTAGTAGCTCACCGTGCTGTTGGGCGTCTGCTCGTCCTGGCGGTAGTACTTGACCCAGGCGTCGAAGCTCGCGTCGGCCACCGGCTGCACGAGGCGTCCCGGCGTCTGCATGACCTGGTTGATCGTCTTGTTCAGCAGGCGCAGGTAGGCCGCGTCGTCGATGCGGCCGGCGCGGCGCAGCAGCAGGTCGTCGTAGTAGCTGGTGAAGCCCTCGAAGAACCACAGCAGCTGCGTGTAGTTTTCCTGGCTGTAGTCGTAGCGCGCGAACTCGGCGGGCCGCATGCGCTTGACGTTCCAGGTGTGGAAGTACTCGTGGCTGATGAGGCCCATCAGCGTGGTGTAGCCCTCGGGCTGCTTTTTCTTCTCGCCGCGCTGCGGCAGGTCGCGGCGGTTGCAGATCAGCGCCGTGGAGTGGCGATGCTCGAGCCCGCCGTAGCCGTCGTCCACCGCGTTGAGCATGAACACGTAGCGGTCGATCGGCAGCTTCGGGCCGCCGCGCTTGCCGGCCTTGTCGCCGTGCCAGAAGCGCATCTCTGCTTCGCAGATGGCCTTGGTGTCGGCAATGAGCCGGTCGCCGTCGAACGAGGCTGCGGCGCCCGCCACCACGAAGCGGTGCGGCACGCCGCAGGCTTCGAAATCGGCGCTCCAGAAGGCGCCCAGCTCGACCGGGCTGTCGGCCAGCTCGTCGTAGTCGGCGGCGCGGTAGCTGCCGAAGCCATGTTTGTCGGTCTTGAGCGGAACCAGCGCGGTGGCGCAGGACCAGCGCGCGGCATCCTCAGGCAGCACCGGCGCGACGATTTCCAGCGCATGCGGCGCGTCGGTCTGGCCTTCGACCCGCAGGCACACGCTGGTGCCGTTGAAGAAGCCGCGCTCGGCGTCGAGCCAGGCGGTGCGCACCGAGTTGTCGTAGGCGCAGACCTGGTAGTTCAGCACCAGCGGCTGGCCGGGCGCGCATTCGACGAGCCAGCTGCATTTGTCGAGCTGCGTCAGGGTCGGCTTGCGGCGCCCCTGCGTGGCGCGCAGGCCCTGCAGGTTCTTGGCGAATTCGCGCACCAGGTAGCTGCCCGGAATCCACACTGGCAGCGACACGCGCTGCTGCGCGGCGGGCGCGTCGATGGTCAGCGTCACCCCGAACAGGCGCGCATGGAGATCCGCGCATTCCACGCGAAAGCGCACGCCGGCTATGGGCACGGCGGTAGCGGCGGTACTGCGCCGCGCAGGAGCCTTCGTCGCCATCAGCTCGACGAAGCGGCGAGTTGCTTCTCGACCTGCTCTGCGGGAATGGCGCCGGGCGTGCGGGTGCCGTCGCTGAAGATCAGCGTGGGCGTGCCGGTGATGTTGTACTTGCGGCCGAACTCGACGTTGCGCTGCAGCGCGGTCACGTCGCAGCTGCTGGGCGCGGTGGCGGGACGGGTGCTCGACTCCATCCAGTCGCCCCAGGCCTTGCCCTTGTCCTTGCTGCACCAGATGTCGCGCGACTTGATGTTCGAATCGGGGCCGAGCACGGGGTACAGGAACAGGTACACGGTGACGTTGTCGACCGTCTTCATGTCCTTCTCGAAGCGCTTGCAGTAGCCGCAGTTCGGGTCTTCGAACACGGCGAGCTTGCGCTTGCCGTTGCCACGCACGATCTTGATCGAGTCCTTCAGCGGCAGCTGGTCGAAGGCGACGGCGCTGAGCTTCTCGACCCGTTCCTCGGTCAGGTTCTTGCGCGACTTCACGTCGATCAGGTTGCCCTGGATCAGGTAGTTGCCCTGCTCGTCGGTGTAGAAGATCTGCGAGCTGTTCACGCGCACTTCGTAGAGGCCCGGAATCGGCGACTTCGACACTTCGTCGATGGCGGGGAACTGCGGAATGCGCGCCGGCAGGTTCTTGCGGATCTCGGCTTCGCCGGCTGTGGCGGCCACGACCGCGCCCAGCGTGCAGGCGGCGAGTAGGAGGTTGCGTGCGAGTGTCATCGGGAGATCCGTTGGTTCGATTCGAGAAGTGGCGTGCGTCAGGCCTTCAGGCCCATCGCCTGTGCCGTGATCCAGTGCTTGACTAGGCGCGTGCGGTCGAAACCGCGCATGCCCCAGTTGCGCAATACAGGCAGCGGCCCCAGGTTGTGCGAGAAAAGTTGCTGCAGGCCGTCGGTCGCCAGGCTCATCTGCAGCACGTCGGCACGGCGGGCGCGTTCGTAGCGGCGCAGCAGGCGCGCGTCGCCCACGCTGCGCCAGTAGTCGCGGTTCTTGATCACATCGGCCAGCACAGAGGCGTCGGCCAGGCCCAGGTTCAGGCCCTGGCCGGCGAGCGGGTGCACCGTGTGGGCGGCGTCGCCCGCCAGCGCCCAGGAGCGGGTTGGCTGGCCGGGCATGGCGCCGGTCCAGCGGTCGGCGATGGCGCGGGCCAGCGGCCAGGCACCGCGCTCGCTCGTGAGCTTGAGCGCACCGAGCGCCGCGCGGCTGGCCTCGGTGACCGCGGCATTGAATTCTTCGTCGCCTTGCGCGAGCAGGGCCGGTGCGCGCAACTGGTCGACCGACCAGACCAGCGCGACCGTCTTGCCGTGCACGCCGCCCAGCGGCAGCAGCGCGAGCACCTCGCCCTTGTCGTTGAACCACTGGCGCGCGATGCCGTCGTGCGACTGCTCGGCCTCGAGCCGCGCCGCTATCGCATGCTGGGGATAGCGCGTGACCTCGTAGCTCACGCCGAGCGCCTCGCGCGTGGCGCTGGCCTTGCCTTCGCACACCACGGTGAGCGGTGCGGCGACCGGCTCGGCCACGACTTCGATCAGGGGCTGGAAGCGCACGGCGTCTGCCAGTTGCTGCTCGAGCGCGGGCACGTCGACGATCCAGGCCAGCGCGTCGACTTTCTGGCGCGTGGCGCTGAAATGCACCCGGCCGCCTTCGTCGCCGTGCACGAGCATTTCGCGCACCGGCGTGGCGTGCGCGGCGTCGGGCCAGGCGCGCAGCGATTCGAGCAGCGTGCGGGAGGCGGTGTTCAGCGCATAGGCGCGGACGTCCTGCTTGCCCTGCGTGGCCGGAGGCACCACCAGCGCGACGCGCACACGCTCGCGCGCGAGCAGCAGGGCCAGCGTGCGGCCGACGATGCCGGCGCCGCGAATGCAAACTTCTGGGGGGAGAGCCATGAAACGATTGTATGGATTACGCCCGCCCCCTCGCGAGGGCGATACCAGCGGCCCGACGGAGCCGGTTCCGCAGTATCCCCGGAACGGCTCAGGGTACTTTCCAAAGCTGCGGGACAATTGCCGCCGATTTCCAAGGAACCCCCACCGTGTCCCAGCCCGCTTTCGACCTCGAAGCCACCATCGCGCGCCTGTTCATCTATCCGGTCAAGTCCTGCGGCGGGGTCGAGCTTCCCGAGGTGCTGCTGACCGAGACCGGCCTGGAATTCGACCGCGCCTGGATGGTGGTCGACGCCCAGGGCGAATTCGTCACCCAGCGGCAGCTGCCGCGCATGGCGCTGATCAAGCCGCAGATGAAGCATATGGAAGTGGTTCTGCGCGCGCCCGGCATGCTGGCGCTGCACCTGGCCTTCGACCGCGTCGAGAAACCGGTGCGCGTGCGCGTCTGGAAGGACGAAGTGGCGGCCTACGACATGGGCGACATCGCCGCGCAGTGGTTCAGCGATTTCCTGTCGGAGCCCGGCAAGCCGCAGACCCTGCGTCTCGTGCGCTTCGACCCGGAACACAAGCGCCTGTCCAGCCTGAAGTGGACCGGCGGCATCGAGGCCGAGAACCAGTTCGCCGACGGCTACCCGGTGCTGGTGGCGAGCGAAGGCTCGCTGGCCGAGCTGAACGAGCGCCTTGCCGCGCAGGGCCACGATGCCGTGGGCATCGAGCGCTTCCGGCCCAACATCGTGCTGGCGGGCATCGAGTCGCACGACGAGGACCGGGTGGACGCGCTGCACATCGCCGCCGGCGAAGGCGAAGCCGAACTCCGCCCCGTCAAGCCCTGCACGCGCTGCCCGATCCCGGACATCGACCCGGCCACCGCCGTCAGCAGCCCCGAGGTCGGCAACACCCTGCGCACCTACCGCGCCGATCCGCGCGTGGACGGCGGCATCACCTTCGGCATGAACTGCATCGTGATCCAGGGCGTGGAGCACGTGCTCAAGGTCGGCCAGCCGGTGGGCGCGAACTACAAATTCGAATGACCGGCGGCGCCCGGGCGGTGCCGCTTCAGAACTTCACGCCAGCGATCAGGATGATGTTGGCGTAGGGCGTGCATTCGCCCGTGCGCACCATGGCCCGGGCCTTCGCGGTGCGGCGCTTGAATTCTTCATGCGGCACCGTCTGCGGCGCGATGCCCAGCGACTGCGGATACCAGCCCGGCGGATTCTTCGCGTCGTCCAGCGCTTCGTCGGCCACCACGATGCCTTCGACCTGCATCTCCGACAGCACCGCCTGCAGCACCTCGTCGAGCCGCGGCACGCCGCGCGCCACGGCCAGGTCGATGCGGCGCGGGCCGTCGGGAATCGGCAGGCCGGCGTCGCCGAGCACGAGCATGTCGCCGTGGCCCAGCGAGGCGATCACATGGGAGAGTTCGGCGTGCAGCAGGGGAGAGCGTTTCACAGCGTGATCCAGTCGGGCGGCAGCGGGCTGAGCAGAACGGCGTCGCGCTGCGGAATGGAGGGTTGGGCGCCGGGCTGCTGGATGCACAGCGCGGCGGCGCGGATGCCCAGGCGAACGGCGTCGTCGAAAGACTGGCCTTCGCCCAGCGCGACCGCGAGCGCACCCAGGAAGGTGTCGCCGGCGGCCGTGGTGTCGACCGCCTGCACCTTGGGCGCGGGATGGTGGCGCGCACCGTCGGCATCGATGGCCACCGCGCCGCGCGCGCCCAGCGTGACGACCACGCGCGCGATGCCCTTGGCGCGCAGCGCCCGGCCGGCCTGCGCCGCTTCCTGCGGGCTGTCGGCGGACTGGCCGCACAGCGCCTGCGCCTCGATCTCGTTGACCACCAGCGTGTCGATCAGCGGCCACAGGGGCTCGGCGATCGGCTGTACCGGCGAGGGGTTGAGCATCACCTTGCAGCCCGCGCCATGCGCCACGGCGATGCCGCGCGCCACCTGGTCCAGCGGCGTCTCGAACTGCGCCACCAGGAAGGCCGCGCCCTGCAGCTGCTGCGCCAGCGCGGCTTCGTCGACCTCCAGGCGCGCGTTGGCGCCGGGAATCAGCACGATGCGGTTCTGGCCGCTGTCCTCCACGAGGATCAGCGCCGTGCCGGTGGGCTCGCCGGCCACGGTGCGCAGGGCGGCGGTGTCGATGCCGTCGCGCTGGAGCGCATCGCGCAGCGCCGAGCCGTGCGCGTCGTCGCCGACGCAGCCGATCATGCGCACCTGAGCGCCCTCGCGCGCGCAGCTCACGGCCTGGTTGGCGCCCTTGCCGCCGGGGATGGTGGCGATCGAATGGCCGAGCAGGGTTTCGCCCGCGGCCGGCGCGTGCGGCACGCGCAGCACCAGGTCCATGTTGAGGCTGCCGAGCACCACGATGCGCGGGGCCCGGGCTGGGCTGCTGGAGGAAGGCTTCAGGCTCACGGGGTGCGGGACTTTCGGGTTTGCGTGGAAGGCGTTTCGGCCGGAACGGGGGCGGCGGGCTCGCGGAAACTCGCGTGCCGCGCAGTCGAGGCGCGCACGCGCAGCTCGGGCTGCAGCACCACCTTGCGCGCATCGCGGCGCTTGCCGCCGACGCGCTCGAGCAGCATGTCGACCGCCAGCGCACCGATGCGCTCCTTGGGCTGCGCCACCGTGGTGAGCGGCGGGCTGGTGTAGGCCGAGAGTTCGATGTCGTCGAAGCCGACGATCGAAAGATCGTCCGGCACGCGCACGCCGCTCTCGTGCGCGGCGCGCAGCGCGCCGATGGCCATCAGGTCGTTGCAGACGAACACGGCCGAGGGCTTCTGTTCGGTGCGCAGGATGGCGTGCATGGCCTCGTAGCCGCCCTGGCTGGTGAAGCCGCCGCGCCAGAGCAGCGCTTGCGCATTCGCGATGTCGGGCGTTGCGCCGGTCTCGGCCAGCGCCATGCGCCAGCCCTCGATGCGCTGCTCGCTCGGCATCACGCCCACCGGCCCGCCGATGCAGGCAATGCGCTTGTGGCCCAGCGACAGCAGATGCCGTACCGCGAGCAGGCCGCCCTGCATGTGCGCGGTCTCCACCAGGTCGCAGGCCGGGTCGGCGATCTCGCGGTCGACCAGCACCGTGGGCATCCGCAGGCCGCGCAGCTGCTTCATCAGGGATTCCTCGTCGCCCGCGCCGGTCGACACCACGATCAGCCCGTCGATGCGGCGCTCGGCCAGCACCTGCAGGTAGACGCTCTGGCGGTGGGGCTCGTCGTCGGTGTTGCACAGCACCAGCGTGTAGCCGGCGCCGAAGCAGCGGTCTTCCACGATGCGCACGATCTCGGCGAAGTAGGGGTTCGAGCTGTTGGGAATCAGCATGCCCAGCGTCGAAGTGGTGTTGCTCTTCAGGCTGCGCGCCATCGCGTTGGGCACATAGCCCAGTTCGCGGATGGCGAGCTCCACGCGCTCGCGCACCTTGGCGCTCACGTGGCGCGTGTCGTTCACCACGTGCGACACTGTGGTGACCGAAACCTCCGCCTTGAGCGCGACGTCCTTGATGGTGGCCATGGGGCTTGTCCTTTTCCTGGTTGGCGGGTGCCGTCAGGCCAGCCGGCGTTCGGCACGGCGCTGGCGCAACGTGTCGATGATGACGGCCACGACGATCACCGCGCCGGTGATGATCCGCTTGCTCGGCTCGCTGGCCCCCACCTGCGCGAGGCCGGCCTCCAGCACCGCGATGATCAATACGCCGAAGAAAGTGTTGATGACCGAGCCGCGTCCGCCCATGAGGCTGGTGCCGCCGATCACCACCGCCGCGATCACCTGCAGCTCGATGCCGACGCCGGCATTCGGGTCGGCGGCTTCGAGGCGGGCCGACTGCATCAGGCCCGCGAGCCCGGCCAGCAGCCCGGTGACCGCGAAAACGATGATGCGGATCGGGCGCGGGTCGACGCCCGCCAGGCGCATCGCTTCTTCGTTCGTGCCGATGCCCACCACGTGGCGGCCGAACACCGTGCGCGTGAGCACCAGCTGCCCGATGACGACCAGCACCACCGCCAGCACGAAGGCGGCCGAGATGCCGCCGATCCACGGCGCGGCCAGGCCCGAGATGGCGTCGCCCACGTACTGCGTGCGCGAATCGGTCACCAGGTAGGCACCGCCGCGCACCGCCTCGAGCATGCCCAGCGAGACGATGAAGCTCGGCAGCCGCCACGCGACCGACACCGCGCCGGTGACCGTGCCGCAGACCAGCCCGGTGGCGAGGCCGAGCGCCGCGGCCACCGGCACCGACAGCTTCCATTCGAGGATGGCCGCCGCCGTGACGGCCGCGCTCAGCGCCAGCACCGAGCCGACGGAAAGATCGATGCCCGCGATGATCAGCACGAAGGTCATCCCGACCGCCATCACGGCCAGCGCGGGAATCTCGTTGGCGATGGAGACGAAGGTCTCGCGCGTCAGGAAGTATTCGCTGAGCGAGCCGAAGAGCGCGATCATGCCCACGAGCACGACCGTCAGGCCCAGGTAGGTGCCGAGCTGGCCCTTGAGTGCGGAGGGCGGGGACGGCGGGGTGGATTTCGTGGAGGCTTCGGCGTTCATTGTGTGTCGGCGGTGACCGGGGTCGAATCGGAAACGGGGGATGCCGTCGGCGGATTGTTGGCGGCGCGTCCGGCCGCGTCGCTGAATGCTGCGGCCAGCAGCGATTGTTCGGTCCATTCGCCGCGTTCGAACACCGCCACCAGCCGGCCGGCGCTCATCACGCCGATGCGGTCGCACATGGCCATCAGTTCGCGCAGGTCGCTCGACACCATCAGCAGCGCCTTGCCGGCGTCGGTCATGCGGTCGAGCTCGGCGTACAGGTCGGCGCGCGCGCCCACGTCCACGCCGCGCGTGGGCTCGTCGAGCAGCAGCACCTTGCATTCGCGGTGCAGCCAGCGCGCGAACACCACCTTCTGCTGGTTGCCGCCGCTGAGCGTGGCAACCGGTTGTTCGATGCTGCGCGAACGGATGCGCAGCAGCTCCACCAGCTTCTGCGCAATGCCGCGCTCCTTGGCGCGCTGCAGCCAGCCGGCGTGGGAAATGGCGCCGAGGTCGCTGAGCGTGGCGTTCACGCGGATCGACTGCGTCAGCAGCAGGCCCTGCGACTTGCGGTCTTCGGTGACGAGGCCGATGCCGGCGCGGATGGCCTGCATCGGCGAGCGCCAGCCCTTGCGCGCGTGCTGCGCGGGCTGGCCGTTTTCATGAAGGGTGATCTCGCCGCGGTCCGCGCGGTCGGCGCCGAACAGCAGCCGCACCAGTTCGGTCCGGCCCGAGCCGACGAGGCCGGCCAGGCCCATGACTTCGCCCGCGCGCAGGTCGATGTCGACGTCGCGCACGACCTGCGCCCGGCCGATGCCGCGCGCGCTCAGCAGCACCGGGCCGGCGGTGCGGCGCTCGCGGCCTTCGTGCTCGTGCACCGCGCGGCCGACCATGCGCTGCACCAGTTCGGATTCGCGCACGCCGGCCATGGCGCGCACGTCTACCAGCCGGCCGTCGCGCAGCACCGCCACGCGGTCGGCGATGCGCTGCAGTTCTTCGAGGCGGTGCGACACGTAGACGATGGCCACGCCGCGCGCCTTCAGCAGATCGATCTGCTCGAACAGGTGCGAGGTTTCTCGCGGTGTGAGCATGGCGGTGGGCTCGTCGAGCACCAGCACGCGCGTGTCGTCCTGCAGGTTGCGCGCGATCTCCACCATCTGCTGCTGGCCGATGCCCAGCCGCGCCACCGGCGTGGCCGGGTCGATGTTCTGCATGCCGATCTTGGCGAGCTGGCGCGCGGCCAGCTCGTGCAGCTTGCCGCGGCGGATCCAGCCGGTCTTGTTGGGCAGGCGGTCGAGCAGCAGGTTCTCGGCCACCGAGAGGGTGGTGACGAGGCCCAGCTCCTGCATGACCATGCGCACGCCAAGCCGCTCGGCGTCGCGGCGCGAGCCGGGCGCAAAGGGCTTGCCGTCGAGCAGCATCTGGCCGCGCGTGGGCTGCACCAGGCCGCAGACGATCTTCGACAGCGTGCTCTTGCCGGCGCCGTTCTCGCCCGTGAGGGCCAGCACTTCGCCGGCGTTGAGCACGAGCGAGACGTCGTCCAGCACCGGCGCCGCATAGTCCTTGCCCATGGTGCTCAGCGTGAGCACGGGCTGGGCGCGGTTGTCGTTCATTGCGGCGGGTGCGGTCAACGGAGGCTCTTTTCTTCGGTCGGGAGATTGTTTTTACTTGGACGACTTGGTGACCAGCACCACGTCGGTCTTCACTTCGGCGGGCATGTCGGCCTGCTTCTTCTTGTCGGCGATGGCCTTCAGCGCGGTCTCGATGCCGAACACGGCCTGCTTGGCGGCGAACTGGTCGGCCGTGGCGAGCACGCGGCCGTCGGCCAGCATCGGCTTGATGGCGCCGATGTTGTCGTAGCCCACCACCAGCACCTTGCCGGTCTTGCCGGCGGCCTTGACGGCGGCCACGGCGCCCAGCGCCATGCTGTCGTTGCCTGCGAGCAGCGCCTTCAGGTCGGGGTGCTCGCGCATCATGCCGGCGGCCACCGTGTTGCCCTTGTCGATTTCCCACTGGCCGGACTGCACGCCCACCACCGTCACGCCGGCGGCCTTCATCGCGTCCTGGTAGCCCAGCGTGCGCTGCTGCGCATTGAAGGTGGTCGACACGCCCTCGATGATGCCGACCTTGTCGCCCGACTTCAGCTCCTTGGCGAGCGCGTCGCCCACCAGCTTGGCGCCGGCGCGGTTGTCGGGGCCGACGAACGGCACCTGGATGCCCTTTTCCTTGAGCGCGGCGGCGTCGAGCTGGTTGTCGATGTTGACCACCAGGATGCCCTTGTCGATGGCGGCCTTGATGACCGGCACCAGCGCCTTCGAATCGGCCGGCGCGATGACCAGCGCGTTGATCTTCTGAGCCACCATCTGCTCGACCATCTTGATCTGGGCGGAGGTGTCGGTCTCGTCCTTGATGCCGTTGGCCACCAGCGTGTATTCGGAGGCATGGGCCTTCTGGTGCGCCTTGGCGCCGTCTTCCATGGTGCGGAAGAACTCGTTGGCCAGCGACTTCATGACCAGCGCGACCTTCGGCTTTTCCTGAGCGAAGGCGGGCGTTCCGGCGATGGCGCCCAGCAGCGTCAATGCAGCAACGCTTTGCAGGGTACGGCGGGTGAATTTCATGGTGGATGTCTCCTGGGGTGGTTGATCAAAGCGGTACGCCGGTCTTTGCCGGGGGCCCCGATATTAACCAAGGGAAACGTTTGCGCAAACGTTTGCCCATCGGGGCTAACCCTGAGCTTTCCGGGGGCGGATGACAGGGTTGCAAGAAGCGGTTCCAAGACCTGCCGGACGGGCATGCAGCCATGCTCGCCTAAAATCGCCGGTTACCCAAGAGGACCTCCCATGAGTTTGCAATGCGGCATCGTCGGCCTGCCCAACGTCGGTAAATCCACCCTTTTCAATGCGCTGACCAAGGCCGGCATCGCGGCGGAGAACTATCCCTTCTGCACCATCGAGCCCAACGTGGGCGTCGTGGAAGTGCCCGACCCCCGGCTCGCGCAGTTGAGCGAGATCGTCAAGCCCGAGCGCGTGGTGCCCGCCATCGTCGAGTTCGTGGACATCGCCGGCCTGGTGGCCGGCGCCAGCACCGGCGAAGGCCTGGGCAACAAGTTCCTGGCGCACATCCGCGAGACCGACGCCACCGTCAACGTGGTGCGCTGCTTCGACGACGAGAACGTGATCCACGTGGCCGGCAAGGTCGACCCGATCTCCGACATCGAAGTGATCCAGACCGAACTCTGCCTGGCCGACCTGGCCACGGTCGAGAAGGCGCTGCACCGCCACACCAAGGTCGCCCGTTCCGGCGACAAGGACGCGCAGAAGCTGGTCGGCCTGCTCGAGCGCTGCCAGGCCGCGCTGAACGAGAACACGCCGGTGCGTGCGCTCGAGTTCACCAAGGAAGAGCTGCCGCTGGTCAAGAGCTTCACGCTCATCACCGCCAAGCCCGCGATGTTCGTGGGCAACGTGTCGGAAGACGGCTTCGAGAACAACCCGTATCTCGACCGCCTGCGCGAATACGCCGCCAGGCAGGGCGCGCCAGTGGTCGCCATCTGCGCCAAGATCGAAGCCGACCTGGCCGAGATGGACGACGAAGACAAGAAGATGTTCCTCGCAGAGATCGGCCAGGAAGAGCCGGGCTTGAACCGCCTGATCCGCGCGGCATTCAAGCTGCTGGGCCTGCAGACCTACTTCACCGCCGGCGTGAAGGAAGTGCGCGCCTGGACCATCCACATCGGCGACACCGGCCCGCAGGCCGCCGGCGTGATCCACGGCGACTTCGAGAAGGGCTACATCCGCGCCCAGACCATCGCATTCGAGGACTACATCGCCTTCAAGGGCGAGCAGGGCGCCAAGGACGCGGGGAAGATGCGTTCGGAAGGCAAGGAATACGTCGTGAAGGATGGCGACGTGATGAATTTCCTGTTCAGCTCCTGATACCCCGGGCGCAGATGTCCCGCCGATGAGCCATTCGAAGATCGTCATCATCGCGGGGCCGAACGGCGCAGGCAAGACAACCTTCGCCCGCGCTTTCCTTCCGCAGGAAGCTCGGATTTCCCGTTTCATCAATGCTGACCTGATCGCGGCCGGGCTGTCGCCCTTTGCGCCCGAGGCGGAGGCCATCAAGGCCGGGCGCCTGATGCTCGAGGAGATTGCCCAGTGCGTGCGTCGCCGGGAGAGCTTTGCGTTCGAGACCACGTTGTCGGGGCTGGGTTATCTGCGCCATATTGGCGCCTGGAGGAAGTTGGGCTATCACGTGAGCCTGTTCTTTCTGGCGCTTCCGACGGCGGAGTTTGCGATTGCTCGGGTGGCGGAACGCGTGCGGCAGGGAGGCCATCACATTCCTGAAGATGTGATTCGCCGCCGTTTCGAGGCAGGGCGCCGGAATTTCGACGACCGGTACCGCGCTGCGGTGGATGCCTGGGCGCTCTACGACAACGCTGGCGAAGAGCCGGATCTCATCGAATGGGGAGAAGCACCATGACCCGTGAACAGCTCATGCAGGCCAAGGACAAGGATCTGGCCGCTTCACTGATAGCGATTCGGCGGGCGGCCCGGGCGGCGCGGGAGGCGGCCGTTCGCACGGACACCGCCATCGTTGTGCAGCGCGATCAGAAGCCGGTCCGCATCACTGCAGAGGAATTGCGCAAGGCGGGCGTGAAATAGGCGTTGTTCGGTAGACTTCGCGCGCCCTGAATATCTCCACAAGCCCCGCCCCAATGCTCACCGTCCACCACCTCAACAACTCGCGCTCGCAGCGCGTGCTCTGGCTGCTCGAAGAGCTCGAGCTGCCCTACGAGATCGTTCACTACCAGCGTGATCCGCAGACCATGTTGGCGCCCGCTTCGCTGCGGGCCGTGCACCCGCTGGGCAAGTCACCGGTGGTTACGACGGATGACGGGCTCACGCTCGCGGAGTCGGGGGCGATCGTGGAGACGCTCATCGAGCGTTTCGGCAACGGCCGCCTCGCGCCCGCGCCGGGCACGCCGGATGCGGTGCGCTATCGCTATTGGCTGCATTTCGCCGAAGGCTCGGCGATGTCGCCCCTGTTGCTCAAGCTGGTGTTCGACCGCATCGAGACCACGAAGATGCCGTTCTTCGCGAAGCCGATCGCCAAGGCCATCGCGAGCAAGACGAAGTCGGCGTTCATCAATCCGAACATCGTGAGCCACCTGAATTTCATGGAGGCCGAGCTCGGCAGGAGCGAGTGGTTCGCCGGCGACGCTTTCACCGGTGCCGACATCCAGATGAGCTTCCCGGTGGAGGCAGCGCAGGCGCGCGGCGGACTCGACGCGAAGCGGCCGAAGCTCATGGCCTACCTGGAGCGCATCCACGCGCGCCCGGCGTACAAGAGAGCGCTCGAGCGCGGCGGCCCCTACGGCCTGCTGAGCTGAAACCGGGCGGGGCAGGGTGGCGCGAAGCCGATCAGAAGATCTGCAGCAGCGCCACCGTCATGGTGACGTAGCGCAGGAACTTGCCGATGGCCATGTAGGCCAAGCAGGGCCAGAACGGCAGCTTGAGCCAGCCCGCCACCGCGCACAGCGGGTCGCCCACCAGCGGCAGCCAGCTCAGCAGGCAGGCCTTGGGGCCGAGCTTCTCCAGCCAGCCCAAAACCCGCACATGGTGTTTCGAGTGCGAGTATTTGTCGGCCACCTTGTGCGCGCCGTAGCCCATCCACCAGTCGACCGCGCCCCCCAGCGTGTTGCCCACCGTCGCGACCGCGATGGCCGGCCAGAACATGTCCGGGTTGAGCTTGAGCAGGCCGAAGAGCACGGGCTCGGAGCCCACCGGCAGAAGGGTCGCCGAGACGAACGCTGCGACGAACAGTGTCGAGAGACCGTACTGCGGCAGCGCCATCAGCGCCAAGAGGGAGTCGAGCCAGGCTTGCATAAGGTCGCGCAGTATAGGCAGCGCTCACGTCGCGCCCGCGTGGGATAAGGCCCCGGCACGCACCCGTGTTTTCACGGGTACCCAGGCGCAAATCGTTTCAGTCGCTGAAATGCCACGTGGCTACAATCGTGCCTCATTTTTCAGCAGCCGAACGCGCACCGCTTCCTCCCAAATGACCTTGCAGATCGGCAACCACACGCTGGAAAACCGCCTGTTCGTTGCGCCCATGGCCGGCGTGACGGACCGGCCCTTCCGCATGTTGTGCCGCGCGCTGGGCGCGGGCTACGCGGTCAGCGAGATGGTCACCTCGCGCAAGGAGCTGTGGGGCACGCTCAAGACATCACGGCGCGCCAACCACGACGGCGAGCCGGGCCCCATTGCGGTGCAGATCGCAGGCACCGACGCCGACATGATGGCCGAGGCCACGGTCTACAACATCGAGCGCGGCGCGCAGATCATCGACATCAACATGGGTTGCCCGGCCAAGAAGGTCTGCAACAAATGGGCGGGCTCGGCGCTGATGCGCGACGAGCCGCTGGCGCTGGAGATCGTGCAGGCGGTGGTCGATGCAGCGCGGCCCTTCAATGTGCCGGTCACGCTGAAGATGCGCACCGGCTGGAGCCACGACCACCGCAACGCCGTGAAGCTGGCGCGCGACTTCGAGTCGGCCGGCGTGCAGATGCTCACGGTGCACGGCCGCACGCGTGAGCAGGGCTACAAGGGCCACGCCGAATACGACACCATCGCCGCCGTGAAGGCCGCGGTGCGCGTGCCGGTGGTGGCCAACGGCGACATCCGTTCGCCCGAGAAGGCGCGCGACGTGCTCGCGGCCACCGGCGCCGACGCGGTGATGGTCGGCCGCGCCGCGCAGGGCCGGCCGTGGATCTTCCGCGAGATCGCGCACTTCCTGGAAACCGGCACGCACCGCGCGCCGCCGCTGGTGGCGGAAGTGCGCCGCTTGCTGCTCGACCACCTCGTGGAGCACTATGCGCTGTACGGCGACTACAGCGGCGTGCGCACGGCGCGCAAGCACATCGGCTGGTACGTGCGCACCCTGCCCGAGGGCGAGGCGTTTCGCGCGCGCATGAACACCATCGAGGACTGCGGCGAGCAGCTGCGCGCGGTCGGCGACTATTTCGACGGGCTGGCGGACCGCATGGAACGCATGCCCGTGCAGCACGAGGCAGACAGCGAGCTGTCTGGTGAAGAGGAGGCGGCTTGCGCCGTCGATTGAGAAGAAGAGAAGAAGCAATGAGCAAGAAACACATCGAGGACTGCGTGCGCACCAGTCTGGACAGCTACTTTCGCGATCTGCGCGGCACCGAACCCGACGGCATGTACGAAATGCTCGTGCGCGTGGTCGAGAAACCCCTGCTCGATGTCGTGATGACGCGCGCCGAGGGCAACCAGTCGAAGGCCGCGCAATGGCTCGGCCTGAACAGAAACACGCTCCGCAAGAAATTGGTCGAGCACAAACTTTTGAAATAACTCCACGGCATATCCATGGCTCAGACTGCACTCATCTCCGTATCCGACAAGACCGGCATCCTCGAATTCGCACAGGCGCTGCATGCGCTGGGCATCAAGCTGCTGTCCACCGGCGGCACCGCCAAGCTGCTGGCCGACGCCGGCCTGCCGGTGACCGAAGTCGCCGACCACACCGGCTTTCCCGAAATGCTCGACGGCCGGGTGAAGACGCTGCACCCGAAGATCCACGGCGGCCTGCTGGCGCGCCGCGACCTGCCGGCGCACGTGGCGGCCATCAAGGAACACGGCATCGACACCATCGACCTGCTGATCGTCAACCTCTATCCGTTCGAAGCCACCGTGGCCAAGCCCGGCTGCACGCTCGAGGACGCGATCGAGAACATCGACATCGGCGGCCCGGCCATGGTGCGCAGCGCGGCCAAGAACTGGAAGGACGTCGGCGTGCTGACCGACGCATCGCAATACGCCGTGGCGCTGGCCGAGCTGAAGGCCGACGGCAAGCTCAGCGACAAGACCAAGTTCGCGTTCTCGGTGGCCGCGTTCAACCGCATCGCCGACTACGACGGTGCCATCAGCGACTACCTCTCGGCCATCGACTTCGACGCCAGCATCGGCCAGGGCGCGCCCAAGCGCTCGCTGTTCCCCGCGCAGAGCAACGGCCGCTTCGTGAAGGTGCAGGACCTGCGCTACGGCGAGAACCCGCACCAGCAGGCCGCCTTCTACCGCGACCTGCATCCGGCGCCCGGCTCGCTGGTGTCGGCGAAGCAGCTGCAGGGCAAGGAACTCAGCTACAACAACATCGCCGACGCCGATGCGGCGTGGGAATGCGTGAAGAGTTTCGACGTGCCGGCCTGCGTGATCGTGAAGCACGCCAACCCCTGCGGCGTGGCGCTGGGCAAGGACGCGGCCGAAGCCTACGGCAAGGCCTTCAAGACCGACCCCACCTCGGCCTTCGGCGGCATCATCGCCTTCAACCGCCCGGTCGACGGCGCCACCGCGCAAGAAATTGCCAAGCAGTTCGTCGAAGTGCTGATGGCGCCGGGCTACACCCCCGAGGCGCTCGAAGTGTTCCAGGCCACCAAGGCCAAGCTCAACGTGCGCGTGCTCGAAATCGCGCTGCCCAAGGGGGGAACCACCGACTGGGACAACGGCCGCAACGCGATGGACGTCAAGCGCGTCGGCTCGGGCCTGCTGATCCAGACCGCCGACAACCACGAGCTGTCGATCAACGACCTGAAGGTGGTCAGCAAGAAGCAACCCACGCCGCAGCAGCTGCAGGACCTGCTGTTCGCATGGAAGGTCGCGAAGTACGTGAAGAGCAACGCGATCGTCTTCTGCGCCAACGGCATGACGATGGGCGTGGGCGCCGGCCAGATGAGCCGCCTCGACTCCGCGCGCATCGCCAGCATCAAGGCCGAGCACGCCGGCCTGTCGCTGAAGGACACCGCAGTGGCCAGCGACGCCTTCTTCCCGTTCCGCGACGGCCTGGATGTGGTGGTGGACGCGGGCGCGAGCTGCGTCATCCAGCCGGGCGGCTCGATGCGCGACCAGGAAGTGATCGACGCAGCCGACGAGCGCGGCGTGGTGATGGTGCTGTCAGGCGTGCGCCACTTCAGGCACTGATCGGCGGAAGCCGAGGTTCGGCGACCGCGGTTTACTCGTGGTTGCCGAACCGGTACTTCAATTGAAAAGTGACGGCGCCATACAGCCGGTTCTTGATGGTGGGCACGTACGCGATGTTCAGGCCCCAGTTCTTGCCTTCGATGGCTGCCACCGGCAGGATGGCCGGGAACCAGTTGCCGTTGCGGTAGTTGGGGTAGCCGTCGAAGCCGCCGACCACGGCGCCGAACTTCACGCCGTAGAACTCGATGGGCAGCACATACAGCCCGAGGTAGTTCGACTGCCGGCGGTCGCTGTTGCGGAAGGTGCCCGCCGTGACACGGTACGTGTCGTTCAGCGGGTACTCGAAGCCCAGGCCCTGGTTGACGTTTTCCAAGCCCTTGCCGCCGTCGAAGTGCGCCGAGTAGAAGCCCGGGTTGATCCAGACGTTCTTGAGGTCGAAGGAGTCCTGCGCTGACGCGAGGCCGGGAATGAGAAGAGCGATGCTCAAGGCCGGCAGCGTGCGCAGGGAGTTCATGGGCTAGGGGGTTCTGAAGATTTGTCTTGCGGCTTCGATGGTGGCGGCGATGTCGTCGTCGCTGTGGGCTGCGCTCACGAAGCCTGCCTCGTAAAGCGCGGGGGCAATATACACGCCGCGATCGAGCAAACCGTGAAACAACGCATTGAATTGCGCGTTGTCGGTTGTCATCACGGTGGCATAGTTTTGCGGCAGGTCTTTCATGAGGAAGAAGCCGAACATGCCGCCTTCGCTGTCGGCATTGAAGGGCTGTCCCTCGGCGGCCGCGGCGGCCTTCAGGCCGTCGACCAGAGAGCGCGTCTTCTTGCCCAGCGCCTCGTAGAAACCGGGCTTGGCGATTTCCTTCAGCGTGGCGAGGCCGCAGGCCGTGGCCACCGGATTGCCCGACAGCGTGCCGGCCTGGTAGACCGGACCCAGCGGCGCGAGCTGTTCCATGATCGCGCGCGGCCCGCCGAAGGCCGCGAGCGGCATGCCGCCGCCGATGACCTTGCCCAGCACCGTGAGGTCGGGCTTGATGCCCAGCACGCCTTGCGCGCCATGCAGGCCCACGCGAAAGCCCGTCATCACTTCATCGAACACCAGCAGCGCGCCGTGCTGCGTGCACAGTTCGCGGCAGCGCCTGGCGAACTCGGGCGTGGCGCGCACAAAGTTCATGTTGCCGGCAATGGCCTCGATCATCAGGCAGGCAATGTCCTTGCCGTGCAGCGCGAAGGCTTCTTCCAGCTGCTGCAGGTTGTTGTACTCCAGCACGATGGTGTGCTGCACCACCTCGGGCGGCACGCCTGCCGAGGTCGGGTTGCCGAAGGTGGCGAGGCCGGAGCCGGCCTTCACGAGCAGCGCATCGGCGTGGCCGTGATAGCAGCCCTCGAACTTGACGATGCTCTTGCGCCCGGTGGCGCCGCGCGCCAGGCGCAGCGCGCTCATGGCGGCCTCGGTGCCCGAGCTGACCAGGCGAACCATTTCCATCGACGGCACCAGCGCGAGGATGGCCTCGGCCAGTTCGATCTCGCGCTCGGTCGGCGCGCCGTAGGAGAAGCCTTCGAGCACAGCCTTCTGCACCGCCTCGACCACGGCGGGATGGCCGTGGCCCAGGATCATCGGACCCCAGGAGCCGATGTAGTCGATGTAGCGCTTGTCGTTGGCGTCCCAGAAATAGGCGCCTTGCGCGCGCTGGATGAAACGGGGCGTGCCGCCCACGGCCTTGAAGGCGCGCACGGGCGAGTTGACGCCGCCGGGGATCACGGCGCGGGCGCGTTCGAAAAGGGTGTCGTTGCGGTCGGTCATCGGGTCGGGTTGATCAGTCAGTGTCGGGTGTCGTGTGGGGGGAGGGCGAAGTCGGGCGGCGCGTCCGGGTCTTCATCGTCTCCGTCGTCTTCCGGTTCGGCCCAGAAGAGGCGGTCGGGCAGCACATGGCCCATGCCGGGGCGAAAGCCCGCGTCGAGGCAGCGGTCCATGTAGGCCAGCGCTTCGGTGGTTGCGGCCACGAGGTCGGTGCCGCTGGCCAGCAGGGCGGCCAGCGCGGCCGACAGGGTGTCGCCGGCGCCGGTGAACACGGCTTCGAGGCGCTCGTACTTTTCGCTCGTGAGCACCGACTGCGGCGAGGCCAGCACGTTGTCGATGAACTGGTCCGGCAGCACGAGGCCGGTCACCAGCGTGTAGGCCACGCCGAACTCGCCGGCGGCCTTGGCAATGTCGCGCGCGGTGGGCGGCCGCTCGCCGCTCCAGTCCGGCAGCAGCCAGCGCCACAGCGTGCTGTGGTTTCCTACCAACACGGTCGTCTGGGGCAGAACGAGTTCGCGGAAGGCGTCCAGGTAGGGCTCGATCAGGTTCTCGTCCCACCACGACAGGTTGGGCATGTAGGCCACCACGGGCACGTCGGGGTAGTCGGCGGCGGTCTCCGCGATGGTGCTCAGCGCGTCCGGCGTGCCGACGAAGCCCACCTTGATGAGCTGGACCTCGACGTCCTCGAGGATCGAGCGCGCCTGCTCGGCAATGGCTTCCTCGTCGAAGGCGAAGTGGTCGAAAATCTCGGCCGTGTCCCGGGCGTAGGCGCCGGTGACGACCGGCAGCACGTGCGCCCCCACCGAGGCCATGGCCAGGGCGTCCGCGCCCAGGCCGCCCGCGCCGCTGGGGTCGCTGGCGTTGAACACCAGCACGCAGGGCGGATTCAGGTCGCGCTCGGCAACCTCGTCCTCGGCCTGCGAGGGGTCGTTAAGATCGCCGGGTTTGCGGGCGTTATCTGCTGGAAGTAAGTAGATGGTCATACGCCGGGCTCCATCCCCTGGATGGTGGCATAGGCGCGACGTTTACAGTCCGCTAATGAGATACGCATAGATACACTCGTTGCATTTAATGAACAAGGACTTTAAGCTCCGATGAATACGAAAACTTGGATGTGCCTGATTTGTGGGTGGATCTATGACGAAGCTGTTGGTGTACCAGAGGACGGTATCGCTGCAGGCACGGCCTGGGCCGATGTTCCGATGAACTGGACCTGTCCCGAGTGCGGTGCGCGCAAGGAAGACTTCGAAATGGTGGAAATCTGAAAGCATGGCATAGATAGAGCTACGCGGTCTGCGTCGGTGTTCGGCGCGGCGGGCTTCCAAGTCTCATGAGCAGGAGCGTTTGCAATGGGCCCGAATGGATCTGGTTACAAGGTGCTGGTCATCGACGACAGCAACACCATCCGGCGCAGTGCCGAGATTTTTCTGAAGCAGGGCGGGCACGAGGTTCTTCTCGCGGAAGACGGTTTCGATGCGCTCTCCAAGGTTAACGACCACAAGCCGCACCTGATTTTCTGCGACATCCTGATGCCGCGGCTCGACGGCTACCAGACCTGCGCCATCATCAAGCGCAACGCTCATTTCTCCAACGTCCCCGTCGTCATGCTGTCTTCGAAAGACGGTGTATTCGACAAGGCGCGCGGCCGCATGGTCGGCTCCCAGGACTACCTGACCAAGCCATTCACCAAAGACCAGCTGCTGCAGGCCGTGCAGCAGTTTGGCATCGTTCAACAGGAAGCGCAGTAATGCCCATTCGCAAAATCCTCGTCGTCGACGACTCCAAGACCGAGCTCGTCTTCCTCACCGACCTCCTCCAGAAGAATGGCTTTGCCGTCAAGACCGCCGAGAACGCGGACGACGCCATGCGCCGCCTCGAGGAAGAGCACCCCGACCTGATCCTGATGGACGTCGTGATGCCCGGCCAGAACGGCTTCCAGCTCACGCGCGCCATCGCACGCGACCCGAAGTACGCCGCCATCCCGATCATCCTGTGCACCAGCAAGAACCAGGAAACCGACCGCGTCTGGGGCATGCGCCAGGGCGCGCGCGACTACATCGTGAAGCCGGTCAACGCAGCCGACCTGATGTCCAAGATCAGCGCGCTGAACTGAGCGAAAGCCTGCCCAGTCCATGGCGAATCGCGATGCTCTGAGAGCCTTCCAGTCCCGGCTGGCGAGCCGCCTGCAGGCCGCCCGCACCACCGGCGTGGCCGCCACGTGGCTGGCGGTCGAGGCGGGCGAGGGCAAATACCTTTTCCCGCTGGGGCATGCCGGCGAGATCTTTCCCTGGACGCCGCCGCAGCCCGTGCCCTACACGGAGCCCTGGTTCCTCGGCGTGGCCAACCTGCGCGGCGGCCTCTACGGCGTGGTGCAGCTGTCGGCATTCGCCGCCGGCGGCCCGGGCACGCAGGCCGCCTCCGAGGCGGCGCGCATCCAGTCGCGGCTCGTTGCCTTCAACGAGCTGCTCGAAGTCAACTGCGCGTTGCTGGTCGATCGACTGGCGGGGTTGCGGGGCGCGGAAGCCTTCACGGCCTCCGAGCCTCCCGGCGCAGAAGCACCTGCCTGGCACGGGCATCTGTACACCGACGCGGCAGGGGAGCGCTGGCAGGAAGTCAACCTGCAGGCGCTTTCGCAGCAACCCCAGTTTTTGAGTATTGGTGCGTAGTGCCCCGGCACGCAGCACCCGAAACCACCTGAAGGACCGACCGTGAGCTCGATCGCCGACAAGTTCAAGAAATTACTGCCCGTGACCAACGGGAACGACAAGGCCCCCGTCGACGGCTCCGGTGCGATATCGCTAGACGATGTCGACACGGTCCAGGTTCCGGACGAAAAGACCGTGAGGCTCGCCAGGAAGAGCGGCACGGCCGACACCAGCTTCGGCGAGGTCGAGCTGCCCGGCGGCGGCGACGCCGCCAACGAGCCCGGCGCCGCCGCGCTCGACGCCGTGCCCGACGCCTCCGGCGGCCGCGTGGGCGCCGCCCCCGCCAGGCAGCAGCGCATCCTGGCGATCATGCTGGCGGTAGTGGTGCTGTTGCTGCTGCTGGTGGCCGGCTCCGCCATTCTTCGCGCGGAACGCCTGGCACAGCAGGTGGCGGCCACCGGCCAGGCGCTGATGCAGTCGCAGCGTCTTGCCAAGTCGATCTCGCAGGCCCTCGTCGGCAGCGCCTCGGCGTTCGTCGAAGTGAAGGACAGCGCGGACGACCTCACGCGCCGCGTGCAGGGCCTGACCAACGGCGACGATTCGCTGCGGCTGGAGCGCGTGGGCAACCAGTACGACGAGGAGATGAACAAGATCAATCCGCTCGTCGCCCGCGCCGACACCAGCGCCAAGGCCGTGCTGGCCCAGCGCCAGATCCTGACGCAGGTGGGCGCCGCCTTGCGCGACATCAACCAGCAGTCGTCCACGCTGCTCGAAATGACGGAAACCGTCGCGTCGCTGAAGATGCAGCAGAACGCCACGCTGCCTGAAATCTCGGCCGCCGGCCAGCTCGTGATGCTGACCCAGCGCATCGGCAAGTCGACCAACGAATTCTTCACCGTCGAGGGTGTGAACCCCGACGCCGTGTTCCTGCTCGGCAAGGACCTGAACACCTTCCAGGAAACCACCCGCGGCCTGCTCGACGGCAATGCGCAGCAGCGCTTCCCCGGCTCGAAGGACCCGCAGACGCGCGAGCAGCTCGAAGCCATCCTGAAGACCTACGAGCAGATGCGCACGCAGGCCTCCGCCATTCTGGGCAACCTGCAGGGCCTGGTGGCGGCGCGCGAAGCGCAGGCTTCCATCCTGACCGACAGCGAACCGCTGCGCAAGTCGCTCGGCGACCTGCAGGACAAGCTCTCGGCGCGCACCGGCCTGGGCGCCGGCACCATCGTGCTGCTGTTCGTGCTGTCGCTGGCCGCCCTGGCACTGGCCGGCGCCATCGGTTTCGTGCAGGTGCGCGAAGGCCGCGAACGCGCCGCCGTCGCCGAGCGCGAGCGTCTGGCCGCCGAGCAGGCTTCGGAAGAAGCCGGCCGCGTGAACAACGCCAACCAGGCCGCCATTCTTCGGCTGATGAACGAACTGCAGACGGTGGCCGAAGGCGACCTGACGCAGGAAGCCACCGTGACCGAGGACATCACCGGCGCCATCGCCGACTCGGTGAACTACACGGTGGAAGAACTGCGCCTGCTGGTGGGCAACGTGCAGAACACGGCGACCCGCGTGGCGCAGACGACGTCGCAGGTGGAAAGCACCTCGACCGAGCTGCTGGCCGCCTCGACCGAGCAGCTGCGCGAGATTCGCGAAACCGGCCAGTCGGTGCTGACCATGGCCGAGCGAATCAACGGCGTGTCTTCCCAGGCGCAAGAGTCCGCCACGGTGGCGCGCCAGTCGCTGCAGGCCGCATCGTCGGGCCTGCAGGCCGTGCAGAACGCCATCGGCGGCATGAACTCCATCCGCGACCAGATCCAGGAAACCTCCAAGCGGATCAAGCGCCTGGGCGAGTCGTCGCAGGAGATCGGTGAAATCACCGAGCTGATCTCGGACATTACCGAACAGACCAACGTGCTGGCCCTGAACGCCGCCATCCAGGCCGCATCCGCCGGTGAAGCCGGCCGGGGCTTCTCGGTGGTGGCGGAAGAAGTTCAGCGACTGGCCGAACGCTCCGCGGACGCCACGCGCCAGATCTCGGCGCTGGTGAAGGCCATTCAGACCGACACGCAGGATGCCGTGGGCGCCATGGAGCGCTCCACGCAGGGTGTGGTCGAAGGGGCCAAGCTGTCCGACAACGCGGGTACCGCGCTGTCCGAGATCGACCGCGTGTCGCGCCGCCTCGCCGACCTGATCGAGCAGATTTCGCAATCCGCCTCCCGCGAAGCCGATTCGGCCAACGTGGTGGCCGCGAACATCCAGCACATCTTTGCGGTGACGGAGCAGACCGGAGAAGGTACGCGTACCACGGCCCAGCAGGTGCGCGAACTCTCGCAGATGGCCGAGGAACTGCGCCGCTCGGTAGCCCGCTTCAAGATTGCGTGATGACGCTCTCCCCCAGCCTTCGCGCACTTCGTGTCGCTTCGCCAACCCCCTTCCGGGGGCAACACCGGCGGCCCGGCAAAGCCGGTTCCGCGGTGTTCCTTGAAGTGGCCGCGACGGCTTTGTGCATTCAGGGCGCGCAGCGCCCTTCGGAAAACTGACAGCTAAAGAACGGCGAGCACCCAACGTGTCGATTCAAACCCCTGCCACGGCCCCCCTCGCCGGCAACGTGCCGGCCACCGAAGACCTCGGGCCGCTGGCCTGGGTGCTGGGAGAAATCCAGAAATCCCTCGACGGTGTCGGCAAGTCGTTGCGGCGCTTCGTGCGCGACCTGGGCTCGCCCGAGGAACCCGAGAGCGGCCCGCTGCAGATGGCCCGCCAGCAACTGCACCAGGCCGTCGGCGCGCTGCAGATGGTGGGGCATGCGTCGCCCGCGCTGGTGCTCGGCGCCATCGAGTTCGCGGTGCAGGGCTTCATTGCCGACCCGCGGCGCTGCACCGAAGCCGCGGTTCACAAGATCGAGCGTGCCGGCTTTGCCGTCACCGATTTCCTCAACGCCCTGCTGGCCGGCAAGCCGGTGTCGTCGGTGGCGCTGTTTCCGCAGTACCGCGACGTGCTGGAGCTGGTGGGCAACGAGCGCGTGCATCCCGCCGACCTCTGGGGCACGGCATGGCGCTGGGTCGAGATCAAGCCCGCGCTCACGCAGGCCGCGGTCGCCTATGACCCGTCCGTGCGGTCGCGGCTCGACCGCGAAGTGCTGCAGCTGGTCAAGTCCGGCGACACGCAGGCCGCGCGCCGGCTGCATGCGCTGTGCCTGGGGCTCGGCCGTGGCGCGCTGCTGCCGCGCGTCGCCAGCTTCTGGACGCTGGCCGCGGGTTTCTTCGAGGCGCTGGCACTGGGCCTGATCCCGGCCGACGCTTACGTCAAGCGCGCCGCTTCGCGCGTGCTGCTGCAATACGCCACGCTCGCGCGCGGCGACAGCGTGGTGTCCGACCGCCTCGGGCAGGACCTGCTGTTCTTCTGCGCCCAGGCCGTACCCACCGCGCGCGATGAAGCGCCCACGCTGCGCACCGTGCGCAGCGCCTGGGGCATCGCCAACGAACCGCGCGTCGACTACACCGTCGAGCAGTTCGGCCGCTTCGATCCGCTGGTGCTCTCGCAGGCCCGCAAGCGCATCGAGACCGCCAAGGAAATGTGGTCGGCGCTTTCGGGCGGCGACGTATCGCGCACGCGCCAGGTGGCGGACACCTTCGCGCAGCTCGGCGAATCGCTGCAGAAGCTGCATCCTCCGAGCCTGCCGATGGTGCATGCGCTGACCCACGCGGTCGAGGCCTCGCTGCGCGCCGGCCGGCCGCCGGACACCGAACTGGCGATGGAAGTCGCCACCTCGGTGCTCTACCTGGAAGCCGCGCTCGAAGACCTCGACCCGAGCGACCCCCAGCTCACGGCCCGCACGCTGCAGCTGGCCGGCCGCATCGAGCGCGTGCAGGGCGGCGGCCATTCCGAGCCGCTCGAGCCGTGGATGGAAGACCTCTACCGCCGCGTGAGCGACCGCCAGACCATGGGCACCGTGGTCGACGAGCTGCGCAGCCACCTGAGCGAGCTCGAGAAGTCGCTCGACCAGTACTTCCGCCGGCCGGCCGAAAAAGGCCTGCTGCGCACCGTGCCGACGCAGCTCATGCAGATGCGCGGCGTGTTCTCGGTGCTCGGCCTCGACCAGGCAGCGCACACCGTGCAGCGCATGCGCGACGACGTCGAGGCGATGCTCGTCAGCGCCTCGCCGGCCGAGGAAATGGCCGGCTTCGACGCGCTGGGCAACAACCTCGGCGCGCTCGGCTTCCTGATCGACATGCTGGGCTACCAGCCCGCGCTGGCCAAGCGCCTGTTCGTGTTCGACGCCGAGGCGGGCGAGCTCAAGCCGCTGATGGGCCGCCAGGCCACCGACAGCCCGGCCGCCGACAGCGCTGCTGCCGGCCAGGCCCCGGCCGCCGAAGCCGTGCTGAGCATCGAGGAAGTCGACGCCCAGATCGCCTCGAAGCTGGCCGCGCTGGCCACGCCCAACCGCAAGGCCAAGGTCTCGCCGATCGAGGAATTCAGCAACAAGGCCGACAGCTGGACGAACAAGATCGCCGGCCCGTCGGCGTTGCCCGACACCGAAGTCACCGAGCTCGAAGAAGACGACCTGCAGAACATCTTCCTGGACGAGGCCCGCGAGGTGGTGCAGAACGGCCTGGAGGCCATTGCCGAACTCGCCAGCTATCCGGACGACACCGAAGAGCTCACCATCCTGCGCCGCGCCTTCCACACGCTGAAGGGCAGCTCGCGCATGGTCGGCCTCACCGAATTCGGCGACGCCGCCTGGTCGCTGGAACAGGTGCTCAACACCTGGCTGGCAGACCAGCGCGCGGCCACGCCCGAGCTGCTGTCCGGCACCGAAAGAACCCTGCGCGAATTCAGCGAATGGGTCGAGGCCATCGCGGCCGGCCAGCCGCATTCGTGGCAGGCCGCGCCGTTCAGCCGCGTGGCCAACGCTCTGCTGGCCGGCGAACCCGTGCCGCCGCCGGTGCGCGTGGCCGATGCCGAGGCCCTGGCGGTCGCGGCGCGCCACATCGCCGCCGAGGCGCCCGTGGCGGCGCCGGCCGTGGCGCCGCTGCCGATGCCGGCGCTTCCGGACCTGCCCGACCTGTCGCTGACGCCGGAGCCGGTGTCGCCCGCGGCCCATGCGGCCCCCGAACCCGCACGGGAACCCGCACAGGAACCCGCGCTCGAGCCCCTCGATTGGGCCGAGCCCGCGCCGCCTCCCGAGGCCGACGACGATTTCGCATCGACCGACTTCCTCGATTTCGAAACCCGGCAGAACACCGAACCCGCGCCGCTGCTGAGCCTGCCCAGCGGCGACGAGTTCGACTTCCTCGCGCCAGCCAAGACGCAGCCGCGCAGCGAGCCCGAACCGGTGGTGCCGCCGCCCGCCGAGCCCGAGCTGCAGGCCGAACCCGTGGCCGGCGTCGAGCCCGAATCGCCTGCGGCGCCCAGTCTGCCCGACCTCGCCTGGGAGCCCGAACTGGAGCCCGTGCCCGTTCAGGCTCGGGAGCCCGAAGTCATCGAAGCGGTGGAGCAGCCGCACGAAGAACAAGAAGCGCCGCAGCCGCAGTTGGCGGCCGAGCCCGAACACGAGCCTGCCGCTGCGGCTGAGCCGGAGCTCGTCGCCATCCAGCCCGAGCCCGAGCCCGAAGCGGAGCCGGCACCCGAACCCGAGCCGGTCATCGCCGAAGTGCTCGCGCCCATCGTCGAGGCGCCTGCCGCGCCCGTCGAGCCGCAGATCCTCGTTGCCGACGAGCTGCCGGAGCCGGTCGAGGCCCAGGCTGCCCACGAGGTGCCACAGCCGCACCAGGCCGTCGAGGAAATCGCCGTCTCCTCGAGCGCCGAAGACCAGGTCAAGGTGATCGGTCCGCTGCGCATCGGCATCGCGCTCTACAACGTCTACCTCAACGAAGCCGACGAATGGTCCCGCCAGCTGGCGACCGATGTCGGCGAATGGGCGCTCGAATCGCACGAGCGCCTGCCCGATTCGACCGTCGCGCTGGCCCACTCGCTGGCCGGCAGCTCGGCCACCGTCGGCTTCCACAGCCTGTCGGGCATGGCCCGCCTGTTCGAATCCGCGCTGCAGCACCTGCAGATGCAGGGCAGCGGCACGCGCGAGCAGGGCATGGTGCTGGTGGCCGCGGCCGACGAGCTGCGCCGCCTGCTGCACCAGTTCGCGGTCGGCTTCCTGCGCGACCCGTCCGAAGGCACGCTGCAGGCGCTGCGCGACATCGCCAATTCGCCGATGCCGACCGAAGTCGCCATGCGCGCCGAAGCCCGGCCGCTGCAGCAGGTGGTGTCCACCGACAGCATCGCCGACGTGGCGCTCGACGACTCCGAGGACGCCATCGACCTGGCCGACGCGGTCGACGTCGACCTGTTCCCGATCTTCGAGGAAGAGGCCGCCGAACTGCTGCCCCAGCTGGGCGAATCGCTGCGCCAGTGGGCGCACCACCCGGACGACAGCGCGCCCCGCGCCGCGGTGCTGCGCACGCTGCACACGCTCAAGGGCAGCGCCCGCCTCGCCGGCGCCATGCGCCTGGGCGAACGCGCGCACCGCATGGAGTCCGAGATCGAACTCCTGGGCTCGCAGGGCGCCGAGCGCGCCGACGTCGAGAAGCTGCTCGGCCGCCTCGACGCGCTGCAGGCCACATTCGACGCGCTGCGCGCGGCCGACGACGCCACGCAGGTCGAGCTGGCCCAGTTGGTGGCGAGCGCCAGCGCTTCCGCGCCGGCCGCCCAACTGGTGCAGGTCGCGCCCGAAGCCGGCGTGCCGGCCAACGACGAGAACGCGGCGCCCGTGCTGGGCGACGAGGACGACACGGCCGAAGACATCGCGCCGGCCACGGCGGCGTCCGCCCTGCAGCCGCGCCCGGCGCCCACGCTGCTCGCACCGCTGCGCGCCGTGTCGAGCCAGGCCGTGCGCATCCGCACCCAGCTGCTCGACCGCCTGGTCGCGCAGACCGGCGAGGTCATCATCACGCGCTCGCGCCTGGAGGCCGAACTGGGCCAGCTGCGCGGCTCGCTCGCCGACCTCACGGGCAACCTGGACCGCCTGCGCCAGCAGCTGCGCGACATCGAAGTGCAGGCCGAAAGCCAGATGCAGTCGCGCCTGGCGCAGGCCAAGGATTCGCAGCAGAGCTTCGACCCGCTGGAGTTCGACCGCTTCACCCGCGTGCAGGAGCTCACGCGCATGATGGCCGAGTCGGTGAACGACGTGGCCACCGTGCAGCGCACCCTGCAGAAGACGGTGCAGGCGACGGAAGACGACCTCAGCGTGCAGGCGCGCCAGACGCGCGAACTGCAGCGCGGCCTGCTGCGCACGCGCATGGTGGAGTTCGAAGGCATTTCCGACCGCCTCTACCGCGTGGTGCGCCAGGCCTCCAAGGACACCGGCAAGCAGGTGCGCCTGGACATCGTCGGCGGCTCCATCGAAATGGACCGCGGCGTGCTGGACCGCATGACGCCCGCCTTCGAGCACCTGCTGCGCAACTGCGTGGCCCACGGCATCGAGGACGCGGCTGCGCGCGAGAAGGCCGGCAAGGACGCCAGCGGGCTGATCGTCATCGACCTGCACCATGAGGGCAACGACGTCTCGGTGAGCTTCCGCGACGACGGCGCCGGCCTGGACAACAAGCGCATCGCCGAGCGCGCCCGCGTGCTGGGCCTGATCGGCGCCGACCAGGAGCTGTCCGCCGAGGAAGCCACCGAGCTGATCTTCAAGCCCGGCTTCTCGACGGCGGGGCAGGTCTCCGAGCTCGCCGGCCGCGGCATCGGCATGGACGTGGTGCGCGCGCAGATCGCCGCGCTCGGCGGCCGCATCGAAACGCACAGCACGCCGGGCCAGGGCACCACCTTCAAGCTGGTGCTGCCGCTGACCACCGCCGTGACGCACGTGGTGATGCTACGCGCGGGCGATGTGTCGATCGGCGTGCCGTCGAACCTGGTGGAACTGGTGCAGCGCGTGAGCGGCACCGACCTGGAAGCGGCCTACCTGCACAACAGCCATCCCTTCGGCAGCGAGCAGGTGCCGTTCTACTGGGCCGGCGCGCTGCTGCAGGCCTCCGCCCGAAGCGAACACGCGGCGGCCAAGAACAACACGCTCGTGGTCGTGCGAAGCGCGGCGCAGCGCGTGGCGCTGCACGTGGACGAAGTGCTGGGCAACCAGGAAGTCGTGGTGAAGAACCTCGGCCCGCAGCTGGCGCGGCTGCCCGGCCTGGCCGGCATCTCGGTGCTGGCCTCGGGCGCGGTGGCGCTGATCTACAACCCTGTGGCGCTGGCGGCGGTGCACGGCGAGCAGGCCCGCGAGCGCCAGGCTGCCGCGCTGGCGGCGGCACCGGCCCGCACGGCGTCGGCCGAGGCGCAGCAGGGCGTGCCGCAGGAGCCGGCGCTGCTGGCCCCGGTGGCGCCGCAGATTCCGCTGGTGCTGGTGGTGGACGACTCCATCACCGTGCGCCGCGTCACGCAGCGCCTGCTGCAGCGCGAAGGCTACCGGGTGTCGCTCGCGGCCGACGGCCTGCAGGCGCTCGAACGGCTGCAGCAGGAGCGCCCGGCGGTGGTGCTGTCGGACATCGAGATGCCGCGCATGGACGGCTTCGACCTGGCCCGCAACATCCGCGCCGACGCCGGCCTGGCCGAGCTGCCGATCATCATGATCACCTCGCGCATCGCCGAGAAGCACCGCGACTATGCGCGCACGCTGGGCGTGAACCACTACCTGGGCAAGCCGTATTCGGAAGAAGAACTGCTGCGCCTGGTGCGTGCGTACACGAGCGAGCCGGCGCTTGTGGCGGCTGCCGCCTGAGGTTCGCGCCTGCCCGGAAACGGAAAGGGGCCTCGCGGCCCCTTTTTCATTTCTGCAGCGCCTTGGCCCGCGCCACGCCGTAGCGCTGCAGCGTCTTCTCGCGCGCCTCGGCGTGGTCGACCACCGGCTTGGGATAAGTCTCGCCGAGCTTGATGCCTGCCGCCTCCAGCTCCACCGGCGACGCCATCCAGGGCGCGTGGATCGCCGCGTTCGACAGCCCCGCCAGCTGCGGCAGGTAGCGGCGGATGAACTTGCCTTCGGGGTCGAAGCGCTCGCTCTGCGTCACCGGGTTGAAGATGCGGAAGTAGGGCTGCGCGTCGCAGCCGCTCGAGCTGGCCCACTGCCAGCCGCCGTTGTTGGACGCCAGCTCGAAGTCGTTCAGGTGCAGCGCGAAGTAGGCCTCGCCGCGCCGCCAGTCCAGCCCCAGGTCCTTGCACAGGAAGCTCGCCACCACCATGCGCAGGCGGTTGTGCATGTAGCCGCTCTGGTTGATCTGCAGCATGGCCGCGTCCACCAGCGGGTAGCCGGTGCGGCCCTGGCACCAGGCGTCGAACAGCTGGTCGGCATGCTTGCCGTGGTGCCACTGGATCTTGTCGTACTCGGGGCGGAAGCTCTTCGACTCGCCGCCCGTGTGCACGTGCGGGAAGTGCGCCAGGATCTGGAAGTAGAAGTCGCGCCAGATCAGCTCGCTGAGCCAGGTCGCCGCCCCGGCATTGCCCTGCAGCGAGAGCTGGTGCGCCAGGCTCGCCATCTGCCGGATCGACACCGTGCCGAAGCGCAGGTGCACGCCCATGTAGCTGGGGCCGCGCACCGCCGGGAAGTTGCGGGCTTCGTCGTAGCGGTCGATGCGCTCGAAGAAATCTTCGAACAGTTCGCCGGCGCCCTTGGTGCCGGTCGGCATTTCCAGCGTCGACAGGTTGCTTTTCTCGAAGCCGATCTCGCGCAGCGTGGGCACCGGCTCGCGGTAGGCCTCGGGTGGCGGCGCCAGCGCGTCGGCATGGCCGCGCACCGGGTACGACTTGAGGAAGAACGAGTCGACCTTGGCCAGCCAGGCCCGCTTGTAGGGCGTGAACACCGTGTACGGCTGGCCGGTCTTGGTCATGACCTCGTCGCGGTCGAAGACGGTCGAGTCCTTGTAGGTGTGGAAGGTGACGCCGGCGTTGGCCAGCGCGCCGAACACCTTGGCGTCGCGTTCCAGCGCGTCGGGCTCGTCGTCGCGGTTGGCGAACACGGCCTGCACGTCGAGGTCGCGGGCCAGTGCCGGGATCTCATGCGCGGCCAGCCCGTGCCGCACGATGAGCCCCCCGCCCAGCGCGCGCAGCTCGGCTTCCAGTTCCACCAGGGATTCGCGGATGAATTCCACCCGCCGGTCGACGGCGGGCAACGGATCCAGGATCGCCTTGTCGAATACGAAAACGCAGACGACCTGACGGCAGGCTCGCAGCGCGCGGTAGAGGGCGGCGTTGTCGTCCACGCGAAGGTCGCGGCGGAACCACATGAGCCCTTTGGGATAGGTCTTGTCGACGGCCAGTAAAATCGGAGGCATATGGCTGCCGATTCTGCCCCGATGAACCTCACGCATCACTTTTTGATAGCGATGCCCGGGATGGAAGACAAAACTTTCAACCGCAGCGTCGTGTACCTCTGCGAACACAGCGAGCGCGGCGCGCTCGGGCTGGTGATCAACAAACCCAGCGACATCAACCTCAAGGTGCTTTTCGAGAAGATCGAACTGCACCTGGCCCGCCCCGAGCTGGGCGAGGCCCCCGTCTTCCAGGGCGGCCCGGTCCAGACCGAGCGCGGCTTCGTGCTGCACGAGCCCGTCTTCACCCAGGCCGAGAAGCCCGAGGAATCGGTCTACGCCTCGACCATGACCATCCCCGGCGGCCTGGAGATGACCACCTCCAAGGACGTGCTGGAGGCCCTGGCCACCGGCGCCGGCCCGCGCAAGGTGCTGGTCTCGCTGGGCTATTCGGCCTGGGGCGAGGGCCAGCTCGAGTCGGAACTGGCCGAAAACAGCTGGCTCACCGTCGGCGCCGACCCGGCCGTGATCTTCGACACCCCGGTCGACCAGCGCTACGACAAGGCGCTGCTGCTGCTGGGCCTGGAGGCCTGGAAGCTCTCCCCGCTGGCCGGACACGCCTGAACGCCGTCATGCCAGACGCTCCCGCTCCCGGCGCTCCCGCTTCTTCCGTCCCTGCCACCCCTGCCGCCGTTTCCGCCCATTTCCAGACCTTCCTGGCCTTCGACTACGGCCTGAAGCGCACCGGCGTGGCCAGCGGCAACCGGCTGCTGGGCACCGCCACCCCGCAGGCGACCATCAAGGCCGAGGGTGCCGACGCCCGCTTCGCGCAGGTCGAGTCGCGCATCAAGGAATGGCAGCCCGACGCGCTGGTGGTCGGCGTTCCCTATCACCCCGACGGCGCCCCGCACGAGAACACGCGCCGCGCGCAGAAGTTCGCGCGGCAGCTGCGGGGCCGTTTCAATCTCCAGGTGTTCGAGGTCGACGAGCGCTACAGCACCACGGAGGCCCTGTCTTCAGGCGCCCGCGATGCCGATGCCGCCTCCGCCTGCATCATCCTGGAGCAATTCCTGAGGAGTCTCACGTGAGTTCAATTCCCGATGCCGAAGCGCTTTACAAGACGCTGCTTGCCGGCGTAAAGACGCTGATGCGCCCTGAAACCAGGCTGGTCGGCATCACTTCCGGCGGCGCCTGGCTGGTCGAGCGGCTGCAGAAAGACCTGGGCCTGCCCGGTGCGCCGGGCGTCATCTCGTCGGCCATGCACCGCGACGACTTCGCCCGGCGCGGCCTGTCGGCCAGCGCGCAGACGGCGCTGCCCTTCGACGTGAACGGCACCGACGTGCTGCTGCTCGACGACGTGCTCTACACCGGCCGCACCATCCGCGCGGTGCTCAACGAGCTGTTCGACTTCGGCCGCCCGGCCTGCGTGCGGCTCGCGGTGCTGGTCGACCGCGGCGGGCGCGAGCTGCCGGTGGCCGCGGACTTTGCCGCCACCACGCTCACGCTGCCGGCCACCCAGCTGCTGGCACTGGCGCGAGCCGACAGCGGCGCATTCAGCCTCAAGGTGGAGGAAAGCAAGTAATGCTCTACAAGCGAAACCCCCAGCTCAACAAGCACGGCGAGCTGATCCACCTGCTGTCGATCGAGGGCCTGCCCAAGGACATCGTCACGCACATCCTCGACACCGCCGCCAACTTCACCAGCGTGAGCGACCGCGAGGTGAAGAAGGTGCCGCTGCTGCGCGGCAAGAGCGTGTTCAACCTGTTCTTCGAGAACAGCACGCGCACCCGCACCACCTTCGAGATCGCGGCCAAGCGCCTGTCGGCCGACGTCATCAACCTCGACATCGCGCGCTCCTCGGCCACCAAGGGCGAGTCGCTGCTCGACACCATCGCCAACCTGAGCGCGATGGCGGCCGACCTGTTCGTGGTGCGCCACAGCGAGTCGGGCGCGCCGTACCTGATCGCGCAGCATGTCGCGCCGCACGTGCACGTGGTGAACGCCGGCGACGGCCGCCACGCGCACCCGACGCAGGGGCTGCTCGACATGTACACGATCCGCCACTACAAGAAAGACTTCTCGAACCTCACGGTCGCGATCGTCGGCGACGTGCTGCATTCGCGCGTGGCGCGCTCCGACATCCACGCGCTCACCACGCTCGGCTGCGCCGAGGTGCGCGTGGTCGGCCCCAAGACGCTGGTGCCCGCCGACATGGCCGGCATGGGCGTGCGCGTGTTCCACACGCTCGAGGAAGGCATCAGGGACTGCGACGTGGTCATCATGCTGCGCCTGCAGAACGAGCGCATGAGCGGCGCGCTGCTGCCGTCGTCGCAGGAGTTCTTCAAGACCTTCGGCCTCACGCCGGAGAAGCTGCAACTGGCCAAGCCCGACGCCATCGTGATGCACCCCGGGCCCATCAACCGCGGCGTGGAGATCGACTCCGCCGTGGTCGACGGCAAGCAGAGCGTGATCCTTCCGCAGGTCACTTTCGGCATCGCGGTCCGCATGGCCGTCATGAGCATCGTCGCAGGCAACGAAGCATAGACATGTTGCTCGCCCCCAGTCTTCGCGCACTTCGTGTCGCTTCGCCAACCCCCTGCCGGGGGCAACACCAGTGGCCCGGCAAAGCCGGCTCCACGGTGTTTCCCGAAAAGGCCATGACTGTCACCGGAAGCACAGACGCATGAACATCCTCATCACCAACGGCCGCGTCGTCGACCCCGCATCGCGCACCGACAAGAAGGCCTACATCGCCATCGCCGACGGAAAGATCGCCGGCATCGGCGCCGGCGTTCCCGCCGGCTTCAAGGCCGATCGCACCATCGACGCCGCGGGCTGCATCGTCGCGCCCGGCCTCGTCGACCTGGCCGCACGCCTGCGCGAGCCCGGCTACGAACACGAAGGCATGCTCGAAAGCGAAATGGCCGCGGCCATCGCCGGCGGCGTGACCAGCCTCGTGTGCCCGCCCGACACCGACCCCGTGCTCGACGAGCCCGGCCTGGTCGAGATGCTCAAGTTCCGCGCCGAAAAGCTGCAGGGCGCCCGCCTGTTCCCGCTGGGCGCGCTCACGCGCAACCTGGCCGGCGGCGTGCTGACCGAGATGGCCGAGCTCACCGAGGCCGGCTGCATCGGCTTCGGCCAGGCCGACGTGCCGCTGGCCGACACGCAGGTGCTGCAGCGTGCGCTGTCGTACGCCAGCACCTTCGGCTACACCGTGTGGCTGCGCCCGCAGGACCGCGACCTGGGCAAGGGCGTCGCCGCCAGCGGCCCGCTGGCAACGCGGCTGGGCCTGGGCGGCGTGCCGGTGTCGGCCGAGACCATCGCCATCTTCACCATCGTCGAGCTGATGAAGGCCACCGGCGCCCGGGTGCACCTGTGCCGCATTTCCAGCGCGCGCGGCGTGGCGCTGGTGCGCGAGGCCAAGGCGCAGGGGCTGCCGCTGACCTGCGACGTGAGCATCAACTCGCTGCACCTGGCCGACACCGACATCGGCTACTTCGACAGCCGCGCGCGCCTGAACCCGCCGCTGCGCCAGCAGGGCGACCGCGATGCGCTCTCGGCCGCGCTGGCCGACGGCACCATCGACGCGTTGGTGTCCGACCACACGCCGGTCGAGGCCGACGCCAAGACGCTGCCGTTCGCCGAAGCCGAAGCGGGCGCCACCGGGCTCGAGCTGCTGCTGCCGCTCGCGCTGCTGTGGAGCGAGCGCAGCGGTGCGGGCATTGCGCGCGCCATCGAGGTCGTGACCTCGGCGCCCGCCCGCCTGCTGGCCGCGGCAGACGCGGACACCGGCATCGGCCGCATCGTGGAGGGCGGCGTGGCCGACCTGTGCATCGTCGACCCGGCGCTCGAGTGGCAGGTGCGGCCCGACGCGCTCAAGAGCCAGGGCAAGCACACGCCGTTCTCGGGCTATCCGATGCAGGGCCGCGCGCGCCACACGCTGGTGGCGGGCCGCGTAGTCCACGGCTAGAAATGAAGCTCACCCCCAGTCTTCGCGCACTTCGTGTCGCTACGCCAACCCCCTTGCAGGGGGCAACACCGGCGGCCCGGCAAAGCCGGTTCCGCGGTGTTCCGCGATCACGCATTGAAAGCTGAGAGGACGCACGCCCTATGCTTCATTCCCTGAAGGCCTGCGCGCGCCTGCTGCACGCAGTGGCGCACGCGCTGGCGGGCTGGTGGACCATTCGCCACAAGTTCCCAAGTCTTCCGCAGGAAGAGCGCAACGCGCGCGTGCAGGCGTGGTCACGGCGCATGCTGCAGATCATGGGCATCACGCTCAAGGTGCAGGGCACGCCGCCGGCCGAGGGGCCTGTGCTGCTCATCTGCAATCACCTGTCGTGGCTCGACATCACCTGCCTGCATGCCGCGCGCCACGTGCGCTTCGTGTCGAAGTCCGACGTCAAGCACTGGCCGCTGATCGGCACGCTTTCCACCGGCTCCGGCACGCTCTACATCGAGCGTGAGCGCCGCCGCGACGCGCTGCGCGTGGTGCACCACATGACCGAGGCGCTGCGCGGTGGCGACCTGATCGGCGTGTTCCCCGAAGGCACCACCAGCGACGGGCGCGGCCTGCTGCCGTTCCATGCCAACCTGCTGCAGGCGGCCATTTCAGCGGGCGCGCCGGTGCTGCCGGCCGCGCTGCGCTTTGCCGATGCGGCCACCGGCGAGACCAGCCAGGCGCCGCGCTACATCGGCGACGACAACCTGCTTGCATCGCTGTGGAACACGCTGCGCGCGCCGCCGCTGCTGGCCATCGTGCGCTACGGCGAGCCGCAGCCGTCGCACGGCCGCGACCGCCGCGAATGGGCCGTGTCGCTGCACGAAGACGTGCAGCAGCTGCGCCGCGAAACCCACTGATCCGCCGGGCATGGCCCAAAAAAAGCGCTCCCGAAGGAGCGCTTAACGGCGCGGATGCGCCGCGAGGAGGAACTTTCTCTCGAGCAACCGGTAACGTGGGAAGTTTCCTTGGAGGGTCAGAGGATGCCGAAGATCTTCAGGCCGATGATCACGACCAGCGGCACGCCGCAAAGCCAGAGGATGATGCTTTTCATTGTTCAGGTCTCCAAAGCCAACTAAGTAAGCCTGAAGGTTCGCCGCGGCGGCGGCGGGCACATGCGGGAGAAAGCTAGACAAGTGCGTGGGCGAGTGCCTACAGATGCTCGGGGTCGTCGTCCGGCGGCGCGCCTGCTGCCCGCTTCGGCCTGAAGTCGCCGGGCTGCCGGCTGGTCCAGCGCCTGAAGGCCTGGCGGAAGTTGGAACCGTCGCTGAAGCCGAGCCGCGCCGCGATTTCTTCCTGCGTCAGGTCGGTGTCGCGCAGGTAGGCAATGGCCTGGTCCTTCAGCACGTTCGAGCGAAGTCCGCGAAAGGACGTGCCGGCTTCCTGCAGCCTGCGCCGCAAGGTGCGCGGATTCATCTTCAGCTCGCCCGCGATGTCGTCGATGTCCGGCGCGGGCTTTTCCGCGTGCTGTGCCGCAAGCAGCTCGCGCACGCGCGCCTCGATGCTGCCCCGCAAGGAAAGTTTCTTCAGCAGCACTTCGCAGCCGGCGCGCACCATCGCCATGCTGACCGCATTGGCGTGCGGCAACCTGTGCTCGAGCAGGGCCGGATCGAAATGGAAGCCGTCGTGCGGCTGGCCGAAGTGCACTGGGCAGCCGAAGAAATGCTCGTACAGCGAGGCATGGGCGGGCGCGTCGTAGCGCAGCGATATCGCGAGCGCCTTGAAGCCGGGGCCGAAGGCGATCTCGGACATCCGGTAGCCCATGCACAGGGCGAACTCCATGCTCATCTGGTATTCGGTGCTGTGCGGGTTCGAGACCAGCAGCGGGGTGTAGGTCCACCAGGCGCTGCCGCCGGCCTCATGCAACTCGAAGGCGACCATCGGGCCCAGCACCCACTGGTACCTGACCACGAAGTCGGCCAGTTCCCGGTAGGTGCGCGCGCTGCTCATGCCCATGCCCCATACGCCCAGCGAAGCCAGGCTGACGCGCCGGCCCGCCTCGAACGGCGCTTCGGGTCCCGGCGACAGCGCCACCGCATTGCGAAGAATGGTCTGCATCTGCGCATACGAGACCTTCCTCGAATGCGACATCAGCTCGCTTTCGTCGATTCCGGTGCCGTGCAACAGCTCCGATGCCGAGGCGCCGGTCTGCGTCAGCGCCATCACGCAGGCGGCCGTGCCGTGCATGGGATAGCAGCGGTCGTCGGGCGGGGCGACCAGGTTGCGGCGGGTTCCGAACCTCATGAGTGTGTTGGCGGATTCGTTGATGGATGAACGACTCCGATTAAAGAAGACTTCGAACGGCCGCGTTCGATTCGCGGCTGCAAAAGTCACACTCACGCTACCAATTGCGAAGAATTGTCGCTAAAAGTTGACCATTGGTAGTTAACGCGAGGTTAACTTCAGCTGGCCTCGTCGATCGGCACGAAGCCGAGCCTGCGCGAGATTTCGAGCGCGCAGGCTTTCAGCGGCACGGCCACGCGGCCGTTCCAGTCGCTGTCGAAGGTGGCTTCCGGGCCCATGGCCGTGATGCCCAGCACCAGGTTGTTGGTCGAGTCGAACACCGGCGCACAGAAAGCGTCGATGCCGGGAATCGGCTGGCCCAGCGTGCGCGACATGCCGTGCAGGCGGGTTTCGACCAACAGCGCCTCGATCTGCGAGTGCGACAGCTCGGTGGTGGAGCCGCGGCCGTCGGCCGGGCGGGTGCGCGCCAGGTCCTCGAGCATCATCTTCTCGACCACCTTGGGCGGCAGGTAGGCCGCGAACAGCCGCCCGGTGGCCGTGTAGGCCAGCGACATGACGGTGCCGGTGCGCAGGTTCACGTGCAGCGGGTGGATGGGTTCCTCCAGCCGCACGACGGTCGGTCCGAAATTGCCCCACACGGCCACCGCGATGCTCTGTTCGGTTTCCGAGGCCAGCGCCTCGATGAGCGGCGACGCTTCCTTGATCGGGTCGAGCCGCTGCAGCTTGGCCAGACCCAGCTGCAGGGCCAGCGGCCCCAGTTCGTAGCGGCCCGCGCCGTCCTGCACAACGAAGCCCACCTTCAGGAAACTGACGAGGTAGGGGTGTGCCTTGCCCACGGGCACGCCCGCGGCCTTGCCCAGGTCGCGCAGCGCCATCGGCGCGACGTGCCGACCCAGCGCCACGAGCAGCTGCGTTCCGATTTCGACTGACTGAATGCCACGTCTTGGCTTTTCCATGGGGCGCCCGGCGTGGGGAATGAGGGTGGGGGCGAGTATATCCATCAGGGTTTCTACTGATATTGTCACAGCCAATCGATGATGACTGATCATCTGATAGTAACTAAACGACTTGACCATATCAATAACGCTGCCTAAACTCCGCCGCAACTTAAGTCGTACACAAACAAGCGAAACAGGCAGAGATGGAACAGAACACTTTTGAATGCGACGTGCTGGTCGTCGGCAGCGGCGCCTCGGGCATGTCCACCGCCATCACGGCGGCTTCGCAGGGGTTGAAGGTGCTGGTGGTCGACAAGGAGCCGCGCTTCGGCGGCACCACCGCGCGCTCGGGCGGC
The DNA here is from genome assembly GCF_030208835.1 of Variovorax sp. efr-133-TYG-130. Taxonomy (NCBI): domain Bacteria; kingdom Pseudomonadati; phylum Pseudomonadota; class Betaproteobacteria; order Burkholderiales; family Comamonadaceae; genus Variovorax; species Variovorax sp. efr-133-TYG-130. The sequence goes on along the minus strand of NZ_JARVTD010000031.1, from coordinate 35,841 downwards.
TGGCTGTGGATTCCGGGCACGCGCCTGGCCACGGAGCAGGGCATCCACGAGCCCGAGGGCGCCGCGCTCACCTACATGAAGCACGAGACCACCACGCACTTCGATGCGGCGCGCGTCGGTGCCTTCCTCGACATGGGCCCCAAGGCCATCGACTTCTTCACGCGCAACACCTGCGTGCAGTTCGACATGCCGCCCGTGTTCCCCGACTACCACGCCGAAGCGCCCGGCGGCCAGCAGGGCGGCCGCTCGATGGTCACGCGCCCGTTCGACGGCCGCGAGCTCGGCAAGCGCGTCAAGCTGCTGGCGCCGCCGCTGCCCGAGCTGACCGTGTTCGGAATGATGTTGGGCTCGGGCCCCGAGATCAAACACTTCATGCGGGCGTTCAAGTCGCCCACCTCGTTCTGGTACGTGACCAAGCGGCTGACCCGCCACTTCCTCGACGTGCTGGGCCACGGCCGCGGCATGACGCTGACCAACGGCAACGCGCTGGCCGGCCGCCTCGCCAAGGCCGCGATGGACCTGGACATTCCCGTGTGGCTTTCTTCGCCGGTGAAGAAGCTCGTGGTCGAGTACGACGGCGTCTCCGGCGCCGTGGTGCAGCACGAAGGCAAGAGCGTGCGCGTGGTCGCCAAGCGCGGCGTGGTGCTGGCCTGTGGCGGCTTCCCGTACGACGTGGAGCGCCGCAAGCAGCTGTTCCCGCACGCACCGACCGGCAAGGAGCACTACTCGCCTTCGCCTTCCACCAACACCGGCGACGGCCTGCGCCTGGCCGAAGCCGTGGGCGGCCGCGTCGACGGCACTATTCCGCATGCCGCCGCGTGGGTGCCGGCCTCTGTCACCACCCGCCCCGACGGCACCAAGGGCGTGATGCCGCACTTCATCGACCGCGCAAAGCCCGGCGTGATCGCGGTCACGCCCAAGGGCAGGCGCTTCGCCAACGAAGGCAACTCGTACCACGACTTCGTGCAGGCGATGGTCAAGGCCTGCGAAAGCGACGGCGAACCCGAAGTCACGGCCTGGCTGCTGTGCGACCACAAGGCGCTGCGCAACTACGGCCTGGGCTGCGTCGCGCCGGCGCCGCTGCCCATCGGCCGCCACCTGAAGAGCGGCTACCTCAAGCGCGGCGCCACCGTCGGCGAACTGGCCAGGGAAATCGGTATTGCGCCGGCCACGCTCGAAGCCACCGTGCAGGAGTTCAACAAGGGCGCGCGCACCGGCGACGACCCCGCCTTCGGCAAGGGCAGCAAGGCCTACAACCGCTACCAGGGCGACGCCAACGTCACGCCCAACCCGTGCGTCGCGCCGCTGGAGAACGGCCCGTACTACGCCATCAGGCTGGTGGTCGGCGACATCGGCACCTTCGCCGGCCTCGTCACCGACGAGAAGACCCGCGTGCTCGACGCCAACCGCCAGCCGATCAAGGGCCTCTACGCCGTCGGCAACGACGCGGCCAGCGTGATGGGCGGCAACTACCCCGGCGCGGGCATCACGCTCGGCCCGGCGCTGACCTTCGGCTACGTGGCGGGCCTGCAGCTCGCGCAGGCCGAGGCCGCCGCGGCGGTGCAGCTGAAGGTGGAGCAGCGCGAAGCCGTGCCCGTGAGCCGCAAGGCCTGAGCCCTCCCGCAATCGAAGCATCCGCATTCCGTACATACATAGAAGGAGACACCGATGGCCTTTCCCTCCAACGTCGCGCCGCGCCTGCTCGAAGGCCGCCTCGCCCTCGTCACCGGCGCGGGGCAGGGCAACGGCCGCGCGCTCGCGCTCGGCCTGGCGCAGGCCGGCGCGCGCGTGGTCGTGACCGACATGAACGAAGCCACCGTGCGCGAGACCGCGCAGCTGGTGCGCAACGAAGGCGGCGAAGCCTGGTCCTTCGTGCTCGACGTGACCGTGCCCGAGGCCTGCCATGCGCTCGCCGAGCGCGTGGGCAAGGAGATCGGCAACGTCGACCTGCTGGTGAACAACGCCGGCATCATCATCCGCGAGACCACCGCGAGCCCGAACGCCGCCGCCAACTGGAAGAAGACCATCGACGTGAACGTGCACGGCACCTTCAACACCACGCTGGCCTTCATTCCGGTGCTCAAGCAGACGAAGGGCTCGATCATCAACATCGCCTCCATCGCCGCCTATGCGGGGCAGGGCGCGAGCCTGGGCTACTCACCGTCCAAGGGCGCCATCAAGATGCTGACGCAGTCGCTCGCGCAAGAGCTGGCGCCGGCCGGCGTGCGCGTCAACGCGCTCGCGCCCGGCGTCATCGAAACGCCCATGACCGCCGCCACGCGCGACAACCCGGGCCGCCTCGAATCGTTCATGACGCGCATCCCCATGGGCCGCGTCGGCCAGACCGAAGACCTCGTCGGCCCGGTGATCTTCCTGGCCAGCGACATGTCGCGCTACGTCACCGGCATCGTGCTGCCGGTGGACGGCGGCTTCCTTGCCGTCTGAGCCGCCTGCGCTTTCCCTTCGCTTCCCCGTCCGTCAATCCATCAGGAGACAAAAAATGAAAACCCTTCGTCTGTACAAGACCCTGCTCGCCGCGGCTGCGTTCGCCGCCTTCACCGCCGGTGCGTTGGCGCAAGACATCAAGCTGGGCTACAACGGCGACCTGTCGGCATCGCCCTCGGCGCAGAGCGGCCAGGCCGCGGTGCTGGGCATGGAAGCGGCCATTGCCGACATCAACGCCGCCGGCGGCGTGCTGGGCAAGAAGCTGGCGCTGGTCACGCGCGACGACGTGTCGGCTCCGCCCAAGTCGATCCAGAACATGAGCGACCTGATCGACAACGAGAAGGTGGTCGCCGTGTTCGGCCCCACCAACTCGGGCAACGCGATGGCGTGGAAGCACATCGCCAACCAGAAGAAGATTCCGGTGCTGGGCAACGTGGGTTCGGGCACCGACATCACCAAGCCCATGAGCCCCGGCGCCGACAACTACATGTTCCGCGTCTCGATGGTCGACCGCGAACAGGTGGCCGCGCTCATGGCCTACGTGAAGAAGAACGCCGCCGGCTCCAAGGTGGTGGGCCTCATGGCCGAGACCACCGGCTACGGCCAGGGCGGCCTGAAGGACATGGAAGAAATCGCCAAGCTGCAGGACATCAAGATCGCGGCCACCGAGCGCTTCGGCGTCGGCGACACCGACATGACCTCGCAGCTGAGCAAGATGAAGGCCGCCAACGTCGACACCGTGGTGGTGTGGGCGCAGGGCACGCCCATCGCGCAGCTGGTGCGCAGCATGGAGAAGATCAACTACTTCCCGCTGACGCTCACCTCCTGGGCCGCCGACAACATCACCTTCTACGACGCGGCCGGCAAGGCGCTGGCCGAGAAGCCGATCTTCATGCGCACCGTGAGCGAGACCCGCACGCCCGCGCAGCAGAAGCTGTTCGACCGCATCGGCAGCAAGCTGAAGGCGCCGGGCTCGTTCTCCTTCGCGCTGCACGGCTATGACTCGATGCAGCTGCTGGCCCAGGCCATGAAGCAGGCCAACAGCACCGACGGCGCCGCCGTGCGTGCCGCGCTCGAAGACCTGAAGACGCCGGTGCAGGGCGTCCTCAAGACCTACGACAAGCCCTTCAGCAAGACCAACCACGAAGCCCTGACCGCCAAGGACCTGGTGTGGATCCGCTGGAAGGACGGCAAGCTGCTGCCCTACAGCGACGCGCTGATCGACGGCCTGAAGCCGGCCGACTTCAAGCAGTAAGCAAAGCAAGAAGCAAGAAGAGACACAGACCATGGTTGTAGCGCTCCTGCAGGCGCTCATCAGCGGGCTCGCCGTCGGCGGTGCCTATGCGCTGGTGGCGCTCGGATTCAGCATCACGTTCACGACGACCAAGACGCTGAACTTCTCGCACGGCGAGTTCGTCTCGGCCGGCGCGTTCATCGGCATGAGCGCTCTGTTCCTGGTGCTGGGCAAGCCTTTCGACTCCACCACCTTCGGCGACGCCATTCCCGGCGCGGGCGCGCAGCTCTTCGCGCTGGTGGCCGCGCTCGGCGTGATGGGGCTGCTGGGCTGGCTGCTCTACGTGCTGGGCGTGCGTCCGTTCGCGGGCCGCCCAGGCATGGCGTGGGTGATGAGCACGCTGGGCTTCGGCGTGATCCTGCAGAGCGTGGGCCTGGCCATCTGGGGCCCCAAGCCCGTGGTGGTGCCCGCGCCGGTGGGCGACACCGTGATCCGCATGTTCGGCGTGGGGGTACGCCCGCAGGAGCTGCTGACGCTGGGCGTGGCGGTGGTCGTGATGTTCGGCTTCGACCGCGTCATGAACCGCACCATGGTCGGCAAGGCCATGCGCGCGGTGGCGCAGAACGGCAACGTGGCCAGCCTGATGGGCATCAACACCAACGCGATGATGATCGGCGCCTTCGTCGTCAGCTCGGCGCTGGCGGGGCTCTCGGGCTTCCTGCTCGCGCCCATCGCGCAGGCATCGCTCTTCATGGGGCTGACCGTGGGGCTCAAGGGCTTCTCGGGCGCGATGATCGGCGGGCTGAGCAATCCGCGCGGCTGCGTGATCGGCGGCTTTTTGCTCGGCGTGCTCGAGTCGATGGTCAACCTGTGGCAGGCGCAGTGGCGTGAGGTGGCGGTGTTCGCGCTCGTCATCCTGGTGCTGGCCTTCCGGCCCACGGGCCTGTTCGGCCGCTCGACGGTGGAGAAGGTATGAAGCGCCTCGCCCACCCCGCCGGCGTGGTCGCGTTCGCGGCCGTGCTGATCGGCATCGTGTCGATGTCCGGCAACGACTACTACCTGCGCATCGCCTTCATGATGTGCGTCTACTACCTGTGCGCCGCCGGCATGAACGTGCTGGTGGGCTACGCGGGACAGAAATCGCTCGGCCAGGCCGGGCTGTTCGCGGCCGGCGCCTACGGCGTGGCGCTGCTGACTTCGCGCACCGACATGGACCCGTGGCTCGCGCTTGCGCTGGCCGCCGTCATCTCCGGCCTGTGCGGCGTGCTCATCGCGCTGCCTTCGCTGCGCGTGAAGGGGCCGTACCTGGCCATGGTCACGCTGGCCTTCGGCATCGTGGTGGAAAAGCTCGTGGGCGAATGGACCGACGTGTTCGGCGGCGCGCAGGGCATCTACGGCATCCGTCCGCTCACCTGGAAGGGCGCGCCGCTGGACACCACGCAGTGGGTCATCCTCGGCATCGTGCTGTGCGCGGCGCTGCACCTGCTGCTGCGCAACCTGCTGGGCGGGCGCTTCGGCCGCGCGCTGCTGTCGCTGCAGGCGGACGAGATCGCCTCGTCTTCGGTGGGCGTGCGCGTGTACCGCGCCAAGGTCATGGCCTTCGTGGTCGCGGCCGTCACCTGCGGCATCGCGGGCGCGCTGGTGGCGCAGCAGAACCAGTACATCAACTCCGACTTCATCACCTTCCACCTGTCGATCTTCATCCTGCTGCTGGTGCTGTTCGGCGGCGCGGGCTCGATGTACGGCCCGCTGGTGGGCGCGGTGCTGCTCACGCTGACCGACGCGCTGCTGGCGCGCTGGCCCTCGGCGCAGCACTTCCTGTACGGCTTCCTGCTGCTGTTCGCGCTGTACGTGATGCCCGGCGGCGTGGTGGGCCTGTTCAACAAGTGGTTCATGAAGTCGCGCCATCGCGGCGAAGGCGCGGGCGGCAACGGCGTGCCCGGCCAGATCGGCCCGGGCGGCGAAGGCGAACTGCTGGTGGTGCAGGGCGTGACCAAGTCCTATGGCGGCGTGAAGCCGGCGCAGGACGTGTCGTTCCGCCTGCAGCGCGGCCACATCCATGCGCTGATCGGGCCCAACGGCGCGGGCAAGAGCACCATGATCAACATGCTCACCGGCGTGATCGAACCCGATGCGGGCGTGATCCGCTTCCTGGGCCAGAACATCGTGGGCCAGCCGGCGCACACCATCTGCTGCCTGGGCATGGGCCGCACCTTCCAGAACCTGCGCCTGTTCGCGGACCTGTCGGTGCTCGACAACGTCATGCTGGGCCGCCACAGCCGAATGAGCAACGGCTTCCTGTCGTCGCTGGTGGCGTGGCCCACCGCCGGCAGGCAGGAGCGCGAGACGCGTGAACGCGCGCTGCAGCTGCTCGACCTGGTCGGCCTCGGCCACCTGGCGCACTGGCCCGCCGGCAGCCTGCCCTACGGCCTGCAGCGCCGCGTGGAGCTGGCGCGCGCGCTGGCCACCGAGCCGCAACTGCTGCTGCTCGACGAGCCCGCCGCCGGCCTGAACCCGCAGGAGACGGCCGAGCTCGGTGAGCTGCTGCTGCGCATCGGCAAATGCGGCGTGTCGATCCTGATGGTGGAGCACCACATGGACCTGGTGATGTCGATCTCCGACCACGTGATCGTGCTCGACTACGGCATCAAGATCGCCGAGGGCAAGCCCGCCGAGGTGCAGGCCAACCCGCGCGTGGTCGAGGCCTACCTGGGCGTGGACGACGAAGAAGAAGAGGCGCTGGCCACGGCCATGCCCGCCTGAGCAGAAAGACCGAAACCATCATGCTGAAAATCGAATCGGTGAAGGTCTCGTACGGCGCCATCGAGGCCGTCAAGGGCGTGAGCCTGGAAGTGCGCGCGGGCGAGGTCGTCACCATCATCGGCGCCAACGGCGCCGGCAAGAGCACGCTGCTCAAGAGCATCGTCGGGCTGGAGCCCGTGGCCGAGGGCCGCGTGCTGATCGACGGCAACGACTGCACCCACGTGCCTTCGCACAAGCGCGTGGGCCTGGGCGTGGCGCTGTCGCCCGAAGGCCGGGGCGTGTTCCCCGACCAGACGGTGCGCGAGAACCTGATGCTCGGCGCCTACTCGCGCCGCAACGACAAGGCCTTCGTGGAGAGCGCCATCGAACGCGAGTTCGCGCGCTTCCCGCGGCTGAAGGAGCGCCAGCACCAGCCTTCGGGCACGCTGTCGGGCGGCGAGCAGCAGATGCTGGCCATTGCCCGCGCGCTCATGAGCGAGCCGCGCCTGCTGCTGCTCGACGAGCCCTCGCTGGGGCTCGCGCCGCTCATCATCAAGGACATCTTCGACGCCATCCGCCAGCTGCGCAGCTCAGGCCTGACCATCCTGCTGGTGGAACAGATGGCCAAGCAGGCGCTGGGCGTGGCCGACCGCGCCTATGTGCTGGAAACCGGCTGCATCACGCTCGAAGGCTCCGGCCGCGAGCTGCTCGACAACCCCAAGGTGAAGTCCGCGTACCTCGGCACGCACTGACGCCACCGCTCACTTCAAAGGACCGCTTCCAATGACCGCCACCACCAAGAAATTCGCCAGCCAGGCCGACCTCGAAGAAAAGAAGGTCTCGTTCACCCGCCTCTCGGAGAACGCCTACGCCTACACCGCCGAAGGCGACCCCAACACCGGCATCTTCATCGGCGACGAGGCCGTGATGGTGGTCGACACCCAGGCCACGCCGGCCATGGCGCAGGACGTGATCCGCCGCATCCGCGAAGTGACGCCGCTGCCCATCAAGTACGTGCTGCTGAGCCACTACCACGCGGTGCGCGTGCTGGGCGCGTCGGCCTACTTCAAGGAAGGCGCCGAGCAGATCATTGCCAGCCGCGACACCTACGACCTGATCGTCGAGCGCGGCGAGCAGGACAAGGCCAGCGAGATCGGCCGCTTCCCGCGCCTGTTCCGCAATGTCGAGAGCGTGCCCGCGGGCCTGACCTGGCCCACCATGACCTTCGACGGCACCATGAGCGTGTGGCTGGGCAAGAGGCTCGAAGTGAAGATCGCGCAAGTCGGCCGCGGCCACACCAAGGGCGACACCATCGCCTACCTGGAAGACCAGAAGATCTGCTTTGCCGGCGACCTGGTCGAATACCAGAGCACCGCCTACGCCGGCGACTGCTACTTCCGCGACTGGCCCACCACGCTCGACCGCCTCGCGGGCTTCGGCTTCGAGAAGCTTGTGCCCGGCCGCGGCGCCGCGCTGGAGAACGCGAGTGACGTGCGCAAGGCCATCGCCTCCACGCGCGCCTTCATCTCCGACGTGTACACGCTGGTCAACAACGGCGTGGCCCAGGGCAAGACGCTGAACGCGATCTACAAGGAAACCGTGGCCGCGCTGCGCCCCACCTACGGCCACTGGGTGATCTTCGACCACTGCATGCCCTTCGACGTGACCCGCGCGTACGACGAAGCCACCGGCCACGTCCACCCGCGCATCTGGACCGCCGAGCGCGACATCGAGATGTGGAACGAACTGGAAGGTTGACCACCCCCAGCCTCGCCCACTTCGTGTGGCTCGGACACCCCCTCGCGGGGGCGCACCCTGCGGCCCGGCAGAGCCGGTTCCGCGGGCGCTCCCGAAAGGCCCACGCTTCGCGGGGCGCGCACTGCTCCTCGAACATCTGAAATGAAACAGTCCACACCGCCACCTGGCGCGACACCCGCCGCCGTGCAGGGCTGGATGCTCCTGGCGATGGTGCTGTGGGGCGTGAACGTGTCCGCCGTGAAGGCGCTCACCACGTCCTTCGAGTCGCTGCCGCTGGCCGCGCTGCGCATGGCGGTGGCGTGCGTGGCGCTGTCGGCCATCGTGCTGTGGCGCCGGGGCGGCGTGCCCGCGCTTGGCGCGCGGCAGCTCGCGGCCATGACGGGCTGCGCGTTCCTCATGGTCTATGCCAACCAGATCCTGTTCGCGCAGGGCCTGCTGCGCTCCACCGCCACCAACGGCGCGCTCATCATGGCGCTGAGCCCGCTGGTGTCGGCGCTGATGGCCGCGCTGGTGTTCCGTGAAAGCCTCACGCCCCGGCGCATGCTGGGCGTGGCGCTGGGCTTCGCGGGGGTGGCGGCCGTGGTGCTGAGCCACCCGGGCGCGGGGCTGTCGCGTGCCGGCATCGGCGACCTGATGCTGGCGCTGGGCGTGGTGAGCTTCGCGATCGGCGGCGTGGGCGTGCAGCGGCTCGCGCGGCAGATCGATCCGCTGTCGATCAGCTGGGTCATCTACATGATCGGCACCGCCATGCTGGTGCTGCACACCCTGCTCGGGCCTTCGCGGCTGGGCGCGGCCGAGCTGTTTCCCGGCGCGTGGCCGTGGGCGCTGGTGCTGTTCTCCGGCATTGCCGCCACCGCGGCGGGCAACCTCATCTGGAACCGTGCGATCTCCGTCATCGGCGTGGCGCGCACGGCCGTCTTTCTTTACTGGGTGCCGGTGTTCGGCGTCGCGTTCGCGGCGCTGCTGCTGGGCGAAGCGCTCACGTGGTGGCACCTGCTCGGCTTCGTCGCCGTGATGAGCGGCACCTGGCTGGGCACGCGGCCCGCCGCCACGGCCGTCGCGCCCTGATCCCTGCCATTCATGTCCGACTCTCTTCCCCTGCTGTTCCAGCCTTTGCAACTGCGCGGCCTCACGCTGGCCAATCGTGTCGTCATCTCGCCCATGTGCCAGCACGCCGCCGACCGTGGCCATGCCACGCCGTGGCACATGGTGCACCTGGGCAAGTTCGCGCTCGGCGGTGCGGGGCTGATCCTCACCGAGAGCACCGCGGTCGATCCGCGCGGGCGCATCGGCACTGCCGACCTCGGGCTGTGGAACGACAGCCAGATCGCGCCGCTGAAGGCCGTGGTCGACTTCGTGCATGCGCAGGGCAGCGCCATCGGCGTGCAACTGGCGCACGCGGGGCGCAAGGCCGGCAGCCAGCCGCTGTGGGAAGGGGGCGCGGCGCTGGACGACGCGCGCATGGCCGCCGACGAGGAACCCTGGGAGCGCCTGGGCCCGAGCGCGCTCGCGGCGGGACCTGGCTGGTCGGCGCCACGCGCGCTGGACGCGGACGGCGTCGCCTCGGTCGTGCAGCACTTCGTCGATGCGGCGGTGCGCGCGGACAAGGCGGGCTTCGACGTGGTCGAGCTGCACTTCGGGCACGGCTACCTCGTGGCGAGTTTTCTGTCGCCCAACGCCAACCACCGGAGCGACGCGCTCGGCGGCAGCCGCGACAACCGCATGTGGCTGGCGCTGGAAATCGCGCGGCGCGTGCGTGCCGCATGGCCTGCGCACAAGCCGCTGTTCTGCCGCCTGTCGGCGGTGGACGGCACGCTCGACGGCTGGGGCCTGGACGACTCGGTGGTGCTCGCGCGCGAGCTCAAGCGCTGCGGCGTCGACGTGATCGACTGTTCTTCCGGCGGTCTCACGGAAGAGACGCGCGCGCTGCCGGTGCCGCGCGGGCTGGGCTTCCAGGTGCCGTTCTCGGCGCGCATCCGGCGCGAGGCGCAGGTGCCCACGCAGGCCGTCGGCATGATCGTCGACGCGCAGCAGGCCGAGGCCGTGCTCGCCGCCGGCGACGCCGACCTGATCGCGCTGGGCCGCGAGGCGCTGTTCGACCCCTACTGGCCGCACCACGCGGCCGCCGCGCTCGGCGCGGACCCCGGCTACGAACGCTGGCCGGTGCGCCACGGCGTGTGGCTGGCCAAGCGCGCGCCGGGCCTGGCGCGCGCGCGGGCCGAAGCGGCGGCGGCATCCAGCGACAAGGAGACAGGCACCCAATGACCGAACCGACCAGCACCGCAGCAACCACCACCACCAGCCTGCGCATGGGCCTGATCCGCAAGAAGCCTGCGTGGACCGACGAAGCCTTCCGCACTCACTGGCGCGACAGGCACGGCCCGCTGGTGGCGCAGTTGCCCACGCTGCGCGCCTACCGGCAGAACCTGGTGGTCGACCGGCTGCAGCGCGGCATCGATTTCGCGCGCGGGCCGTGGGACTTCGACGGCTTCTCGCAACTGCGCTTCGACGAGGCCGCGCAGGCGTCGCAAGCCTTCGGCCACGGCGAACTGGCGGCTGCCATCCGCGCCGACGAAGAGCACTTTCTGGGCGGCCTGCACATCGTGAGCGTCGCGCAGACCGAAGTCATCGCGCTGCCGCCCGAGCCCCATGGCCTGCTCAAGCGCATCTCGCTGCTGCGCCGGCCGGCCGCGCAATCCGAAGAAGACTTCCGCCGCGAATGGCGCGTGCATGCCGACCATGTGCGCCGCATGCCGGGCGTGAGCGGCTACCGCCAGAACGTGGTGACCGCGCGCGAGTTCGTGAAGGGCACGCCCTGCGGCTATCCGGAGCTGCCCATCGACGGCATCGTCGAGCTGTGGTTCGAGAACACCGACACGCTGAACGCCGCCTTCGCGTCGCCGCAGGGTCGGGTGACGATGGCGCATGCGCTCACCTTCCTGGCGGAGATCACGGCCTTCGTGGTGGAAGAGCACCGCGTGGTGTGAGCGCGCGGCGCACGACGGCGCGCCAGTTAACCCGTTCATGGGATTGACCCGGCCGGTGCCATGGCGACACTGGGCCGACAAAAACTCCAACCCACGGACATGCCCGCTTCGCACGATGGCAGGCAGTCTTCGAGCGCGCGCGCCCTTGACCTCACATCCCATTTCCGTCGACCTGAAGGGCGGCTGGTCCTGTTCGTTCCACTTCAAGCAGGGCGTGAGCGGCGGCTACGCCGGCGTGGCCGAGATCGCGCTGGACGGCCTGCGGCATGGCGAGGTCGTGATCATGGCCCAGCCCTCGCTCGACGCCGCCGTCGAGCGCATGAAGCTGCGCGCCAGCCAGTTCGTCAGCGCGCGATCGGTCGACGGGGCGCACAAGCCGTGGCGGGAGCGGGCGGAAGCGCAAAAGTAATATCCGGCCTCGACAACACCGGAGCAGCAGGCATGGGGCGGATCTTCTTCATCGGCATCGTCATGGCAGCCGCCGCGTGCGCGGCATCCGCCCAGACGCGCAAGCCGTTTCCACCCGGCGTGGTGGGCGTGATGCGCATCGACGCCGGCACCGAGTACGTTTTTCTCGACCGGCCCACCACCGTGGGCGGCGCATGCAAGGGGTGGAAGGCGGTGTCGATCCAGGCGCCCGGCCCGGCGGGCTCGGGCCTGACCAACCTCATGTGCTGGAAGGAATCGAACGGGCAACTGCTGACCGCGACAGAAGCCAAGGTCACGCCGCAGGTCGCGTCGATGGACCTGATTCGCTGATTCGCCGATGCGGCTGCTCAGGCCGGCAGCAGGCGGTCCTTGGGCGTTGCTGCGAGCCGCGCCTTGCGGGCCGGCGTATTGCCCCGGGCCGGCAGCCATTGCGCGTCTTGCCGCGCGGCCTCGCCGTCGCCCGGCAGCACGAACTGGCTGATCAGCGCCTCGAGGCTGCGTGCCTGGTCGCGCAGGCCTTGCGACGCGGCGGCCGACTCTTCCACCAGCGCCGAGTTCTGCTGCGTCATGCGGTCCAGCCGAGAGACGGCGGTGTTGATCTGGCCGATGTCGCGCGTCTGCGCATGCGTGGCCTCGGTGATGTCGTTCACCGTGCCCGCCACCTGCCGGATCGACGCCATGATGCGGCCCATCGTCTGCCCCGCGCTGTCGGCCAGCTGCGTGCCGGCCTCGATGCGCTGCACCGAGTTTTCGATCAGCCCCTTGATCTCCCGCGCCGCCGCCGCCGAGCGCGTGGCCAGCTGCCGCACCTCGGCCGCCACCACCGCGAAGCCCCGGCCCGATTCGCCGGCGCGCGCGGCTTCCACCGCCGCGTTGAGCGCGAGGATGTTCGTCTGGAACGCGATGCCGTCGATCACGCCGATGATGTCGGCCATCTTGTGCGAGGCGCGGTGAATGTCCTGCATCGTGCCGACCACCTGCGACACCACCTCGCCGCCCTGCGCCGCCACCGTGGCCGCGGCGCCCGCCATCTGCTCGGCCCGGCCCGCGGCCTCGCTCGACTGCGCCACGTTGCGCATCACCAGCTCCAGCGCGGCAGCCGTCTGCTGCAGGCTCGACGCGGCTTCTTCCGTGCGCGACGAAAGTTCCGAATTGCCCTGCGCCATGTCGCCGGCCGCCACGCGCACGTTCTGCACCGACTCGCGCACGCGTTCGACCAGTTCGCGCAGCGCGCCCTGCATTGCGCCCAGCGCCTGCAGCATCTGCCCGGCCTCGTCGCGGGCGTGGCCCTCGATGTCCTGCCGCAGGTCGAGGCTGGCGACGCGCTGGGCCGTTTCGCCGGCCGCGCGGATCGGCCTGCTGATGCTGCGCACCAGCCACTGCGCCAGCACCGCGCCCACCAGCAGCGCCGCCGCGCAGAACACCACCAGCGCCAGCCGCGCCGAAGCGCTCAGGCCGTCGATGCGGGCGTCGGCTGCATCCATGGCGTCGCGCTGCGCCTGCGCGAGCCTGGACACCGCCGCCAGCAGCGCGGCCGAGCCCGGCTGGAAGCGCTGCGAATAGACGTTGCGGATGCGCTCTGTCAGGCCCGAGTCGCGCGCAGCGATCAGCTCTTTCACGGCCGCCTTGAAGTCGGTGCCCGGGGTTTCGATCTGCGCGAGCAATGCGCGGTCGGGCTCGGACTTCAGGCGCTGGCCGACCTGCTGCATCAGCGCGTTGTATTGCTTCTCCGTCGCCTGGATGTCGGCCGCGAGGATCTCGCCGACCTCGGGCTCGGAGCTCAGCGCCATCGCCTTGTAGCGCTCGGCGTTGATCGCCTGCAGCCGGTAGGCGTCGACCACCAGGCGTTCGGACACGCCGTTGTGCTGGATGGCTTCATGCGTGGCGCCGGTCACCTTGGCCAGCGACCAGATGCCGATGCCCGAGCCCGCAAGGGTCAGCAGCAGCACGACGCTGAAAGTGGCCAGCAGCCGGCGGCCGAGGATGTTGAGGGGGCGGGGAGGGCGCGGGTCGGTGGCGGAAGTCACGGGGGCTGCGATGAAGAAGAAGGCTGGGAACGTTCCCGCGCCCGATTGGAGCCGTGCCGTGTTACCGGGAATTAACAGTTGGGGCCGCAGGACTTTGCGGCCTTGCTTTCTTCGTCTTTGCTTCAGCGTGCGAGGAGCACGCCGATGGCCACGATCCATGCCGCGCCCAGCGCGATCGCCAGCCACGCGGACCATTGCATCAGCAGCTCCTTCCAGCGCGGCTGATCGTGCGGACACGGGTCGAGCAACGCCAGCAAGGCCTGGCCGCCGCCCATCGTCGGCAGCGGAAGCAGGTTCAGCGCGGCGAACTTCGCTGCGAGCATGCCGAGCAGCGCTGCGAAGCCGAGCGACCCTGCATGCGTCGCGCCGCCAAGCAGATGCTGCGCGGTGGAGAGCGGCGAGAGCGCGCCCGTGACGATCTGCGCAAAGCCGTTGACGATGCTGCCCCATGCCGCGTCGGGCCGCAACGCGAAGGCCACGGCGATGAGCGCTGCAATGCCCGACAGCGGCAGCAGCACGCGCACCGCGCGCGGCTGGGTGTCGAAGGCGTCGTCGGCCCAATCGGGCGCGGCGTTGTTCGGCTTGGTGTCGGTGAGCGTGTTCTTGAGCATGACCGCGCCGCCGAACGGCAGCGCGCGCAGGCGGAAGATGCCCATGGACAGCAGAGTCGGGCCGAAGCCCAGCGACACCTCGCGAACCGTGATGCCGAGCACGCGCGCGAGGACGGCCATCACGGTGATGTGAAGCGCGGCCAGCAGGGCGATGGCGGCGATGAACTGCAGGGTGAGGGACATGGCGGAACGAAGGCAGGGAACACAAGCGGGTGCTTGCGGTGCGGGCGATGTTAGCTTTGGGATCGGCCGCTGCTGCCTGCCCCTTATCGCTCGCGCGGGATGCAGACCTGGATCAGGTTCATCACTTCTCTCGCCAATTCCGATGCGAGCCAGAACACGTTGCCGCGATGTTCCGGTCCTGCGTCTTCCTGCTGCGGCGGGCCGTTGCCGTGGCAGTAGCAGAGCAGCGAATAGAGCTGCGTGCTCTTTTCCTCCAGGAGCGTTGCTGCGTCGGGCGGGGCCTCTGCGTGAGCCAGGGGCGTGGAGGGGCGGGCTATATTTGGGGTAGCCATTTGGGGTGCTTCCTTTTCGAGGTTTGGGCACTTCACTTGGTCAGACGGCCGGGTTGTTGACGCATCCCGGCCGTCGCCTTTTGATACCTCGCATTTGCATCGATGCGGCGGCGCGCCGATGACCCGCTGCGAGGCGGTGCGGTTCATTCGTTCGGGTGCTTGAGGGGGATGCGCTCCTTGGCCACTTGGTGGGGTGTTGGGGGACGAGGGCGTTTACTGTAGAGACGAATGGGGGCGCATAGGCAACAGGGAATGCCCAGTAGTTCTCGGATCGGATGGGAAAGTGACACTCGGCGATGTCGCGTCACAAAGGGATGACCTTCGTTGGCAATCACCAGCAGGCAAGGAGAGCGCCGAGTCCCGCGAATGGTGAAGTTCAGCGCTCGCTGTCGGCGCGGTCGGGCTTGCCCACGAATGATCGCAAGCCGGTTCGGTGGCGCATCTGGAGCCAGGAAGTCTGGAATCGTGCGCGGCGTCCGGCGCGGACGAGTAAGAAACTCGACTTGCCATTCCGCCACTCGCCTCGTTTTCACGTGTCGGTACTTGCCGGGAGAGGGCTCGTCGGTTTATTCCTCTTGCACGATCAGGGCGAGCGGTTTCTCTGCGCCTATGGAGACATGAGCCGGTCGGAAAATACGCAGCGCAAGTTCTGGGCTTGCGCGTAGCGGGCGCGAGGCACAGTGCTTGACGTGTGCCGCCGACTTTCTTGAATCAGTTGAAGACCGCCGCCCGATCCATTGGCCGGGCAGCCGCCTCATCAGCTTTATTGCAGCTTGTATACCCCGATCGATGTGCTGAACTCCATTTGCTTCCGGTTTGTGCCCTGTAGCTGGAAGGTGTTGAGTGTCGAGTTCTTCGCGTACTTTGTGGCGTCGCTGCTGTCGCAGTGCTTGTCAGATGCCGTCTGCGCTGAGCAGTAGACGACCGTCTTGCGGGCGCTGCTCGGGAACGTCGATGAATCGTTGAAGCCAGCGCCGTTCTGACCTGCAGTGGTGCTGCCGTAGGGCGCATTGCCAAACACCGAGAGTTGAGTGGGCGGCAACGCTCCTTCAGGAACTACCCAGCCATCCTGGCCGTCGGAGGGACCGCTGAAATTGAGCGACATTGGCGCGTTTACAAGAAGATAGCCGGTGCTCGAACCGGCCTTCAGGAAGTCACGCAACCCATCCGATAAGCGTGCCAGCGGCCACTGCCGCAATTCTCCAATAGTCAGCGCACGAGAAAGCGTGCGGGTTGTTTGTGTCACATTGGGCTTGGCAGTGTCCGTATGAAAGAACTCGATACTCCAGACACCCTGGTTAGTCAGCGCTGCGATTTGCATGTCGCTGTACGGAGGCTCCGCATAGGTCAGTGAACCTTCCTTGTCGGCCGGATTTCCCCCGGTGCTTGCGCTCACGTATTCGCCTCGCAACCGGTACACCGAGCTTCCTGTAACGGTGCCGTTGGGCTTGCCGAATCTCAGTGACGAATAGCCAACGCTGGGCAGGAAAGTCAATTGCGTTCCCCATGGTGCTGTCACCACGGCCTTCTGGAAAATCGGATTGCCGTTGTTGTCAGTGAGGTTGGGGATGGTTACGTCATACCCCGAGCCGTAGTGGCTGAACCCGGGAGTGTTGAGCAAGTCCCGTCGCTGCTGGTACGGCTGCACGGTAGCCCGATATGCATAACCATTGCCAACGAGCTTGAGCTTGCCGTTGACCTTGCGCGCGCCCAGCGTTTCGAAGGCGGTGGCACCCTGTGCATCCTTCGTGCGGTAGCTCAGCACCATGTCGCCGTTCGGCCGGAAAAACTCTACATTGCCCTGATCCCACTGGAGCCCAGTGGCGCCGCCGCGAAACAGGCTCGCAAACGCTCCGGTGTTGGAGGCTGATCGACCTACTGTGGCCCCGTTGCTATAGAAGGTCGAAGGGTCTTCGCCAACGAAGAGTTCGCGGCAAACGCTTGCGGCAATGTCCGCAGGCCCGCCCACAGCGTTACCGGAATCGTCGCTGGCTGTACGCACCCGTTGCGTCAGCGGCACGCCGTAGCAGTCGGTAAGGCGTTTGAACAAGTCTGCCAGTACGTCCGGTGGAGGTACGTCAGCCACCTTTACTGCGGCGTCAATCTTAGGAATGCTGGCATCGTCGCTACGAAAACGAATGCTGGCCGGCGTGCCGTCAGCCGTCTTGACGGTGATCTCGATATTGGCGGCGGTACCGTCCGGGCGAGCCGTGACGCTCAAAGAGTCCAGCAGCTTGTCTTGTCCGGTGCCATCGGCCACCATGACATCGGACAGCAAGTTTCCCGCCGTCAGGCCCAGGCTGCCGAGAACTGGCTGCAGGGCAGCATTCAACGCTGCCACCTGTTCGGAGAGCGTTTCGGGGGTGACAGTCTCTGGCTTGCTCTGCAGCGCACCGACAAGACTTGCGGGATTTCCGTTTGGTGAGAGCCGGGACACCACGACGGTGGTCAGAGGCGTGACATTCGCGATGCCGGACGTTGTTGCTGCCACACTGTAAAAGACCTGATCGTCTCTCGATGCGCGGACGGCCAGCGGTGCCTTGGTACCTGCCGGCAGCGAGCAACTGTAGACACCCCTGTCATCTGTCTCGGTATTGCAAACGGTGGCACCAGTGGCATCGGCGATGGTGATGGCCGCCTTGGCGAAGGGTGCGCCGGTCGCCGCGACGCCGGCAAGTGTCGTGGGCGTGGCCGTGCCTTTGGCGGGCGGTGCTGGGGATCCTGATGTGCTGGCCGGGGGCAAGAAGAACCCACCGCCGTCTCCACCCCCGCCCCCGCCGCAGCCACCTACGGCCAGCAATCCGGCCCCGGCAATGCACAACAACTGTCGTCTGATCGACTCTCTCATTTTTGGCTCCTCGCGAAAAAATCTGTATTACTGAATGGCGTGTTTCCACAGCCGCGCAGTCTTCAGAAAAATCGGCACGAGGGCATCATCAAAATGAGTTACGGGAGCAGACTTATGCTCCTCTCAGTCCTGAATTTCGAGCGCGGCGCGAACCAGATCGATCTGTCTTGTGCAATTCATCTTGAGCATCAATGTCGCTACCTGCTTTCTCACGGTGTGGATGGACACCCCGCTGTTTCTTGCGTAATTGCTCACTGAAACTCCAGAGGCCAGCGCATGCAGGACGCGCGCCTCCGCCAGCGTGACACCGAGCTCCTGCAAAAGCCGCTCTGGCGATGCCACTGTCCGCTGTGCGGCGCGGCGAAGTCGAATGAAAACCAACGGCTCTTCACCAAGGCGAAGCAGCGGATTGGCGCGCACCAGTTCCAGATGAACCGGCAGGCCCGTGCGGCAGTCGCGGAAAACGAGCTGCCGAACCTGGCCGGTGACACTCGCCTCAAGCAAGGTGGCCTCCAACCGCGAACGTTCGGCCAGGCCATGGTGAGAAATCCGGCCACCTGTAACGATGACGCCGCTTCGCGAATCGAATAGCTCCTTCGCTGCCGGCGATGCATGGACGATCTGGCCCGAGCTGTGTACCAAGCAACTGGCCTCGGCAAAAGCGTCAAAAGCGGTGTCTGTGGTTGACAACCACGACGCTGCGTGAGCCCGCCGCCGTTCCACGGCTTGTTGCAATGCCTGCGTATATGTACGAATCCGCTCACTGTTAAGGAAGGACAACAGCCCATCCTTCGACGACTCTCTCTGAAAGCCCAAGCTGGTTCGACGGCTGGGACCATTCTCAAAAATAAACGAGTAAAGCTGCCTCATGCGGTGCTTGCACATGAAGTCGACGTAGTAGGCGCTACGCTGCCGCTTCGGTTCAGGAATAAGAATCTGCGTATCGAGCCAAGTACCCGGTGGCTTAGCCACTCCAGGTAGCGTCATCACGTCTTCGGTATGGAAATGGTCTTCATAGTCTCGGACCGCCGCGGCGTCAGCTCCAGACTGCTGGACGTCGACGACGTCTTCGCCATTGAAGATGATGAGCACAGCTGCATCGCTCCCCACCAATCGATTGGCTGTCGAAAGAACAGAGGACCAGGAGGGCGTCTGCGCCGAGAGTTCGCTAAGCGCTTCCAGCGCACTGCGCAATTCCATATCGAGTTGCATGCAAACTTCCCTCCTACGTGGAAATAATGCACCAAGGCGCGTTTGGACGCCACTATCGTTGCCGTCGCACGAGCCAATCCGATGGCTGTCCGACAACAAAGTAACGCTCTTCTTGCCTCAATTTTGAATTTTGGGGCGTGCCTGCGCTATTGCAGGATCAGGTGAAACGTGGGCTGCTTTTCAAGCGCACCTGCTTGCAGCTGAGAAAGCGGCAGGGGCACTGTCCAAGGCGCACGATTCACCAGTAGCTCAGCAGATGGCGCGGTTCTGCGATCAACGGCGCACGTAGCACTGCGCGCGCGGGGCTGCCGCTGGAACATAGAGAAAGTTTTATTTGCTTCCTGCGCATTTGCCGGCGACAGATGGTCTGCTATCTGGGACCTGCAGGCCGCGATGCTCAAGGCGGCATAGCGGTGGAAACACCCGCTGACTAAAAAACGCACGGCTGAGGAGCTAGCGGCTTTTGGATGCTGACTATGTGTGGTGCCTTCGACAGGAATCGAACCTGTATCTGAGTCTTAGGAGGACCCCGTTCTATCCATTGAACTACGAAGACAGAGGGCAGCGGCCCGCACTTTACCAGCTTGGCGGCACGCCTTCCCGGTCAGTCGTACTTCACCGTATAGATCAGATCCAGCCCGCTCGTCTGCCCCGCCTGCCCCCGCAGCGTGAGTCTGGTGGTGAGGTCGTAGAAGATGAACAGCGTGCCGAAGGTCCCGCCGATGCTGCGCTCGTAGGTGATGTAGAAGTCTTTCGACAGCCGCTTGCCCAGCGTCACCGCCGATTCGCGCAGGTCGCCGCCGCTGCCCGGGCCCTTGAAGCCCAGTTCGTCCAGCCCGAAGCGGCTGGCCAGGCTGCCACCGGAGCCGCTGCCGCCGATCTTGCCGAGCAGCGACAGCGCGGCCTGCTGCAGCAGCGCCGATTCGCCGCCGCTGGTGGCCGATGCGCGGCCCAAAATCACCCATGACAGGGTTTCGGCGTCCGACAGGGCAGGCTCCGAGTAGAGCTTCACGCGCGGCGACTGCGCGGTGCCGGTGATCTGCACGCCCGCGCGCTGCGACAGGTTCGGGCGAATGGCCAGGATGTCCAGCGCGGGGTTGTCGAAGGGGCCGTTGAAGCGGGCCACGCCGGTTTCCACGTCGAGCTGCTGGCCGTAGGCGCGGTACTGGCCCTTCACGGTCTTCACCTCGCCGGTGATGCGCGGCGGGGCGTTCAGCCGGGTGCTGCGGATTTCCAGGTCGCCTTCCAGGCGGGTGGTGATGCCGCGGCCCTGCACCGCGAAGTCGTCGCCCAGGTCGAAGTTGACGACGATGTCCGGCGGCTTGGCGGTCTGCGGCTTTGCGGCCTGGGCGTCGGCGCGCTCGGATTCGCGTTTCGCCGCCTCGGCGGCCTCGCGGTCCTTGGCGGCGGAGCGCACGACGACGTCGCTGCCCAGGCTGGGCGCGGTTTCGTCGGGCAGGATGATGACGGCGCGGTCGGTCCTGAGCTTGCCGCGCACGGTGAACTGGCCGTTGTCCAGCTTGGCCTGCAGGTCGCCCGAGAGCGTGACCTGCCGGTCGGTGCGCACCAGCACGCGCAGCGCGCGTAGTTGGCCCTGCATGGCCATGCGCACGCCCGATGCGGTGCCGCTGGCCGGGCCCCAGCTGAGGTCGCCGGTGGCCGACAGCGTGCCGCCGTCGGAGCGGGCCTCGCTGGCCGCGGTGCTGCGGTTGCCGCTCTGGCCGGCAATGCGCGCGGAACTGCCGGCGCCGCCCTTGAGTGTGAATTCGGTGATTTCCACGCGCTCGCCGTTCAGCGAGGCGCGCAGCCGGCCGTCGCGCAGGTCCAGCCCTTCGACCGGCGCGCGCAGCGCGAGTTTGTCGGCGCCCAGCGTGCCGTTCCAGCGCGGCACGGCGCGGTTGCCCGACAGGGTGGCGGCGGCGTCGAGCGTGCCGGCAATGCGCCAGCCCGGCGGCGCGAGCATCGACCACACGCCCAGGTTAGGCAGGCTGGCCTTGATGGTGCCGCCCAGCGGCGCGTCGGGCGCCCACTGCCAGCCGCCGGCGCGCTGCTGTACGCGGGTGTCGATGTCGGCGTTGATCTTGCCGGCGCGTTCGCTGTCCCACGCCAGGGTGGCGCGCACGGCGTCGCCCTGGGCGTCGAGCCGCAGTTCGGCCTGGCGCAGGCCGGCCGGGGTGCTGGGGGCCTCCACGCCGTTGGGGGCGGTGGCGGAGTTCATGGTGCGTTCGCTGGCGGTGCCCGTGCCGGTGCTCACGATGCGCGTGACCAGCGCGGCCTCGCCGGCCTGCACGCGGATGTCGCCGCTCTGGCGCGCGATGCGGGCCTTGGCGCGCAGCGTGTCGCCGGCGTCGATGTCCCAGTCGCCGTCGAACATCAGGTCGCCGCTGATGCCGTACTCGCCCAGCGTGGTGTTGGCGCCGAGCGCGCCGGCCCAGGCCATGGGCAGGCCCTGCAGCTGGCCCTTGGACTGCACGCGGAACACGCGGTTGGGCGCCGCGCCGCTCTGGCTGAAGCGCAGCGGCTGCCAGTCGATGCGCACCGTGCCGGGCACGGGGCCGCGCAGGGTGGCCGCGGCGGCGGATGCTTCGACATCCAGCCGCGCGGCGTTGCCGCTGGTGCTGCGGATGGTGGCCGTCACCTCGCGGCTCAGCTCCAGCACCCAGGGGGCGCCGGGGCGGGCGCTGTCCTGGGCCTGCAGGCGCAGGCTGGCGAGCGCGGCGCGCCACTGGTCGGTGCCCGCGAGGCCGCCGCTGGCGCGGGTGTCGATGGTGAATTTCTGGGTGCCGGTGGTGGCTTCGCCCTGCAGCGTGAGGCTGGCTTGCGCAAGGCTGCCCGCGAGTTCGGCGCGCAGGCCGTTCAGCTGCACGGCGGTGGCGGCGGCGCCGGGCGCCGAGGCCGGCAAAAGAAGGTCGAGCTTGGGCACGCCCAGCATGGCCTTGAGCGTGGGCTCGGCAATGCCGCGCTGTGCGGGCGCGTTCGCGTTCTGCAGGCGGCGCTGGATGGTCTGCCAGCCGCCCTGCCAGCTTGCATCGAGCCTGGCGGAGCCCTTGGCGCTGGCGTTCGCGAACACGTTCGACAGCCCCGGCAGGCTTTGCACCCAGCGCTGCACGGCGTCGGCATCGTCGATGCTGGCCTTGATGTCGCCGCCGCCGGTGGTGGGCGCGATGCGGCCTTCGACCTGCGCGCTGCCGCCCGGCAACACGAGGTTGAGCTTGCCGCTGCCGGCCTGGTCGGCCACACGCACCTGCAGCTTGCCGTCGAGGCTGGCGCGCTGGGCTTCGATGCGCAGGGTGCGCAGGTCGAGCACCTGGTCTTTCCACTGGCCCTGGGCCAGGGCACGGTCGAGCGCGAAGCCGGGCAGCGCCTTGCTGCCGGCGCCGCCTTCGGCGCGCAGCGCGGCGTCGAAGCTGATGGTGCTTTCCTTCTGCTCGGCCTTGATCGTGCCGCTCACCGGCGCGCCGGAAAGCTCGCTGTACAGCGCGCCGGGCCGCACGCCGCGCACGGTGGCCTGGGCCTGCCAGGGGGCGGGCGCGGGGCTCCACTTGCCGGCCGCGTCGATGCGGCCGCCGCCCGCGCGCACGGTGGCTTCGGGAATGGTCCAGCTGGTGCCGTCGAAGCCGACGCGGGCCTGCACCTGTTCGACCGGGAGCTTTTCTTCGTCCCACGGGCCGGCCACGCTGTTGCGGATGTCGGCCGATGCCTTCCATGCGGCCGGGCCGGTGTCGGCGTCGGGCGTGAGTTCGACGGTGCCGGTGAGCCGGGTCTGCGGCGCGCCGGGCCACAGGCTGGAGGCGTCGACGTTGCGCAGGTCGGCCTTGGCGTCGATCACCGGCTGCGGCAGCCACGGCGCGATCTGCGCCTGCAGCCTGGCTTCCATCGGGGCGTCGGCGTTTTCCTCTGCGGGCTTTAGCTCGGCGGCCACCTGCAGGCGGGCTTCGGTGTCTGCGAGCGTGCCCTTGACGGTGGCTTCGGCCAGCACGTCGATGTCGCGGTCCTCGGCGAGCGGGGCCTTCACGCGGCCGTTGAGCGAGGCCTCGATCGCCATCGGCGCGGGGCCCTGCAGCTTGACGCGCGCGCTGTAGTGGCCGTCGGCAATGTCCACGCCCTTCACTTCGAGCGCATGCTCGGCGGCCTTGTAGCTGTAGCTGCCCGACAGGTTGAGCGCCTGCAGCGCGGGCGGGCCGGCCCAGCGCACTTCGTCGATGCGAAAGGGCACGTCGACATCGACCGGCAGCGCCAGCTGCTGCAGCGGCTCCGCGGGCTTGTCGCTCGGCGGGCCGCGCTTTTCGATCAGCACTTGCTTCGCGTGCACCTCGCCGAGCTGCACCTTGCGCTGGAACAGCGGCGCGAGCTGCCAGCCGATGGTGGCGTCGTTCACCTCGACGGCGATGCTCTCGCTCTGGTACTTGAGCCAGCCGATGTGGCCGCCGGTGCGCAGCGAGCCGGTGACGTCGCGGCTTTCCAGAGTCTGCCCGGCGGGCAGGCGCTGCGCCGCCTGGGCGAGCGCGAAGGCCAGCGACTTGTTGGAGCCCAGCCACCACCACGCGCCCGCACCCAGCAGCAGCACGGCCACGAACAGGCCGAGCACGGTCCAGGCGAATGCGCGCAGCGCGCGGCGCGTGCGCGAGCGCCGTGCGGCGGGGGGCGTATGCGTCGGTGCGCCGGCGGGATCGGTGTGGTTGGCTTCGGTCTGCATCGGCGGGCAATCAGAAGGTGAAGCCGAGGCGCAGGTGCAGGCGGAACTTCTTGCTGTCCACGCCGTAGGCAAGGTCGGCCTGCACCGGCCCCACCGGGCTGCGCCAGCGCGCGCCCACGCCCACGCCCACCTTGGGCTTGAGCTCGGCGGGCTTGTCGGCCACGGCGCCGGCATCGACGAACATCACGCTCTCCCAGTCGGTGAGCTTGTTGTTGTAGACGAAGGGGCGCTGCCACTCGACGCTCGCCACGCCCAGGTAGCGGCCGGCCACGGTGGTGCCGTCGGCGCGCACGGTGCCGATCTGCTTGTAGCTGTAGCCGCGCACGGTGGTGTCGCCGCCGGTCAGGAACATCAGCGTGGAGGGAATCTGCGCGCTGTCCTTGGCCGCCACCGCGCCGCCTTCGAGCCGCAGTTGCAGGCGGCTGCGGCGCGCGTTGGTTTCCTTGTCGTCGCTCGAGCCCAGCGGCAACACGCCGAGCCAGCGTGCGTAGGTGCGGGTGAAGGGCGTCTGCTCGCCGGTGAGCGTGTAGCCCGCGGCCACTTCCAGCGCAAGGCCGAAGCCGCGCGTGGGCGCGGAGTTGTTGTCGAAGTAGCGCCCGGTCCAGCCCCAGTTGGCGGTGACGGCGGAGGCCGACGGAGGCGCGTTGGTGCCGCGGTTCTGCGCGTAGTCGTACTGCAGGAAATAGCTGCGGTCGATGTGGTCGCTCGACTTGTTGCGCCCGCCGCGCAGGCGTCCGCTGTCGACCACGTAGCTGCCCGACTGCTCGCTTTTCAGCTCCGCGCCGGAGAACCAGCGCCAGCCGTGGTCGTCGGGAATGGCGTTGAGCTCGGTGCTCAGCGACTTGATGTCGCGGTCGACCGACAGCCGCGACACCGCGCGCCAGCCGAGCAGCGGCACCTGGTTGTGGATGTGGTCGACCGACAGGCGCGGGCCGTTGTCGGTGGTGAAGCCGACGCCCAGCACCACCTTCTGCAACGGCGCCTCGCGCAGCTGCGCAATGACGGGCGCGGCCAGCGGGTTGCCGCTCTCGGTGTCGAGCGTGAGGAACACCGAGTCGTAGTAGCCGCTGCTGGCCAGCCGCTGCTGGGCGTCGAGCAGCTTCTGCTGGTCGTAGTCCTGGCCGCTGGGCAGGCGGGCGATGCGGCGCGCGCCGTCGGGGTCGTAGCGCTGGATGCCGCGCAGCACCAGCGGACCGAACTTGTACGCCGGACCCGACTGGTAGGTGACGCTCAGGCGCGCCTCCTGGCGGTCGGCATCGATCTCGGCGCGGCTGATCTCGATGTTGCCGGTGGGAAAGCGCTTGGCCGTGAGGCTGCGCAGCGCGGTGGTCTTGGCCGCGTCCCAGGCCTCCTGGGTGAAGGGCTGGCCGGCGCGCAGGGCCCAGCCGGTGCGGATCGAGTCGCGCTGGGCCTCGGCCGCGGCGTCATCGGCAATCGGGCCGCCGTAGCTGATCTGCACGTTGCTCACCTTGGTGATCTCGCCGGGCGAGACGCTGATGACGATCTCGCGCGGGGCCTTGGCGCCCTGGGGCGTTTCGTTGAGTTCGAGCGTCAGCGTGGGCGTGAAGTAGCCGAGGGTGCCCAGCAGCTCGCGGGCATTGGCCTCGGCGGCCACCATGAGGCGGGAGATTTCGGTGGCGCCCAGGTCGTCGAGCTCGCGGTAGCGCTGGATTTCGAGGTGCAGCGCGAGGTAGTCGCGCACGGCCTCGGGGCCGCGCACGTCGACGGTGAAGGCGTCGCGCTTGTCCGCCTTGTCCTTCTTGCCGTCCGTGTTCCTGTCGTCTTTGGTGGTACTTGCGGTGCTGTCGCCGCGCACGAGGCCGGCCACGGGCTTGCCTTCGGACGGCTCCTTCTTCGGCAGCAGGCTGCAGCCTTGCAGAAGCAGGACGCCGGAAAAAAGCAAAGCCGGCCACCACGCCGGCGAGGAAACTGGAACCACCCTGACCATGGGCGGATTCTGACAGCAAGCCCGGCCGGTTCCTGAAGGCCCCGCCAGATCGCCGGCTTCGTCCTACTTACTTCGACAGCATGCGCATGGCTTCTTCGAGGCCGCGCAAGGTCAGCGGATACATGCGGTTGGACATGAGCTGCTGCATCACCGCGATGCTCTGGCGGTATTGCCACACGCCCTGCGGCTCGGGGTTGATCCATGCGAACTTGGGGAAAGTGTGCGTGAGGCGCTGGATCCATTCGGCGCCGGCTTCCTCGTTGTTGTATTCGACGCTGCCGCCGGGCTGCAGGATCTCGTAGGGGCTCATGGTCGCGTCGCCGACGAAGATGAGCTTGTAGTCCTTGTTGTACTTGCGCAGGATGTCCCAGGTCGCGAACTTCTCGGAGAAGCGGCGCTTGTTGTTCTTCCACATGAAGTCGTACACGCAGTTGTGGAAGTAGAAGAACTCCAGGTGCTTGAACTCGGTCTTCACGGCCGAGAACAGCTCTTCCACGCGCTGGATGTGCTCGTCCATGGTGCCGCCCACGTCCATCAGCAGCAGCACCTTGACGTTGTTGTGGCGCTCGGGCCGCATCTTGATGTCGAGGAAGCCGGCGTTGGCCGCGGTGGAGTGGATGGTGTCGTCGAGGTCCAGCTCTTCGTCGTGCCCCTCGCGCGCAAACTTGCGCAGCCGGCGCAGCGCGACCTTGATGTTGCGCGTGCCCAGCTCCTGCGTGTCGTCGTAGTCCTTGTAGGCGCGCTGGTCCCACACCTTCACCGCGCTCTTGTTCTTGCCAGCGCCGCCGATGCGGATGCCCTGCGGGTTGTAGCCGCCGTTGCCGAAGGGCGAGGTGCCGCCGGTGCCGATCCACTTGCTGCCGCCCTCGTGGCGTTCCTTCTGCTCCTCGAA
The DNA here is from genome assembly GCF_030208835.1 of Variovorax sp. efr-133-TYG-130. NCBI lineage: Bacteria > Pseudomonadati > Pseudomonadota > Betaproteobacteria > Burkholderiales > Comamonadaceae > Variovorax > Variovorax sp. efr-133-TYG-130. The sequence goes on along the minus strand of NZ_JARVTD010000031.1, from coordinate 9,497 downwards.
GCGCTTCTTGAGCGTTTCCATGAGCTCGTCCCAGCCCATCTTCTCGATCTTGGCTTTTTCTTCAGCCGTGAACTCGCGCTCCAGCGTCTTCTTGAGCCAGTCGAGCGGCACTTCCTTGGTGAAGTCGGTCAGCATCTCCACGCCCTTGAAGTAGGCGGCGAAGGCGCGGTCGAACTTGTCGTAGTGCTTCTCGTCCTTCACCAGCGCGGTGCGCGAGAGGTAGTAGAAATCGTCGATGCCGTAGGCGCCGTCGGAGTTCGGGCCCACCACGTCGGCCTGCAGGGCCTCCAGCAGCGTGAGGTATTCCTTGACCGACACCGGCAGCTTGGCCGAGCGCAGGGTGTAGAAGAAGTCGATGAGCATGGGGCGCTCCTTGTGTGTCTGTCAGTCAGCCGCGCGGCTTGTCGAGCAGGTACAGCAGCTGTGCCTTCACCTCGGGCCATTCGCCCGCGCGCAGGCTGTACATGACGGTGTCGCGGATGGTGCCGTCGCGGCGCATCGCGTGGCCGCGGATCACGCCGTCTTTCTTGGCGCCCAGGCGTTCGATGGCGCGCTGCGACGCGAAGTTGAAGTTGTCGGTGCGCCAGCCCACCACGTTGCAGCCCAGCGCATCGAATGCATGCGCGAGCATCAGCAGCTTGCAGGTGGTGTTGACGTGGGTGCGCTGGCAGCGCGCGGCGTACCACGTGTAGCCGATCTCCACGCGCTTCACCGCCGGCAGGATGTCGTGGAAGCTGGTGCTGCCGAGCACTGTGCCGGTGGCCTCGTCGGTCACCGCGAAGGCGAAGCGGTCGGCGGTCTTGAGCGCGGTCTCGATGTAGGCGCGGGTGTCCTGCGGCTCGGGCACGGAGGTGACGCGCAGCTTCCACAGCTCGCCGTCGGCGGCCGCGGCGCGCAGGCCTTCTTCGTGTTCGAGCGAGAGCGGCACCAGCGCGAGGCCGCGTGCCTTCAGCGTGACAGGTTCGACGAACGCCATCTTCAGCACCTTCTCTTCGTGAGTCTTCAGCCGCGCGGATCGCCGTACTTGTGCACGTACCAGACGCGCGCGGCCTGTGCACCGGCACCGCCGCCCAGGCCGATCAGCGCAATGCCGAAGAGCTCGCGCTTGTTGTATTCGCCGCTGCCGAAGGCGTCGAGGCCGAGCAGCAGCCCGAGCCCGCGACCGAGCATCGCGCCCACCATGAAGAGCACCGCCTGGGCGATGCCCAGCTTCATGAGCTGCCTGGTGGAGTGTTTCTGGCCGCTCATGGGTTCAGCGGTTGTTGCGTTGCATGAAGACGAGCTTCTCGAAGAGCGTCACGTCCTGTTCGTTCTTGAGCAGCGCGCCCACCAGCGGCGGCACGGCGACCTTGTCGTCCTTGCTCTGCAGCGCCTCGAGCGGAATGTCCTCGGCCACCAGCAGCTTGAGCCAGTCGAGCAGCTCGGAGGTGGAGGGCTTCTTCTTCAGGCCGGGCAGGTTGCGCACGTCGTAGAAGGTCTTCATCGCGGCAGTGAGCAACTCCTGCTTGAGGCCGGGGAAGTGCACCGCGACGATGTGCTTCATCGTCTCCGCGTCGGGGAACTTGATGTAGTGGAAGAAGCAGCGGCGCAGGAAGGCGTCGGGCAGTTCCTTCTCGTTGTTCGAGGTGATGAACACCACGGGCCGGTGCTTGGCGCGGATGAGCTCGCGCGTCTCGTAGCAGTAGAACTCCATGCGGTCGATTTCGCGCAGCAGGTCGTTCGGGAATTCGATGTCGGCCTTGTCGATCTCGTCGATGAGCAGCGCCACCGGCTGGTCAGCCGTGAAGGCCTGCCAGAGCACGCCCTTGATGATGTAGTTGTTGATGTCGCTGACGCGCTCGCCGCCGTCCAGGTCCTTGAGCTGCGAGTCGCGCAGGCGGCTCACCGCGTCGTATTCATACAGGCCCTGCTGCGCCTTGGTGGTCGACTTGATGTGCCACTGCAGCAGCGGCAGGCCGAGCGACTGGGCCACTTCCTCGGCCAGCATGGTCTTGCCGGTGCCGGGTTCGCCCTTGACGAGCAGCGGGCGCTTGAGGGTGATGGCCGCGTTGACCGCGAGCATCAGGTCTTGCGTGGCGACGTAATTGTCTGAGCCCTGGAATTTCATGAGTGAGATGAGTGGGACTGAGGCTGGGGTGGAGAAAAGAACACACTCGATCTGCGTCGTGCGGCCTCAGGGTTGGCCTGCACAGGGTTCCAGGGGACCCCTGCATATAATCGAATGTTGATCCGAAAAACTGTACTCTCCACGAGATTGTGCGCGCAAAATGAACAAGTTGTTGACCACGATGTTTGCCCTTGCTGTCGCTTGCGTGACGGTCTCGGCTGAAGCCCAACAAGTCACTGGCAAGGCCCAGGACGGAGCAAAGAAGGTGGCCATGTGCGTGGGCTGCCACGGCATCATCGGCTACCAGGCCAGCTTTCCGGAGATCCACAAGGTGCCGATGATCGCCGGCCAGAGCGCCACCTACATCACGGCCGCGCTCACCGCGTACAAGGGCGGCGACCGCAAGCATCCCACCATGCGTGCCATTGCCGACACGCTCACCGAGCAGGACATCGCCGACCTCGCTGCCTACTACAGCCAGCTCGGCCTGAAGGACGGCGGCGCACCGCCCGCCACGCTGGCCAAGGCCACGCCCGCCAACGTCGAGGCGCTCATCACCCGCAACGCCGACAACAGCTGCACCAAGTGCCACGGCGCCAACTTCAACACGCCCAACGACGGCACCGTGCCCAAGCTGGCCGGCCAGCATGCCGACTACCTGTTCGTCGCGCTCAAGTCTTACCGCGTGAAGAACAACCCGCACCTCGGCCGCTCCAACGCGGTGATGGGCCAGCAGGTCGAAGAGAAGAAGTTCACCACGGCAGAGCTCAAGACGCTGGCCAGCTACATCAGCTCGCTGCCCGGTGAACTGAAGACGGTGCCCGAGTCGCGCATCCACCACGGCGCCGAATAAGCAGCCCCGCTGCAAAAACAGAAATGCCCGCTGCGAGCGGGCATTTTCTTGTCCGGGATTTCCCTGAGGTCAGATGTCGAAGAAGGCCGTCTCGTCCGCGCCCTGCATGCGGATGTCGAAGCGGTAGGTCACCGCGCCGCCTTGCTCCACGCGCTCCGCGATCAGCGTCTGGCGGCGCTCGGCCGGCACGCTCTGCAGCACGGCGTCCTTTGCGTTGGCTTCGGCTTCATCGCTGAAGTACACGCGCGTGAACGCATGCAGCAGCAGGCCGCGCATCAGCACGATCACGTTGATGTGCGGTGCCTCGCCGGGCGACTCGGCGCCGGGCTTCACGGTGTGGAACACGAAGCGGTTGCCCTCGGTGGTGCCGGTGCCGACGCGGCCAAAGGCGCGAAAGCCGATGGCGCGTGCTTCTTCGGGCGTCTGCGGATAGCGGCCTTCGCCGTCGGGCTGGCTGATCTCGACCAGCGCGTCGTTGATCGGGTTGCCGTCGCCGTCGATCACGCGGCCTTCGAGGCGGATGCGCTGGCCGCTGGCGTTCTCGAGCGCGAGCACGGCGTCGAAGGGCTGGTCGAAGTCGTAGCCGTACTGCGTGGCGGTGAGGCCGTAGGCGAAGTAGGGGCCCACGGTCTGCGAGGGGGTCTGGCCGAAGTCGGCTTCCTGTGCGGTCATCAACATGGTTTGCGTCTCCTGGCTCATCGATTTTCGAAAGGCGTTTCGTCCGCGCCGCGCAGCACGATGTCGAACTGGTAGCCCAGTGCGTAGCCTTCTTCGGTGATGTCGAGGCTGAAGTCGGCGATCAGGCGGTTGCGGTAGCGCTCGGGCGTGCCGGTGACCATGGGGTCGTACTGCAGCAGCGGGTCGCCGGGGAAGTACATCTGCGTGACCAGGCGGCTCGCGAAGCTCTGGCCGAACAGCGACAGGTGGATGTGCTGCGGACGCCAGGCGTTCGGATGGTTGCCCCAGGGGTAGGCGCCGGGCTTGATGGTGAGGAAGCGGTAGCGGCCTTCGCTGTCGGTCAGGCAGCGGCCCGCGCCCAGGAAGTTGGGGTCGAGCGGGGCGTCGTGCTGGTCGACCTTGTGCACGTAGCGGCCCGAGGCGTTGGCCTGCCAGAGTTCGACCAGCGTGTTGGCCACCGGGCGGCGGCGGTCGTCGAGCACGCGGCCCGTGAGGATCATGCGTTCGCCCAGCGGCTCGCCGTTCTTGCGCGCGTTGCGCGTGAGGTCGTGGTCGAACTCGCCGATGCTGTCGTGGCCGTACACCGGCTGCTGCAGCTCGCCGAGCGAGGCCTTCAGCGGAATCAGCGGCTTCTGCGGGCCGCGCTTCATGGTGGACTTGTAGCCGGGGTACACGTAGCTGGGATGGGCTTCCCAGTCGCGCGGGGTGAGGATGGGCGAGCTGCCCTTGGTCTTGGTCAACATGAACGTTGTCTCCTGTCGTGGGACGAATCCGGAAGCGCAGATTCTCGAAGCACCGTTCGATGATGTAAATTGAAGATTGCTCCGTTATCAATAACCAACAGGCATTGAAAACCCCCGCCGATCTTCGCCAGGACTTCTTGCGCAACGTGCAGTTGCGCCATCTGCGCTGCCTCGTCGCCGTGGCGCAGGAGCGGCATCTCGCGCGCGCGGCCGAGCGGCTGGCGCTGAGCCAGCCGGCGGTGTCGAAGACGCTGTCCGAGCTCGAGGCCATCGTCGGCACGCGGCTGGTCGACCGCAGCAAGGCCGGCCGGCGCGGCGTGCAGGGGCTCACGGCCGCCGGCGAGCAACTGCTGGCGCATGCGCTGCGCGTGCTCGAGGCGCTCGACGCCAGCGCGCAGGCGGTGGCGCCGGCGGCGGGCGGGCGCATCGAGCGGCTGCGCGTCGGCGCGCTGCCGAGCGTGGCGCCGGCCCTGCTGCCGATTGCGCTGGCGCGGTTGCGCGACGGCTGGCCGCAGGTGCAGATCATGGTGAAGAGCGCCGCCAACGGCGTGCTGCTCGACGAGCTGCGCGCCGGCGAGCTCGACCTGGTGGTCGGCCGCATGAGCGACCCGCGCCTGATGGGCGGGCTGAGCTTCGAGCTGCTGCACACCGAGCCGCTGGTGTTCGCGGTGCGGGCGGGGCATCCGCTGGCGCTGAAGGCGGCGTCGGTCCAGGCGGTGCTGGGCTATCCGCTGGTGGTGTACGGCGAAGGCACGAGCCCGCGGCACAACACCGAGAGCTTCCTGTCGGCGCGTGGCCTGGTGCTGCCGACCAATGCGCTGCAGACGCTCGACGTGGCGGTGGCGCGCGCGCTGGTGGCGGTGTCCGATGCGGTGTGGATCACGCCGCTGGGCGCGGCGCGTGGCGAGCTGGCCAACGGCCGGCTGGTGCAGCTGCGCATCGAGACGGCGGGCACCGAGGAGCCGGTCGGCCTGCTGCAGCGCAGCGATGCCGAGCCCTCGGCATTGCGCGCCGCGATGGCCGCGCTGCTGCGCGAGGCGGCCAGGGAGCAGGGGGCGGTGCCGCCAGCGGCCCGACCGAAGCGCGGCGGTTAGCCGGTATTCGCCAGGAACGCCGCGGAACCGGCTTTGCCGGGCCGCTGGCGTTGCCCCCTGCAAGGGGGTTGGCGAAGCGACACGAAGTGCGAGCAGCCTGGGGGTTAGTCTTTTGTCGCGCGGCGCTGCACGCAGGCCACGTAGCCTTCGCCGTCCGGCGGCCGGCCGGCGCGCTGGCTCTCCCACATCATCTGGCCCAGGCAGTCCATGGCCTCGTGGTGCGCATGCAGCAGCGAGCCGCGCCGCGCGGCCAGCAGCTCGACGGCCTGGCGGATGCCGCGCGGCTGGTCGATGGAGCATTGCTCGCTGATCGACAGGTGCATCGACAGATGAAGGAACGGGTTCTCGCGCCCGTTCGACCCGTCGTAGACCCGAGCGACCGCCGCGTCGGCGTCGGCCAGGTCCTCGTGGTATTCGGGGTGCTGGTCGATCCAGCCGGCGGCGATGGTCTCGAGCGCTTCCATCGGCAAGCCCTGCCGGTGCTTGGCGTACACGTCGCAGAAGAAGCGGCGCACGTCTTCCTGGGAGGGGTTGAACATATATAGATAAGGCGAGAAGGGTAGGGAAGGCGAAAAGGGGAAAAAACGTCAGCCGAAAGACCGCTTTTGCGGGGGCTCGATGTGTCCGGCGTTCCGGTGACGAAGCGTTACGCCGTAACGTAACGAATCGCGAAATGGCCTGCTTACGAGCTGTTTCCACACATGGCCGGCAGGCCGTCAAAAAGAAAAATATCCATACAAATCAACAGGTTGCGTCATCGGCAAGCAGCTTGGCACGGCGCCGGCCCAAAGCGGCACGCTAGTTGCCCCTGAGTAGGCATCTTTTGTCACAGAGGCTGCCATGAACGCTCCACAAGCATCGACCGTTTCGTCCGAAGGACTTGCCGCCGCCAACGGCGCAGCTCCTGTTGTCATTGCCCAGGCCACCGTTACTCCGCTCGGTACTCCCGGCGCGATGAGTTCGGCGGCGCCCGCTGCTGCTGCCGGCCCGGCCAGCATCGGGACATTATCGAATGCCACGCCCGGCGTCGCAGTGATGCGCGACGGTGTCCGCATTCCGGTCGATGGCAATCAGACCCTGATTGCCGGTGACCGCGTGATCGTGCCGCAGGACGGCCACGCCAACGTGCTGTTCCCCGGCTCGGCCACCAACAAGGCGCCGCTGGCCGGCGTCTTCACCGGCGGCACCGACGCCACCATCGGCTCGACCAAGCTGCCGGGCGGCCTCGAACAAGTGAATGTGGATGTCGCCTCGGGCGACCTCCAAGTGACCCCGCCCGACAGCGACGCCGACGCGGCCGCGCTGGCCGTGACCAAGAAGCTCGCCGCCGGCAGCGGCATCGGCCTGGGCGAATTCGCGCTGGGCGCGCTGGGTGCCGCGGCGCTGGGTGCCGCGCTCGGCGGCGGCGGCGGCGGCGGCACGTCCGGCATCCCGCTGCTCGTGTCCTCCGGCGATCCGAACACCCCCACGACCCCGACGACGCCCACCACCCCCGACTCCGACGCGGACGCCGACGCCGATGCCGACGCGGATGCCGATGCCGACGGCGACGCGGATGCGGATGCCGACTCGGATGCGGACGCCGATGCCGATGCCGACTCGGATGCCGATGCAGACGCTGACGCCGACTCGGATGCAGACGCCGACGCCGACGCTGATTCGGATGCCGACGCGGATGCCGACTCCGACTCGGATGCAGACGCAGATGCCGACTCCGATGCAGACGCTGACGCGGACGCCGATTCGGATGCCGACGCAGACGCCGACGCCGATTCGGACGCCGATGCCGATGCGGATGCCGACTCGGATGCGGACGCCGACGCCGACGCCGATGGCGACCACCTCCTCGACCCGGGCGACGGCCTCATCGGCCATGTCATCGACGACGTGAGCGGTGCGCTCGGCCTCGGCGGTGCGCTCACCCCCGTGACCACCGCGATCGACGGCGTGACCGACGTGGTCGACAACGTGCTGTCCCCGCTGCTCGGCAGCACCTTTACGCCCAACAACCCCAACGAGTTCGACCCGGTCGACAACACCGTCGCCGACGTCACTCACCTGGTGGGCGGCGCGCTGAGCCCGGCGCTCGACGGCCTGCTGGGTGCCGGCGCCACCAACCAGATCCTCGGCTCGCTGAACCAGCAGGTCGACTACCTGACCGACGCGGTGCACAACGGCCTGGAGAACCTCATCGGCGACCACGGCATCGTGACCGGCCTGACCGGCGCCCTGGGCCTCGGCGCGGTCACCGGCCAGCTGCTGGGCGATGACGGCGTCATCGGCGACGTGCTCGGCAACGTGCTGGGCGAAGGCAGCCTCGTGTCCGGCCTGCTCGACGACCAGGGCCTGGTCGGCGGCCTGCTCGGCCAGGACGGCTTGGTCGGCGGCCTGCTGGGCGACGACGGCGCCGTCGGCGGTTTGCTCGGCAACGTGCTGGGCAGCGACGGCCTCGTGGGGGGTCTGCTCGGCAGCACGGGCGCAGTTGGCGGCCTCACCGGCGGCCTGCTGGGTGAACAGGGCCTGCTGGGCGGCCTGCTCGGTGATGGCAGCGCGGTGGGTGGCCTGCTGGGTGACGACGGCCTTGTCGGCGGCCTGCTCGGCGAGGACGGCGCGCTCTCCAACCTGCTGGGCAGCGACGGCCTCACCGGCCAGCTGCTGGGCCACGGCGGCCTGGTCGACAGCCTGCTCGGCGAGCACGGCGTGGTGTCCGGCCTGATCACCGACAGCCCGCTCGGCGGCCTGCTCGGCGGCGACAACGGCCTGCTGGGCGGTGCCGTCGGCGGCCTGCTCGGTGACAACGGCGTGGTCGGCGGCCTGCTGGGCGACGACGGTGCGCTGGGCGGCCTGCTCAGCAACGACGGCCTGCTGGGTGGCCTGCTCGGCGACAACGGCCCGGTCGGCGGCCTCCTGGGCGGCGACGGCCTGCTCGGCGGTGTGCTCGGCGACGACGGCTTGCTGGGTGGCGTGCTCGGCAACGACGGGCTCCTGGGCGGCGTGGTCGGCGACAACGGCCTGGTTGGCGGCCTCCTGGGCGGCAACGGCCCGGTGGGCGGCCTGCTCGGCAACGACGGTCTCCTCGGCGGCCTGCTGGGCGACGGCGGCCTGGGCGGCGTGCTCGGCGCCGACGGCCTCGGCGGCGGGCTGCTCGGCTCTGACGGCCTGGTTGGCGGCCTGCTGGGCGACGACGGTCTGGTCGGTGGCGTGCTGGGCAACGACGGCCTGCTGGGTGGCGTGCTCGGCGGTGTGGTGGGCGGCATCGGCAACGGCGGCACGCCGGGCACCGGCGCGGCGCTGCTCGACCCGGTCGACAGCATTGTCGGCAGCGTGGCCAGCGGCCTGAACCACGGCGTTCTCGGCGACCTGGGCCTGGGCGACGTGCTCGCGCCGGTGGTCGGCCTCACGGACAGCGTGACGGACACGGTCGACGGCCTGCTCGGCCCGGTGCTCGGCACCTCCTTCAACTCGAACAGCCCCAACGTGCTCGACCCGGTCGATGGTGTGGTGAGCCAGGTGACCGACGGCGTCGGCGGCCTGCTGAGCCCGCTGGCCGACCAGGTGCTCGGCGCGGGCACGACGACCGCGGTGCTGAATGCCGTCGATACGCAAGTGGACTACCTCACGGACGGCGTGGCGAACCTGCTGAACGGCGGCGTGCTGGGTGGTGTGCTCGGCGGCGACGGTGGCCTGCTGGGCGGTGTGCTCGGCGGCGACGGCGGCCTGCTCGGCGGTGTGCTGGGTGACAACGGCCTGCTGGGCGGCGTGCTCGGCGGCGACGGTGGCCTGCTTGGCGGTGTGCTGGGTGATAACGGCCTGCTTGGCGGTGTGCTCGGCGGCGACGGTGGCCTGCTCGGCGGCGTGCTGGGTGACAACGGCCTGCTGGGTGGCGTGCTCGGCGGCGACGGTGGCCTGCTCGGCGGCGTGCTGGGTGACAACGGCGTCCTGGGCGGTGTCCTCGGCGGTGACGGCGGCCTGCTCGGCGGCGTGCTGGGCGACAACGGCGTCCTGGGCGGTGTCCTCGGCGG
>NZ_JARVTD010000002.1:0-245655 GCF_030208835.1 Variovorax sp. efr-133-TYG-130 | reverse complement strand
CCACGCACTTCGCGGCCAAGGAGCCCAAGTCGATCGGCATCGCCAACCGCACGCTCGAGCGCGGCGAGAAGCTGGCCTCGCGCTTCGGCGGCGAAGCCCTGCGGCTGGCCGACCTGCCCGCGCGGCTGGCGGAGTTCGACATCGTCGTGAGCTGCACCGCGAGCACGCTGCCGATCATCGGCCTGGGTGCCGTGGAGCGTGCGCTCAAGGCACGCAAGCACCGCCCGATGTTCATGGTCGACCTGGCCGTGCCGCGCGACATCGAGCCCGAAGTGAAGGCGCTCGAAGACGTCTACCTCTACACCGTCGACGACCTCGCGCAGGTGGTGCAGCAGGGCCACGCCAACCGCCAGGCCGCCGTGGCGCAGGCCGAAGTCATCATCGACGCCGGCGTGCAGAGCTTCATGCACTGGCTGGGCCAGCGCGGCACCGTGCCGCTGATCCAGCAGCTCAACGCGCAGGCCGACGAATGGCGTGCCGCCGAGATGGCGCGCGCCCGCAAGCTGCTGGCCAAGGGCGAATCGGTCGAGGCCGTGCTCGAGGCCATGTCGCGCGGGCTCACGCAGAAGATGATGCACGGCGCGCTGGCCGAACTGCACGCGGGCGACGCCACCTCGCGCGAGCAGACCGCGCAGACCATCTCGCGCCTGTTCCTGCGCAAAGAGCGTTAGCGACGCTCGCCAGCGGCCCGGCCACGGCCTTCTCCTGGCCGGCCGCAGCCTTCATTGCGCCTGCCGCTGCATTGCGGCTTCCTCCCATTTTTTCGAGCCCCTTCCGCCGTGAAATCCTTTCTGCGCCATCAACTCGAACGCTACGCACAGCGCCTCGGCGAACTCGACTTCCTGCTCTCGCGCGAAGACATCATGAGCGACATGGCGCAGTACCGCACCATCTCGCGCGAGCATGCCGAAGTCACCCAGATCGCCGGCCGCTACGAGCGCTACAAGCAGCGCGAGTCCGACATCGCCGGCGCCAGGGAAATGCTCGACGACCCCGACATGGCCGAGATGGCGCGCGAGGAAATCTCCGGCGCCGAAGCCGAACTGGTGCAGCTCGAGGAAGAGCTGCAGCGCCTGCTGCTGCCCAAGGACCCGGACGACGCGCGCAACGCATTCCTCGAAATCCGCGCGGGCACGGGCGGCGACGAATCGGCGCTGTTCGCGGGCGACCTGCTGCGCATGTACACGCGCTACTGCGAGCGCGCCGGCTGGCGCTGCGAGATCGTGAGCGAGAGCGAGAGCGAGCTCGGCGGCTACAAGGAAGTGGTGGTGCGCATCTCCGGCGACGACGTGTTCGGCCACCTGCGCTTCGAGTCGGGCGGCCATCGCGTGCAGCGCGTGCCGGCCACCGAGACGCAGGGCCGCATCCACACCAGCGCCTGCACGGTGGCCGTGCTGGCGGAGCCCGACGAAACCGTGGCCGTGCAGATCAACCCGGCCGACCTCCGCATCGACACCTACCGCGCGAGCGGCGCGGGCGGGCAGCACATCAACAAGACCGATTCGGCCGTGCGCATCACGCACATCCCGACCGGCATCGTGGCCGAATGCCAGGACGACCGCAGCCAGCACCGCAACAAGGCCAAGGCGCTGCAGGTGCTGTCGGCGCGCATCCAGGAGAAGGAGCGCAGCGAGCGCGCCGCCAAGGACGCCGCCATGCGCAAGGGGCTGATCGGCAGCGGCGACCGCTCGGACCGCATCCGCACCTACAACTTTCCGCAGGGCCGGCTCACCGACCACCGCATCAACCTCACGCTCTACAAGCTGCTGGCCATCATGGAAGGCGACCTCGGCGACGTGCTCGACGCCCTGCGCGCCGCGCGTGAAGCCGAGCAGCTGGCCGAGCTGGAATCGAGCCTGCCGGCGTGATGGCCACCGACGACCCCAAGCCGTCCACCGTGGCGCAGGCGCTGGCCGCCGGCATCGCGCTGGGCATCGACCGGCTCGACGCGCAGTTGCTGCTGCTGCATGCGCTCGGGCGCGCGCCGCACGACCGCGCGTGGCTGCTGGCGCACGACACCGACGCGATGCCGGACACCGCGTGGTCCACGCTCTCCGCGCAACTGTCGCGCCGCCTCGCGGGCGAGCCGGTGGCGTATCTGCTCGGCGAGAAGGAATTCCACGGGCTCGACCTGCGGGTCGATGCACGGGTGCTGGTGCCGCGGCCCGACACCGAGACGCTGGTCGAATGGGCGTTGCAGTGCCTCGAAGGGCAAGCTGCGCCGCGCGTGCTCGACCTGGGCACGGGCAGCGGCGCGATCGCGCTGGCCCTCCAGCACGCGCGCGCCGACGCGCGGGTCGACGCGGTCGATGCCAGCGCCGACGCGCTGGCGGTCGCGCAGGCCAACGCCCGGCGCCTGGGCCTGCCGGTGCGCTTCGCCCTGGCCGACTGGCTCGACGGCGCCGACACCGGCTATACGGTCATCGCCAGCAACCCGCCGTACATCGCCGCCAACGACCCGCACCTGCCCGCACTGCGCCACGAGCCCGTTTCCGCGCTGGTCGCGGGTGCCGACGGGCTCGACGACATCCGCCGGATCGTCCGGCACGCCCCGGCGCACCTCTCGGAAGGCGGCTGGCTCTTGCTCGAACACGGCCACGACCAGGCCGCCGCGGTGCGCCAACTGCTCGCCGAACGCGGTTTCGCCGAAGTGCAAAGCCGCGACGACCTCGCCGGCATCCAGCGCTGCTCCGGCGGAATCTGGCGCACGGTGAAATAATCCCCTCAGCCCACTTTTCAGGAGTCCTCATGTCCGACGCCCAGCAACGTATCGACGATCTCGTCAAAACCAACGAACTCGTGCTCTTCATGAAGGGCAACGCCAGCTTCCCGATGTGCGGCTTCTCGGGCCGCGCGATCCAGATCCTCAAGGCGGTCGGCGTCGACACCAAGGCGCTCAAGACCGTCAACGTGCTCGAAGACGACGGCATCCGCCAGGGCATCAAGGAATACAGCAACTGGCCCACCATCCCGCAGCTCTACGTGAAGGGCGAATTCATCGGCGGCTCGGACATCATGATGGAGATGTACGAGTCCGGCGAGCTGCAGCAGGTCATCGGCGGCGGCGCTTCGGCCTGATCCGGCGGCTCGGCGATGAGCCACGATCACGGCCACTCGCACGGCCATTCACATGGTCATTCCCACGAGGGCGAACCGGCCTGGAAGCATGACGGCGTGCGCGTCATCGCCGCCAACCAGCTCGACGTGAACACCGCCCAGACACCCGGCATGAACCGAGCCGCGGCCATCAATTTCGCCCGCGTCGGTGCGCAGAAACTCTGGGCCGGCACCGTGACCATCCATGCCGACGCCAAGACCGGGGCGCACCATCACGGACATCTCGAATCGGTGATCTACGTCGTGCGCGGCCGGGCCCGCATGCGCTGGGGCGAGAAGCTCGAGTTCACGGCCGAAGCCGGGCCGGGCGACTTCATCTACGTGCCGCCCTACGTGCCGCACCAGGAAATCAACGCAAGCGCCACCGAGACGCTGGAATGCGTGCTGTGCCGCAGCGATGGCGAGGCGGTGGCGGTCAACCTCGACATCGAAGCGGTGGAGAAGCCGGAGTCGGTACTCTGGGTCGACCCGACCCACCCCCACGGCGGGATATAGGCGCTCCCCCAGGCTTCGCGCACTTCGTGTCGCTGCGCCAACCCCCTCGCCGGGGGCGACACCAGCGGCCCGGCAAAGCCGGTTCCGCGGTGTCGCTGGAACAGACCCTCAGTCATGGCACCATGGCATTCTTCGCCGTGCCACCATGACCCTGACTCAAAGCCTGCTCATCATCGTCCTGCTGATCGCGCTGAGCGCGTTCTTCTCCCTTGCAGAGATCACCCTCGCAGCCTCGCGCCGCCTGCGACTGCGCCAGATGGCCGACGAGGGCGACCCCCGGGCCGAGAAGGTGCTGCGGGTGCAGGAGCAGCCGGGCCACTATTTCACCGTGGTGCAGATCGGCCTGAACGCCGTGGCCATCCTCGGCGGCGTGGTGGGTGAAGGGTCGCTCAGCCCCTATTTCGCCGTCTTCTTCGAGAAATGGCTGAGCGTGGAAGCCGCGGGCAACGTGGCGTTCCTGTGCTCCTTCGTGATCGTCATCGCGGTGTTCCTGGTGTTCGCCGACCTGTTCCCCAAGCGGCTGGGCATGAGCAACCCCGAGAAGCTGGCGGTGCGCATGGTCGGGCCGATGCTGCTGCTGATCACCACCTTCAAGCCGCTGGTGTGGTTCTTCACGCGCTGCACCGACCTGCTGTTCAAGGCGCTCGGCATGCCGATGGCGCGAGACGACAAGATCACCTCGGCCGACATCCTCGCGATGACCGAAGCCGGCGCGCGGGCCGGCGTGCTCGCGGTGCGCGAACAGCAGGTGATCGCCAACGTGTTCGAACTGGAGACGCGCCTCGTCAGCAGCGTGATGACGGTGCGCGACAACATCGCGTGGTTCCTGCACGACGACCCCGAGACGGTGCTGCGCGCGCGCATCGTGGCCGAGCCGTTCTCGGCCTACCCGGTTTGCGACGGCGACATCGACCACGTGCTCGGCTACGTGGACGCCAAGGACATGTTCCAGCGCGTGCTCAGCGGCCAGCCGCTGGCCTTCGACCAGGGCCTTCCGCTGCACAAGGCGCTGGTCATTCCCGACCGGCTGTCGCTGACCGAGGTGCTCGAGCAGTTCCAGCAGGCGCACGAAGACTTCGCGATCATCGTCAACGAATACAGCCTGGTGGTGGGCGTGATCACGCTCAACGACGTGATGAGCACGGTGATGGGCGACCTGGTGTCGATGCCCGACGAAGAGCAGATCGTGCAGCGCGACGAGAACTCGTGGCTCATCGACGGCATCACGCCCATCCAGGACGTGCAGCGCGCGCTGCACATCGACGAGCTGCCGCATTCGGAGGAATACGAAACGCTCGCGGGCTTCCTGATGGTGATGCTGCGCCGCGTGCCCAAGCGCACCGACAACGTCACCTGGGGCGGCTACACCTTCGAGGTGATGGACGTCGACAGCTACCGCATCGACCAGGTGATGGTCACCAAGGGCTCGGGCACCGCCAAGGCGCCGGCGGCCTGAAGATCCGGTGGCGTCCGGCTGCGTCAGGCGGCCGAGCGGTCGCGCTCGCGGTCCCTGTCGTTGAAAGCCCAGAGCCGCTGGTTGGCGAACACCGCATTCGGGTAAGGCGACTTGCCGCGGCTGCCGTTGTAGCGTCCGAGCGTCATGAACAGGTCGCCGTTCTCGCGGTCGAGATAGTGGCGCAGGATGACGCAGCCGAAGCGCAGGTTGGTCTGCATGTGGAACAGCTTGCCGGGGTCGGAGTCGCCGATCACGCGCGTCCAGAAGGGCATCACCTGCATGTAGCCGCGCGCGCCGGCGCTCGACACCGCAAACTTGCGGAAATTGCTCTCGACCTGCACGAGCCCCAGCACCAGGCTCACCTCGAGGCCCGAGCGCTTGGACTCGTACCAGGCGGTCTGCAGGAATTCCTTGCGCGACGGCCAGTCGGGGATCTTCTTCTTGAGCCGCTCGCTCATCTCGCCGAGCCAGCGCAGGTAGACCAGCCGGGCTTCGGTGTTCGGGAACTCGGGCACCGGCGGCGCCTTGTTGTGGATGGCCGAACTCA
Source organism: Variovorax sp. efr-133-TYG-130 (assembly GCF_030208835.1). NCBI lineage: Bacteria > Pseudomonadati > Pseudomonadota > Betaproteobacteria > Burkholderiales > Comamonadaceae > Variovorax > Variovorax sp. efr-133-TYG-130. The sequence goes on along the minus strand of NZ_JARVTD010000002.1, from coordinate 240,040 downwards.
GCGCGGTGCGCACCGAGTCGATCAGCGGCTCCTCGATCTGCGCGCCGGCCTGGGCGGTCCGGGGCAGCGACAACATCGTGAGGGCGCCCGCCGTCATGGCGCCGCCCAGGCAATGGCGTCGCGAGAGGCCGCCCTCCAGGCTCATTTCGCGAGCTTGCCGCTGATGAATTCGGCGATGCCGGCCACAGGCACCTTGGTGGCCGCGGTGTCGCGCCGGCCCTGGTATTCGAGCTGGCCCTCCTTCAGGCCGCGGTCGGAGATGACCACGCGGTGCGGCACGCCGATGAGTTCCCAGTCGGCGAACATCGCGCCGGGGCGCTCGCCGCGGTCGTCGAGCAGCACGTCGACGCCCTTGGCGAGCAGTTCTTCGTAGAGCGCTTCGGCAGCCACCTTGACCTCGGGGCTGCGGTCCATGCCGATCGGACAGACCACCACGGTGAACGGTGCCAGCGCGTCGGGCCAGATGATTCCGCGCTCGTCGTGGTTCTGTTCGATGGCGGCGGCGGGCAGGCGCGTGATGCCGATGCCGTAGCAGCCCATCTCGAGGAATTGCGGCTTGCCGCCTTCGTCGAGGTAGGTGGCGTTCATGTCCTTGCTGTACTTGGTGCCCAGCACGAACACATGGCCCACTTCGATGCCGCGCTCGATGGCCAGCACACCCTTGCCGTCGGGCGAGGCGTCGCCGGCGACCACGTTGCGGATGTCGGCCACCAGGTCGGGCTCGGGCAGGTCGCGGCCCCAGTTGACGCCGGTCATGTGGAAATCGACTTCGTTCGCGCCGGTGATCCAGTCGGCCATGACGGCGGCTTCGCGGTCGGCCACGAGCTTGACGGGCTTCTTGAGGTTCAGCGGGCCCAGGTAGCCGGGCTTGCAGCCGAAGTGCTCGTCGATTTCGGCGAGGGTCGCGAAGCGGAAGCCCTGGTTCAGGCCGGGCAGCTTGCCGACCTTGATCTCGTTCATGTCGTGGTCGCCGCGCAGCAGCAGCAGCCAGACCTGCGAGCCCTTGGGGTTGCCGGCCTCGTCCACGATGTCGGTGGCCAGCGCCAGCGACTTGATGGTGGTGGAAAGCGGCACGCCCAGCAGTTCGGCCACGTCGGCGCAGGTGCTCTTGCCGGGAGTCGGCGTCTTCTGAAGTGCCTTGGCTGCAGCGGGACGCGGGCCGGCCGGGGCGAGCGCCTCGGCCTTTTCCATGTTGGCGGCGTAGTCGCTGTCGGGGCAGTAGACGATGGCGTCCTCGCCCGTTGCGGCGATCACCTGGAATTCTTCGCTCAGGTCGCCGCCGATGGCGCCGCTGTCGGCCGCCACGGCGCGGTAGCGCAGGCCGAAGCGGTCGAAGATGTTGCGGTAGGCCTGCGCCATGACCTGGTAGCTGGCCTTGGCCGCGTCGAGGTCTCGGTCGAAGCTGTAGGCGTCCTTCATGATGAACTCGCGCCCGCGCATCAGGCCGAAGCGCGGGCGGCGCTCGTCACGGAACTTGGTCTGGATCTGGTAGAAATTCTTCGGCAGCTGCTTGTAGCTGCGGATTTCCTGGCGGGCGATGTCGGTGACCACTTCTTCGCTGGTCGGCTGGATCACGAAGTCGCGGTCGTGCCGGTCCTTGATGCGCAGCAGCTCGGGGCCCATCTTCTCGAAGCGGCCGGTCTCCTGCCAGAACTCGGCCGGCTGCACCACCGGCATCGTCATCTCGACGGCGCCGGCGCGGTTCATTTCCTCCCGAACGATCGCCTCGACCTTGCGGATCACGCGCAGCCCCATGGGCATGTAGGTGTAGATGCCCGTGCCGAGCTTCTTGATCATGCCGGCGCGCATCATGAGCCGGTGGCTCGCGACCTCTGCGTCAGCGGGCGCTTCCTTGAGGGTGGAGACAAAAAATCGGGAAGCTTTCATCGGGATCGCGGTGATGGAAACGAAATGGAAGTGGGGAACTGCTCCCCCGGAGAGACCCTGAGAGCCTGCATCGCAGCTTGCCGAGGGCACCCCGGCATGCATAATCGACTCAGTTCAAAAATTGGGGTTTGATTATGCTCGACCGGGACGGCTTCAGGCCCAACGTCGGCATCATCCTGCTCAACCAGAGAAACCAGGTTTTCTGGGGCAAACGCATACGCACGCATTCCTGGCAGTTTCCGCAAGGCGGCATAGACCGCGGCGAAAGTCCCGAGCAAGCCATGTTCCGGGAACTGCATGAGGAAGTGGGGCTCCACCCGGAGCATGTGCGCATCGTGGCCCGTACCCGCGACTGGTTGCGCTACGAGGTGCCGGATCGGTTCATCCGCCGTGACGCACGGGGCCACTACAAGGGCCAGAAACAAATCTGGTATTTGCTGCAACTCGTCGGCCACGATTGGGATCTCAACCTGCGTGCAACCGACCATCCCGAATTCGACGCCTGGCGCTGGCATGACTACTGGGTGCCGCTCGACGTGGTCGTCGAGTTCAAGCGCGGCGTCTACGAGATGGCGCTCACCGAGCTTGCTCGCTACCTGCCACGGCAGGATTTCCGCAACCGCTTCCTGCGCAGCAACGTGCGCGCCCGAGAATTCGAGCGCCACTCGCTGGACGCCGGGGCGCCGCCCGGACTGGACCTGCCGCCGGGCGGCAGCTTCGATCCGCATCCAGACATTCCTTCAGTGAGCGATGACCCTTCTGCCAACCACAAAGCGCCCTTCCTTCCGACGCAACGCTGAACGCGCCCTCCTGCTCGCCTGTTTCGGCGTCCTCGCCGGCTGCGCTTCGGGCAACCACGACACCGACAATGCCGACTGGGCCCAGGCCGGCATGCCGCCGCCGCCCAAGCGCACCGAGACGGACAAGGAGTGGGCCGAAACCGCCGTTCCGCCGCCCCCGGCGTTCAGTGAAAGCCGCCTGCTGCCGATCTCGATGCCACCGTACATGAGCCTGCAGTTCGGCATCGACCCGAACACGATCGCCATCACTGGCGACGGCATCGTCCGCTACGTGGTGGTGGCGCACAACCGCTCCGGCGGTGCCGTCAATGCCTTCTACGAAGGCGTGCGCTGCGCGACGTCGGAGATGAAGAGCTACGCCCGCTACAACGAAGGCCGCTGGCACGAGAACGAAAAGCCCGAGTGGAAGCGGTTCTACGACCTGAACTCCAGCTACACCAAGGCGCTGGCCGGCCAGGCACTGTGCCGCGGCAATGCCCCGCGCGCATCGGTCGGGGAAATGGTCCAGAACATCCGGAATCCGGTCCGGGAAGTTCAGTAAGCCGGAAAAACAAACGGGGCCTTGAGCCCCGTTTCAATTTCCAGCCTCAGCCGGGCATCAGCACCATGTTGTCGCGGTGGACCATTTCAGGCTCCGCCACATAGCCCAGCAGGCGCTCGAACTCGGACGAGGGCTTGCGGCAGAGCAGCCGCGCTTCCACGCTCGAATAGTTGGCCAGGCCCCGGGCCAGTTCAACGCCTTCGGTATCGCGCACCGCGATCACGTCGCCGCGCGAGAACTCGCCCGACACGCCCGTCATGCCGATCGGCAGCAGGCTCTTGCCCTCGGCCCGCACCTTGGCCGCCGCGCCTGCGTCGACGACCACGGCGCCGCGCAGCTGCAGATGGTCGGCCATCCAGCGCTTGCGGGCCTGGTGCTTGGCGGTCTGCGCAACCAGCAGCGTGCCGATGGATTCGCCCTTCGCCAGGCGCAGCAGCGCATCGGCTTCCCGCCCCCAGGCGATGACCGTGGAGGCGCCCGAGCCCGCGGCGCGCTTGGCCGCGAGGATCTTGGTGATCATCCCGCCCTTGCCGATGCTCGACCCCGCCCCGCCGGCCATGGCCTCGAGCGCCGAATCGCCCGCCGCGGCTTCGTGCACGAACTTCGCTTCAGGGTCCTTGCGCGGATCGGTCGTGTAGAGGCCCTTCTGGTCCGTGAGGATGACCAGCGCGTCGGCCTCCACGAGATTGGCCACGAGCGCGCCGAGCGTGTCGTTGTCGCCGAACTTGATCTCGTCGTTGACGACGGTGTCGTTCTCGTTGATGACCGGGACCACGCCCAGCCGCAGCAGCGTGACGAGGGTGGAGCGCGCGTTGAGGTAGCGCTCGCGGTCGGCAAGGTCGGCGTGCGTCAACAGCACCTGGGCGCTGCCGATCTGGTTTTCGCGCAGCTTGGTCTCGTACATCTGGGCCAGGCCCATCTGCCCGACCGCCGCTGCCGCCTGCAACTCATGGATCTCGTGCGGGCGGGTGCGCCAGCCGAGCCGCTTCATGCCTTCGGCAATGGCGCCGCTGGACACCATGACGACCTCGCGGCCGTCACGCACGAGTTCCGCCAACTGGCGACACCATTCGCCGATGGCCGCTTCGTCGAGACCGCGCCCTTCGTTGGTCACGAGGCTGGAGCCCACCTTCACGACGATACGGCGGGCATCCCGCAAGGCGGTGGATCCAGAATTCGAAGTCATTTCGGCTGTAGCGGTCGTGAATGCTGCGTTGATTGCTATCTGATTTGCGGCATCTTTCGATGCTGCGCCGCTGGTCAGGCGCCTTCGGGCGGCAGCGGAATGAAGCGCGGATCGACTTCGACCGGCGCATGCTCGGCCGCCTGCTGCGCCTTGACCTGCTGGTAGATCGCCTGCACCAGGTGCTCGCAGCCTTCGCGCGTGAGCGCCGAGATCTCGAACACCGGCCCCTTGAAGCGCAGCCGCTTGACGAAGTCCTTGACGCGCGCGGCACGCTCGTCGGCGGGCACCATGTCGAGCTTGTTGAGCACCAGCCAGCGCGGCTTCTCGTAGAGCGCCGCGTCGTATTTCTTCAGTTCGCCGACGATGGCCTTGGCTTGCGCCACCGGGTCGATGCTGTCGTCGAACGGCGCCATGTCGATCACGTGCAGCAGCAGGCGGGTGCGCTGCAGATGGCGCAGGAAAAGATGGCCAAGGCCGGCGCCTTCGGAAGCACCCTCGATCAGTCCGGGCAGGTCGGCCACCACGAAGCTCTGCTCCGGGCCGACGCGCACGACGCCGAGGTTCGGGTGCAGCGTGGTGAAGGGGTAGTCCGCGATGCGCGGACGGGCATTGGAGATGGCGCTGATCAGCGTCGACTTGCCGGCATTCGGCATGCCGAGCAGGCCCACGTCGGCCAGGACCTTGAGTTCGAGCTTGAGGCTGCGCTTCTCGCCGGGCCAGCCGGGCGTCTTCTGGCGCGGGGCGCGGTTGATGGCGCTCTTGAAGCGCATGTTGCCGAAGCCACCGTCGCCGCCCTTGGCGATGGTGATGACCTCACCTTCGTTCAGGAGTTCGAACAGCACCTCGCCGGTTTCGGCGTCGGAGATGATCGTGCCGACCGGCATCCTGAGCGTGATGTCGTCGCCAGCGGCGCCGAACATGTCGGAGCCCATGCCGTGCTCTCCGCGCTTGGCCTCGTGGCGGCGGGAATAGCGGAAATCGACAAGAGTATTCAGATTCGAGTCGGCCACCGCGAAGACGTGGCCGCCCCGGCCTCCGTCGCCGCCGTTGGGGCCGCCGAACTCTTTGTATTTCTCATGACGGAACGACACGCAGCCGTTGCCGCCATCGCCCGCGGCGATGTCGATGAAGGCTTCGTCGACGAACTTCATGGGATGTCCAGTTTACAAATGAAGAAGCCCCGGCAATGCGGGGCCTCGGGCTGATCGAAGTGACTCGAGGCTTACGCCGCGGGCGTCACGTTGACCGTGTGCTTGTTCAGTGCACCCTTTTGACCGAACGACACGTGGCCGTCGACCAGGGCGAAGAGCGTGTGGTCCTTGCCCACGCCGACGTTCACGCCGGGGTGGAACTGGGTGCCGCGCTGGCGCACGATGATCGAGCCTGCGCTGATCAGTTCGCCGCCGAAGGCCTTCACGCCGAGCATCTTGGGCTTGGAATCGCGCCCGTTTCGCGTTGAGCCGCCGCCTTTTTTCTGTGCCATGGAATCTTCTCCTTAGCCGGCGATCGCGCCGATTTGCAGTTCGGTGAACTGCTGGCGATGGCCTTGACGTTTCTGATAATGCTTGCGACGGCGCATCTTGAAGATGCGAACCTTGTCGTGCTTGCCGTGCGACAGTACCGTGACTGTCACCGTTGCGCCGGACACCAGGGGCGTGCCAACCTTGATTTCAGCGCCGTTTCCGACAGCCAGAACCTGGTCGATCACGATTTCCTGGCCTACGTCCGCAGCAATCTGTTCTACTTTAATTTTTTCGCCGGAAGCAACGCGATACTGCTTGCCGCCGGTTTTTATGACCGCGTACATGTAAACCTCTTAGAAATTGAGTCCCCGCGGCGAATTCCGCAGAGCCCAAGATTATAGCGCGGTTCGTGTCCGCCAACCACCCCGGCCCGGGCACGCTCCCTGCGGAAGGTAACGGCTCCCTATAATTTGCGCGTCCCGGCCCCTGGGCCGCCCTTACTTTCAGCAGCGCTCCGCGCCCCCGCTTTGCCAGTTCCCGCCGCCGACACCTCCCCCACCGCCACCGTGCTGGACCTGATTGCCGGCGACATGGTCGAAGTCGATCGTGTCATCGCCCGCCGCCTCGACACGGGCGTGCCGCTGGTCAGCCAAGTCTCCAAGTACATCATCTCCGCGGGCGGCAAGCGCCTGAGGCCAGCGCTTCTGCTGCTGATGTCGGGCGCGCTGGGCTACACCGGCGAGCAGCGCTTCAATCTGGCGGCAGTGGTGGAGTTCATCCATACCGCGACGCTGCTGCACGACGACGTGGTCGACGAATCGACGCTGCGCCGTGGCCGCGCAACGGCCAACGAATCGTTCGGCAATCCGGCCAGCGTGCTGGTCGGCGACTTCCTCTACTCGCGCGCCTTCCAGATGATGTTGGACGCCGACAACATGCGGGTGATGCAGATCCTGGCCGAGGCAACCAACGTGATCGCCGAAGGCGAAGTGCTGCAGTTGATGAACATGCACGACGCGTCGCTGGACGAAGCAGCCTACCTGCGCGTGATCCGCTCCAAGACCGCCAAGCTTTTCGAAGCCAGCACCCGGCTCGCGGCCGTCCTGGCCGGCGCCACGCCCGAGGTCGAGGAAGCCTGCGCCACTTATGGGCAAGCGCTGGGCACCGCATTCCAGGTGATCGACGACGTGCTGGACTATGCAGGCGACGCCAACGAGACAGGAAAGAACGTCGGCGACGACCTGCGCGAAGGCAAGACCACGCTGCCGCTCATCTTTGCGATGCAGCGCGGAACGCCTGCGCAGAGCCAGCTCGTGCGCGCCGCCATCGAGGCCGGAGACACCGCCCAGCTGGGCAAGGTGGTCGAGATCGTTCGCGAAACCGGGGCACTGGATGCTTCCCGCGAAGCCGCTGCCGCAGAAGCTCAACGCGCAATTCATGCATTGAATGGCTTTCCGTCCAATTTGCACGCTTCAGGTTTGCTACAATTGGCAGCTCAGTTGCTTGAGCGACGTGCCTGAACACCTCACCTGAGTTGGCATCTAGGACGACTTCTCTTTTTCTTGCAACCATCGGGGTGTAGCTTAGCCTGGTAGAGCGCTACGTTCGGGACGTAGAGGCCGGAGGTTCGAATCCTCTCACCCCGACCAGCCTTTGGCTGGCATAAATAAATGGCCATGCCTGTTGCTGTGTAGCGATTTACAGCACAGGAGTGTTCAGCGATGATCGTGAAGCACTTTTTCACATCTTTTGCATTCGCTGAATGGCCGCTGCCGAACTTCCAGTCAAAGAATCCGCGCAGATAGCGCTTCCTGGGCTCGCGCGCGCGCTGATTTCGGCCGGCAAGCTGGCCGCCAAGACGGCGGAAGACATTTATCAGAAGTCGCTGAGCGGCCGCACCAGCTTCATCGCGGAACTGACCGGCACTGGCGCCGTGTCGGCCGCGGACCTTGCCCATACCCTTTCCAGCGCATTCGGCGCCCCGCTGCTCGACCTCGACGCCATCGACCACCAGCGCCTGCCCAAGGACCTGCTCGACCCGAAGCTCTGCCACGCCTACCGCATCGTCGTTCTCAGCAAGCGCAACAACCGGCTGATCGTTGCCACGGCCGACCCGTCGGACCAGCAGGCGGCGGAGAAGATCAAGTTCGCGTCGCAGATGGGCGTCGACTGGGTCATCGCGGAATACGACAAGCTGTCGCGCATGATCGAAGCCGCCGCCGTGAGCGCGGCGGAGACCATCAACAGCATCGTCGGCAGCGAGTTCGAATTCGACGAGGTCACGCCCGACACCTCGGGCGACGCCAATGACCAGGCGATCGCCGAAGTCGAAGACGCGCCGGTGGTGCGGTTCCTCCACAAGATGCTGCTCGACGCCGTCAGCATGCGGGCATCGGACATCCATTTCGAGCCCTACGAGCACAACTACCGTGTGCGTTTTCGCGTCGACGGCGAACTGCGCGAGGTCGCCAGCCCCCCGACCGTCATAAAGGACAAGCTCGCCTCCCGCATCAAGGTGATTTCGCGGCTCGACATCTCCGAGAAGCGCGTGCCGCAGGACGGCCGCATGAAGCTCAAGATCGGCCCCGACCGCGTGATCGACTTTCGCGTGAGCACGCTGCCCACGCTGTTCGGCGAGAAGATCGTGGTTCGTATCCTCGACCCCAGCAGTGCGCGCCTGGGCATCGATGCGCTGGGCTACGACGCCGACGAGAAGGCGCGGCTTCTGCATGCCATCGGCCGCCCCTATGGCATGGTACTCGTGACCGGCCCGACGGGTTCGGGCAAGACGGTGTCGCTCTACACCTGCCTGAACCTGCTGAACCAGCCGGGCGTGAACATCGCAACGGCGGAAGACCCGTCGGAAATCAACCTGCCGGGCGTCAACCAGGTCAACGTCAACGAGCGCGCGGGGCTGACTTTCGCCGCCGCGCTGCGCGCGTTCCTGCGGCAGGATCCGGACATCATCATGGTCGGCGAAATCCGCGACCTCGAAACCGCCGACATCTCGATCAAGGCGGCGCAGACGGGCCACCTGGTGCTCTCGACGCTGCACACCAACGACGCGCCGACCACGCTCACGCGCATGCGCAACATGGGCATCGCGCCGTTCAACATCGCATCGAGCGTGATCCTGATCACCGCGCAGCGCCTTGCGCGGCGGCTGTGCACCGTCTGCCGCGCGCCCGCGGACGTACCGCGCGAAGCCCTCCTCGACGCGGGATTCCAGGAAGAACAACTGGACGGCAGCTGGAAGCCTTACCGCCCGGTCGGCTGCTCGGCATGCAGCGGCGGCTACAAGGGCCGCGTCGGCATCTACCAGGTGATGCCGATCTCGGAAGCGATCCAGGAAATCATCCTGCGCGACGGCAGCGCACTCGACATCGCACAGCAGTCCGAGAGGGAAGGCGTGCGCTCGCTGCGCCAGTCCGGCCTGCGCAAGGTCATGCAGGGCCTGACTTCGCTCGAAGAAGTCGTGGCCTGCACCAACGAATAACGCACACACTGAAATCCGGAGATCGAATGGCAACAGTGGCATCCTCCCGCTCCCAGCCCACACACAAGGAATTTGTCTTCGAGTGGGAAGGCAAGGACCGCAACGGCAAGCTGGTGCGTGGCGAACTCCGGGCCGCCGGCGAGAACCAGGTGCAGGCCGCGCTGCGCCGCCAGGGCGTGCTGGCTTCGAAGATCAAGAAGCGCCGGATGCGCTCGGGCAAGAAGATCAAGCCCAAGGACATCGCCATCTTCACGCGCCAGCTGGCCACGATGATGAAAGCAGGCGTGCCGCTGATGCAGTCCTTCGACATCGTCGGGCGCGGCAACGCGAACGCCAGCGTGGCCAAGCTGCTGAACGACATCCGCAGCGACGTGGAAACGGGTACGTCCCTTTCGGCGGCATTCCGCAAGTTTCCGAAGTACTTCGACAACCTCTACTGCAACCTGGTGGAGGCCGGCGAGGCCGCCGGTATCCTGGAAGACCTGCTGGACCGGCTGGCCACGTACATGGAGAAGACCGAGGCGATCAAGTCCAAGATCAAGTCGGCATTGATGTACCCGACTTCGGTGGTCGTGGTGGCTTTCGTGGTGGTGGCCATCATCATGATCTTCGTGATTCCGGCGTTCAAGCAGGTGTTCACCTCGTTCGGCGCCGACTTGCCGGCACCCACGCTGTTCGTGATGGCGATGAGCGAGTTTTTCGTTTCATACTGGTGGCTGATCTTCGGGGGGCTCGGCGGAGGCATCTATTTCTTTCTGCAGGCCTGGAAGCGCAACGAACGCGTGCAGAGAGTCATGGACCGGGCGCTGCTGAGGGTGCCGATCTTCGGCGCGCTGATCGAAAAATCCTGCGTGGCGCGCTGGACACGCACGCTGGCAACGATGTTCGCCGCCGGCGTGCCGCTGGTCGAAGCGCTGGACTCCGTGGGCGGAGCCTCGGGCAATACCGTCTACGGGGACGCCACGGCCAAGATCCAGCAGGAAGTCTCGACCGGCACCAGCCTCACGGCGGCCATGACCAACGCCAACCTGTTCCCCTCGATGGTCATCCAGATGACCGCGATCGGCGAGGAATCCGGCTCCATCGACCACATGCTGGGCAAGGCGGCCGACTTCTATGAATCCGAAGTGGACGACATGGTCGCGGGCCTCTCGAGCCTGATGGAGCCCATCATCATCGTGTTCCTGGGCACCATCATCGGCGGCATCGTGGTCTCGATGTACCTGCCCATCTTCAAGCTCGGCCAGGTCGTCTGATGCTCGTTTCGCGGGAGATCGACACCGTTCTGGCCGGTGTCCTGGGGCTATTGATCGGCAGCTTTCTCAACGTCGTCATCTACCGCGTTCCGGTGATGATGTACCGGGAATGGCTGTCCGAGGCCGTGGCCAACCTGATGTCGTCCAGGGACATGCCCTCGCTCTGGTCGCTGGCCTTCGGCCCAAAGGCTGTGCCTCCGGCGGGGCTCGAGGCGGCAGCCGACAAGGCGGCGACGGCCATCGAGGCGCTGCCCCCCTTCAACCTCATGCGCCCGGCATCGCGCTGCGGGAACTGCGGCCATGAAATCCGCTGGTACCAGAACATCCCCGTGCTGAGCTATGTGCTGCTGCGCGGCCGCTGCGCCTCCTGCAAGACGAGGATCAGCCCGCGCTACCCGCTGGTCGAGCTGGTGACCGCCGGGCTCTTTGCCCTGTGCGCCCATCGCTTCGGCATCACCCCCGCCGGCGTCCTGTGGGCTGCGTTCGGGGCACTGCTGGTCTGCCAGTTCCTGATCGACTTCGACACCCAGTTCCTGCCCGATTCGATCAACTATCCGTTGCTGTGGCTCGGCCTCGTCGGCGCTGCCATGGGCTGGACCGGCGTCTCGCTCAACGCCGCCGTCTGGGGGGCGGTGTTCGGCTACCTGAGCCTTTGGCTTGTGTACCATGGCTTTCGCCTGATCACGGGCAAGGAAGGCATGGGCTATGGCGACTTCAAACTGCTCGCCGCGCTGGGTGCTTGGCTGGGTGCCGACTACCTCATCGCGATCATCCTCGTCTCGTCGCTGGTGGGCGCCGTGATCGGCCTGACACTGCGCTTCGCAGGCAAGCTGGCGCACAAGGACATCCCCATCGCCTTCGGTCCGTTCCTGGCCGGCGCGGGCCTGGTCTGCCTGGTGGCGGGCCCCGAGCTCGTGAAGCAGTGGATTCCGTTCGCGTTCCCGTTGGGCGCGCTGGTGCATTGACCGGCAAGCTCATGGTGCGGCGCATCGGGCTGACAGGCGGCATCGGCAGCGGCAAGAGCACGGTCGCCGCGCTGCTGGTCGCGCAGGGCGCGGTCCTGGTCGACACCGACGCCATCGCGCGCTCGATCGCGCAGCCGGGCGGCATCGCCATGCCGGCGCTGGAGGCCGCATTCGGCCCCGGCGTGATCGCACCCGACGGCGGCATGGACCGGGCCGCCATGCGCGAGATCGTGTTTGCGGACGCGGGCGCCAAGACCCGGCTCGAATCCATCCTGCACCCGCTGATCGGCGCGGAAACCCGGCGCCAGGCCGCGGCGGCCGGCCCGGATGCCGTCGTCGTCTTCGACGTTCCGCTGCTGGTCGAGTCCGGCCGCTGGCGCGCCATGGTAGACCGGGTGCTGGTGGTCGACGCCCGCGAACAAACACAGCTGGAGCGGGTGATTGCCCGCTCGGGCTGGACACCCGAGGCGACCAGGGCCGTGATCGCCCAGCAAGCCCCGCGCAAGGCACGCCGGGCCGCCGCGGACGCCGTCATCTACAACGACGACCTGACCCTGGAGGAACTCGGTGCGCAGGTGCGGGGTCTCTGGGAACGGTGGGTTCGGACGGGCACGCGATAATTAACGATTGACGCCGCGACGGCTACACGACGATCACGTCAAACGGCGCACGCCTAAGCGCCCCTCACGATGCTTTTCAATTCGTACCCTTTCATCTTTGTATTTTTCCCGCTGGTCCTGATCGGCTTCTTCCTGATCGGCGCGCGCAGTCCCCGGTCGGCGGCGGGTTTCCTGGCACTGGCCTCGCTTTTCTTCTACGGCTGGTGGAGCGTCAAGGCGCTGCCGCTGCTGCTGGGATCGATCTGCATCAACTACTGGTTCGGACTGCGGCTGACGCCATCTCCGGGGCGGGAAGACAAGCACCGCAAGGCCCTGCTGATCATCGCGCTGGTGGTCAACCTGGGTGTGCTGGCCATCTTCAAGTACGCCAACTTCTTCCTGGAGAACATCGACGCCGGCCTGGCCGCCGCGGGCTTCTCGCAGATCGACCTGGTGCACATCGTGCTGCCGATCGGCATCTCGTTCTATACCTTCACGCAGATCGCGTTCCTGGTCGACTGCTGGCAAGGCAAGGTGCACGAGCGCAGCTTCATCCACTACGTCCTGTTCGTGACCTATTTCCCGCACCTGATCGCGGGCCCCGTGCTGCATCACGCGCAGATGATGCCGCAGTTCAACAACCCGGCCACCTACAGGATCAACGCCCGCAACCTGGCGCTCGGGCTGGGCATCTTCGTCTTCGGCCTGTCCAAGAAGATGCTGATCGCCGACCCGCTGGGGCAGTACGCGGACATGATGTTCAAGGGCGTGCACGAGGGCGTGGCGCCTTCGCTGTACACGGCCTGGTTCGGCGTGCTGGCCTATACGCTGCAGATCTACTTCGACTTCTCCGGCTATTCGGACATGGCAGTGGGCCTGTCGCTGTGCGTGGGCGTGCAGCTGCCGCTCAACTTCCGCTCGCCGTACAAGTCGACCAACATGATCGAGTTCTGGCGCCGCTGGCACATCTCGCTGTCGACCTTCCTGCGCGACTACCTCTACGTGCCGCTGGGCGGCAACCGCAAGGGGCCGGCGCGCCGCTACATCAACCTGTTCCTGACGATGCTGCTGGGCGGCCTGTGGCACGGCGCGGCGTGGACTTTCGTGATCTGGGGCGCGCTGCACGGTGCCTACCTCATGGTCAACCATTTCTGGAATGCCAAGGTGCGCCGCGGCAACACCAGGACCACGTGGTACGGCCGCGTGGCCGGATGGTTCATCACCTTCGTCTGCGTCATGATCGCCTGGGTCGTGTTCCGCGCCGACAGCATGTCGGCCGCCATCGAGATCTACAAGGGCATGCTGGGCATGCACGGCGCCCCCGTCTCGGCATTCAGCGAGTTCAAGGTACCGTTCCGCAAGCCGGAGTTCTTCCAGACCATCCTGGCCGGCCTGGTGATCTGCCTGGCGCTGCCGCCCACGATCGCGCTCGACCGCTGGATCCCGAGCGTCGCCGGCCTGGCCGGCCGCCCGCGCCTGCAGCTGCTGGCGACCTGGGTCACGGGCCTGGGCTGCGTCTATCTCTTTGGCTTGTGCCTGTCGAAGTTCGGCAGCTACAGCCCGTTCCTCTATTTCCAGTTCTGACATGGAAGACACGAAATCGGCCAAGGTTTGGCTTCGCATCTTCGCCGCGGGCTACCTGGTGTGCTGCGCGCTGCTGCTGACCAGCCTCTTCACGCCCATTCCCTATGGCGACCTGACCCGCATCGGGCGCATCTCCGAGCGCGAATTCGGCTGGCACGAGCCACCGCCGCCCATTCCGGACGCCGACGTCAAGACCTGGCCGATCAACGAGGCCGACATCCTGGTGATCGGCGACAGCTTCTCGGTGCGCTACGCCTGGCAATCTGCGCTGGTGGGCGCCGGCTACAAGATGACCACCACGCACTGGGACAACCTCGGCGGCGTGGTGTGCGGCGACTTCTCGAGCTGGCTCGAAAAGTCCGGCTTCAAGGGCAAGGTCGTGATCATCGAGAGCATCGAGCGGCTGCTCGAGGACCGCATCCAGAAGTCCGAGTCCTGCGCAACCATGAAGCATGCCTTCAAGCCGACGCCGCCTCCCTTCGAAAACCCGGCCAAGCCCGCGCCCGGCTTCCAGCTCAACTGGGACGCCGAACTGCTCAGCGGCTGGTACACGTACCACAACACCAAGGCGATCCTGGCCTCCGACAGCTGGACCAACACGCCCGAGCGCTGGGGCCCGCTGATCGACGCGCGCGTCGTGCCCGACGGCTGCAAGCAGTTCAGCCACCACGCCTGCGACAAGCTGCTCATGACCGCCGAAGACCGCGTCAACCCGGCGCTGTCGGTCAAGTCGGCCCGGTTCATGAAGAGCTTCGAGACCACCGCCGCGCCCTACAAGGTCGTCTGGATGGTGGTCCCGAACAAGAGCACGGTGTATTTGCAACAAAACCATGCCGACGAGTTCAGGGCCGCGTTCAACCCGCAAAATATCGGGCCGGACCTGTTCGCGCTCGCGGAGCAGAACCGCTTCAAGGTCATGGACCTTTTCCCCGCCAACGAAACCCATGTCTCGACCCGCGGATACATTCTTTTCGGTCAGCGTATGCTGGAGGCTGTGCGACAAGTGTTTCCGCCGCCGGCAGCCAAGTCGCAATGAGCTCGAACCTGACGTGAAAAAACGATACGCGTGATCCTTTACGAGTACCCCTTCAACGAGCGCATCCGCACCTACCTGCGGCTGGAGCACCTGTTTCGCCGCCTGGGCGAGCTGGTACCCGCTGAATCGCCGCTGTCCCACCACTACGCCCTGATCACGATCTTCGAGATCATGGACGTCGCCGCGCGGGCCGACCTCAAGGCCGATGTCCTGCGCGACCTCGACAAGCACAAGACCGTCTTCAACAGCTACCGCGGCAACCCGGCCATTGCCGAGACGGTGCTCGACCAGGTCATCGGCCAGCTCGAGCGCAACTTCAGCACCCTCAACGGCGTGGCCGGCAAGGCCGGGCAGGCGTTGACGGAAAACGAGTGGCTCATGAGCATCCGCAGCCGCGCCGGCATTCCGGGCGGCACCTGCGAATTCGACCTGCCCGCCTACTACGCCTGGCAGCACCGCCCGCCGGCCAGCCGCCGCGCCGACCTCGAACGCTGGTCGAACACGCTCTCGCCGCTGGCCTCGTCGATCTACCTGCTGCTCAAGCTGCTGCGCGACGCCGACGTGCCCTACAAGGTGATCGCCACCAACGGCCAGTTCCAGCAGAACCTGCCCCAGGGCCGCAGCTTCCAGCTGCTGCGCCTGCGCATCGACCCCAAGCTGGGCCTCATTCCTGAAATCAGCGGCAATCGCCTCATGGTGTCGGTGCGCCTCATGCGCCACGACAAGGACGACCGCCTGCATCAAAGCTCGGACGACGCGCCTTTCGAGCTGACCCTCTGCGCATGACCGCGGTGAACGACAAAGGCGAGCGGATCGTCCGCTGTCCCACCTGCGGCGGCGACAGCATCTACGCCCCCAGCAACGCCTACCGGCCCTTCTGCAGCGCACGCTGCAAGGGCATCGACCTGGGTGCCTGGGCCAGCGAGGAATTCCGGATGCCGGCCGAGGCGCCGCCGGACGAAGAACCCTTCGGCGACCCGAAGATCCAGTAACCCCGGCAAAAGGCTACTTTGCGGCGCCGCCCTCGTCCAGCAGCGCCGGGTCGATGTACGTCGCAAAGCTGCGCGCATACCTCGGCCGAAGATGGCCGATGTCCTTGTAGGCCGGCGAACCATCGTCCGGCATGCTGCGGATGCACGCTTCGCCCGCGCACAGGCTGGCAAACGGCTCGATGACCCGCGCACCGCTGGCTTGCGCGACCTGCTTCAGCCGCGCATTGAACAGTGCCTGGTCGTGCGGCATCGGCGCCTTGAGTCCGCTGGAGGCCCTCAGGTCACCGAGCCGGCTGCCCTCGATCTGCCTGAGCGGATCGAAATCCATCCCGACCGGATTCCCGAGCACCAGATACACCGGCTTGAGTGCCGACAGCCGCTTCAGGACCTCGCCCAGCGATTTGAGCGCCAGCTCAACGCCGTCTCCGTTGAGGAACGGGTGCACGGCCTGCCTGTCGTCCACAAAGTAGTTCGCCATCGGGCCGGTGCCGGTGAAATAGCAGCTCCAGCACGCGCCGATCACCACGGAATCGACCTCGGGCTTCAGCGCCAGATCCAGCACCGCCTTGCGACGCTGGTCGCAGGCCATGTCGGCGCTGCTGAACATGCCGGGCACCGGAGGGCAAGCCCCCTGGGTCGCGAAGTACGCCGTGCGCGCCAGGTCGGGCTGCGTGCGGGCCAACTCCAGCGCGCGGGGTGCGTACTGCTCGATGTGGCTGTCGCCGATCAGCAATACGTTGTGCCTGCCGCTGCCGGCCTTGTAGACGAACTGCCCGCCCAGCGCTGTCTCCTGCAGGCCCTCGTAATAGTTGTCTTCCTGCACCGCGTCGGCCACGGCCTGCAGGGCCGGGCTGTCGTGGCGAGGAAGCGGCGTGCCTGTGAAGACCAGCACGCCGGCCAGCGCCAGCGCCGCGCCGCCGCCCGCCAATCCGCGCAGCATGGCTTGCGAGAGATGCAGCTTGACGAAGCGCTCGACGAAACGATACGTGGCCCAGGCCAGCACGATCGCGGCTGCCACCATCGCGATGCGCACCTGCAGCGACGGCTCCCCGCCCGCGACGATGCGCGCATAAGAGAGCAGCGGCCAGTGCCACAGGTACAGCGGGTAGCTGATCAGGCCGATCCACACCATGAGCCTGTTCGACAGCAGGTAGCGGTTCAGCACGCCGCCCGGGCCCGCCGCAATGCAGCTGACCGCACCGAGCACCGGCACCAGGGCCCACCAGCCCGGAAACGCCCTCGTGCTGTGAACCGCGAAGAGTCCCCAGGCGATCAGCCCGATGCCGACGACGGACTGCGCATGCCGCAGCATCGCGGTGCGTGAACTGTCCGAAGCCACGGCCGGCCGCAGCCGCATGGCCGCCAGCAGGCCGCCGGCCATCAGCTCCCAGGCCCGCGAGAGCGGAGAGTAGAAGGCGGCCGCGCGGTGCGGCTGCACCGTGAGCACATTGACCAGGAACGAAACCACGGCCACGGCCAGGGTCACCTTCAGGATCGGCCAGCGCTTTCGCCAGGCCAGCCCCAGCAGCAGGGGCCAGAAGATGTAGAACTGCTCCTCGATGCCCAGCGACCACAGGTGCAGCAGCGGCTTGGTCTCCGCCGACGCGTCGAAGTAGCCCGCCTCGCCGAGGAACACAAGGTTGGCAAAGAAGGCCGCGCCGCCGGTGGTCTGCTTGCCCAGCTGCGAGAACTCGCCCGGCAGCAGCACATACCAGCCGAACGCCAGCGTGGCGAGCAGCACGAGCACCAGCGCTGGAAAGATGCGCCGGATGCGCCGCGCATAGAAGTCGCGGTAGCTGAAGTCGCCCGCCGCCAGGCTCTGCAGAAGGATGGTCGTGATCAGGAAACCCGAGATCACGAAGAAGATGTCGACCCCTATGAAGCCGCCCGGCAGCAGACTCGGGAACGCGTGATAGACCAGCACCGAGCCGACCGCGATGGCACGCAGGCCGTCAATGTCCGGGCGGTACTTGGGATGCATCGTGCGCGGCGCCTCGCTCAACGCGGCTGCGCTGCGGCCGCGGCCGGCGCGGTGCGGACGGTGCGGTCGAAATAGCTCGCCTCTTCACGGGTGTAGCGCGGCCGAAGGTGATCGGCGTCCTTGTAGGCGGGCGATCCGTCGGGCATCGTGCGCAGGCACTGGTCGTTCTTGCAAAGCACGGCCATCGCGTCGATGGGCTCCGCGCCGCTTGCTTCGGCAATCGCACGCAGCCGGTCGTTGAGCTGCTTCTGGTCGGCCGGCAACGGGGCCGTCGGCGTCGAGCTCATCGCTTCCATGCGCGTCAGGCGGCTGCCTTCGATCAGGCGCTTGGGCGTGAATTCCTCGCCGCCCGGGTTGTCGAGCAGCAGGTACACCTTCTTGTGCCGCGCCAGCTCTCGCAGCGTGGCTTCCAGCGACGCGAGGGAGCGTTCGATGCCGTCGCCGCCCTGGAACGGATGGACCTTGTTGTCGGCATCGCGGAAATAGTATTCCAGCGCGCCGTGGCCGACGAAGTAGCAGTTCCAGCAGCCGCCGATGACCACCGAGTCGACCTCGGGGACCATCGCATAGGCCAGCATGGCGTCGCGCCGCTCGGCGCAGCCGATGTTCTTGTCGGCCTGAACGCCGGGCACCGCCGGGCACGCCCCCTGGGTGACGAACCAGGCCGACTTGTCCGGCATCGCCAGCGTGCGCGACAGCTCCATCACCCGCGGCGCGTACTGCTGCACGTGGCTGTCGCCCACGAACAGCACGCGCTTCGGCCCGTTGCCGGTCTTGTAGACCAGCTGCTCGCCGATCTGGTCGAGCTTGAAGCCCGCGTAGTAGTCGGCGTCCAGCGTGGCATTGGCGACGATCTGCAGCCTTTCGCTGTCATTGCGGGGCCCGGGCACGCCCAGGAAGATCGCGACGCCTGCCGCTGCCACCAGCACCATGCCCGCACCCAGCACCTTGATGGTGCCGGGGCCGGGGCGATTCCTGGCGAAGCGTTCGATGAAACGGTAGGTGCCCCAGGCCAGCAGCACGCTCGCCACCATCGCACCGGCGCGATATACCGGCGACGGATGCAGCGGATCGGCCTCCACGATGCGCACGAACGCCAGCAGCGGCCAGTGCCACAGGTACAGCGGATAGCTGATGAGGCCGATCCACACCATCACCCGGTTCGACAGCAGGTACTTGTTCAGCACGCCGTTAGGCCCGGCTGCGATGCAGCTCACCGCGCCCAGCGTGGGCAACAGCGCCCACCAGCCCGGGAACGACTTGTTGCTGCGGATCATGACCAGCCCGAGAACGATCAGCCCCACGCCCAGCACCGACTGCGCATGGCTGCGCCAGGCATTCGGCGCAGGCGGCTTCAGCCGCATGCAGGCCAGGATGCCGCCCACCATGAGCTCCCAGAAACGGGAAGCCGGCGAGTAGAACGACGCCGCCGGCAGCGGATGGACCGTGGTCACGTTGACCAGCAGCGACACCGCCGCCACCGCCAGCACCACGCGCACGATCGGCCAGCGCCTGCGCCATGCCAGCCCCAGCAGCAGCGGCCAGAAAATGTAGAACTGCTCCTCGATGCCCAGCGACCACAGGTGCAGCAGCGGCTTGGTCTCGGCGGCCGTGTCGAAGTAGCCCGATTCGCTCCAGAACACCAGGTTGGCCACGAACGCCGAGCCGCCCACCGTCTGCTTGCCGAGCTCGGCAAACTCGTCGGACAGCAGCAGGTACCAGCCGGCGCACAGCGTTGCCAGCAGCACCACGATCAGCGCCGGGAAGATCCGCCGGATGCGCCGCTCGTAGAAGTCGCGGTAGCTGAAATCACCCGCCGCCAGGCTCTGGAGAATGATGGTCGTGATCAGGAAGCCCGAGATCACGAAGAAAATGTCGACCCCGATGAAGCCGCCCATCAGCGCCTTGGGGAAGGCGTGGTACACGACCACGGAGGCCACCGCGATCGCGCGCAGCCCGTCGATATCCGGACGGTACTTGGGGTGCATCAATCAGTCGGCCGGCGCGGCGGCCGGCTGCGGCGCGAACGGCAGCCCACGCTCCTCGGACAGCCACTGCAGCACGGGCAGCGCGCCCGGCAACACCGGCGTCACGTCCAGCGGCAACTGCTGCCAGGCCATCTGCTGGCCTTCGCGCATCTCGAATTCACCGGTCCAGGCCGTCACCTTGCACCAGTGCAGGCGCACCAGCGCATGCGGATAGTCGTGCTCGGTGATCTTCCAGACCTCGGCGCCGCCGATGGTGATGCCGAGCTCTTCCTGCAGCTCGCGCCGCAGCGCCTGCTCGACCGTTTCGCCCGCCTCGATCTTGCCGCCGGGAAATTCCCAGTAGCCCGCGTAGGCCTTGCCTTCGGGCCGGGTCGAGAGCAGCAGTGCGTCGTCCGACAGGCGGATCAGCACGCCGACGGCGACCTCCGTGTGCTTGCGCGGCTCGCTCACGCGTTGCTCCGACCCGCGTAGTCCCGCGCGAACTGGTAGGCCACGCGTCCGCTGCGCGAACCGCGCTCCAGCGCCCAGACCAGCGCCTCGGGCCGCGCCGCGGCAATGGCGGCCTCGTCCACGCCGAACGACGAGAGCCACTGGCCCACGATCGTCAGGTACTCGTTCTGGCTGAAGGGATAGAAGCTCACCCAGAGGCCGAAGCGCTCCGACAGCGAGATCTTTTCCTCGATCGCCTCGCCCGGATGGACTTCGCCGTCTTCCGTGTGGGTGTACGAGAGGTTGTCCTTCATGTACTCGGGCAGCAGGTGGCGCCGGTTGCTGGTCGCGTAGATCAGCACATTGGGCGTCGACGCCGCGATCGAGCCGTCGAGGATCGACTTCAGCGCCTTGTAGCCCGGCTCGCCCTCGTCGAAGCTCAGGTCGTCGCTGAACACGATGAATTTCTCGGGCCGCTGCGAGACCACCTCGACGATGTCCGGCAGGTCGGTCAGCTCGGCCTTGTCGACCTCGATCAGGCGCAACCCCTGCGGCGCATAGGCCTGCAGGCAGGCACGGATGAGCGACGACTTGCCGGTGCCGCGCGCGCCCGTCAGCAGCACGTTGTTGGCGGGCTTGCCTTCGACGAACTGCTGCGTGTTGCGCGCGATCTTCTCCTTCTGGACGTCGATTTCCTTGAGCGAGTCGAGCGACATCGCGGCCACGTGCTTCACCGGCTCGAGCACGCCGTGGCCCGAGCTGCGGCGGCGGTAGCGCCAGGCGATAGATGCGTTCCAGTCGGCCGGCTCCGCCAGCGGTTGCGGCAGGATCGATTCGATGCGGTTGATCAGCTGCTCGGCGCGCTCGATCAGCCTCTGGAACTGCTCGTTCATGACCGGTAGTCGGCGTTGATGGTCACGTATTCGTGGCTGAAGTCGCAGGTCCACACGGTTTCGCTGGCGTCGCCGCGGCCCAGGCCGATGCGCACCGTGATCTCGCTCTGCTTCATCACGCGCTGGCCGTCTTCCTCGCGGTACGACGGATTGCGCCCGCCCTTGACCGCCACGTGCACGTCGTCGAGGAACAGGTCGATGCCCGTCTGGTCGAGGTCGTCGATGCCCGCGTAGCCCACAGCCGCCAGGATGCGACCCAGGTTCGGGTCGCTGGCGTAGAAGGCCGTCTTGACCAGCGGCGAATGCGCCACGGCGTAGGCCACCTGCCTGCACTCCGCGGCATTGCGGCCGCCATCGACCTGCACGGTGATGAACTTGGTCGCGCCTTCGCCGTCGCGCACGATGGCCTGCGCCAGCTGGCGCGCCACGTCCTGCATGGCGGCCACCAGCGCCTTGCCGTCGGCCGAGTCGAGCGAGGTGATGGCGGCGTTGGCCGCCTTCTGCGTCGCGATGACCACGAACGAGTCGTTCGTCGAGGTGTCGCCGTCGATGGTCACGCGGTTGAACGAGGCATCGGCCAGCAGCTTGGCCAGCGGCTGGATCAGCGAGGGATCGATCTTCGCGTCGGTCGCCATGAAGCCGAGCATGGTCGCCATGTTCGGGCGGATCATGCCGGCGCCCTTGCTGATGCCGGTGATGGTGACCGTCGCACCGCCGACCTGGGCCCGCTGGCTGAAGGCCTTCGGGATGGTGTCGGTGGTCATGATGCCCTCGGCCGCGCGCGCCCAGTGGTCCGCGGAAGCATCGGCCAGCGCGGCCGGCAGGCCGGCTTCGATGCGATCGACCGGCAGCGGCTCCATGATCACGCCGGTGGAGAACGGCAGGATCTGCTCGGGCGAGATTTCCAGCTTGCGCGCCAGCGCGATGCAGGTGGAGCGCGTGCGCATCAGCCCGTCTTCGCCCGTGCCGGCGTTCGCGTTGCCGGTGTTGATCACCATCGCGCGGATGCCGTGGTTCGCGGCCAGGTGCTCGCGGCAGACCTGCACCGGCGCGGCGCAGAAACGGTTCTGGGTGAACACGCCGCCGACGGCGGAGCCTTCGTCGATCAGCACGACGGTCAGGTCCTTGCGATTGGCCTTGCGCACGCCCGCTTCGGCCACGCCGATGCGGACACCAGGCACCGCGAACAGCGCGGCGGGATCGGGAGCAGACAGGTTCACGGGCATGGGATGTCTCTTCTTAGGTTCCGGGTCTGGTCAGGTCAGCTTGCCGTGGCATTGCTTGTACTTCTTGCCGCTGCCGCAGGGGCACGGGTCGTTGCGTCCGACGCGGGCGAAGGCCAGGGCCTCGGCGCTCAGGGCGCCCGCACCCGCGGCCGCCGCGCGGCGCTGGCTTTCCTCGTCGACGCGCACCTCGACCTCGCCCGTTTCCGTCGGCGCGGTGTAGGTGATGTTGGTGACGTTCTCGCCGCGGCTCTCGAGCGCCTCGGCGGCTTCCTCGAGCTGCTCGCCCGATTGCACGCGCACCGTCATCAGCTGGCGCGTGACTTCGTTCTTGACCGAGTCGAGCAGCTGGCCGAAGAGCTCGAAGGCTTCGCGCTTGTATTCCTGCTTGGGCTGCTTCTGCGCATAGCCGCGCAGGTGGATGCCCTGGCGCAGGTAGTCGAGCGAGGCCAGGTGCTCGCGCCAGTGCGTGTCGATGCTCTGCAGCAGCACCATGCGTTCGAACTGGGTGAAGTTCTCCTGGCCGATCAGCGCCACCTTCGCGTCGAAGGTCTCGTTGGCGTGCTTGAGCACCTTCTCGACGATGTCCTCGTCGGCGATGGCCTCCGAGGCCTCGACTTCCTTCTTGAGCGGCATGTCGATGCCCCACTCGGCGAAGAGCGTCTTCTCGAGGCCTTCCAGGTCCCACTGCTCCTCGACCGATTCGCTCGGCACGTACTGGCGCACGAGGTCGGTGAAGCAGCCTTCGCGCAGTCCGGCGATCTGCGCCGTGAGGTCGCCCGCGTCGAGGATGTCGTTGCGCTGCTGGTAGATCACCTTGCGCTGGTCGTTCGACACGTCGTCGTACTCGAGCAGTTGCTTGCGGATGTCGAAGTTGCGCGCCTCGACCTTGCGCTGCGCGCTCTCGATGCTGCGCGTGACGATGCCGGCCTCGATGGCTTCGCCGTCGGGCATCTTGAGGCGGTCCATGATCGCCTTGACGCGGTCGCCCGCGAAGATGCGCATCAGCGGATCGTCCAGGCTCAGGTAGAAGCGCGAGGAGCCCGGGTCGCCCTGGCGGCCCGAACGGCCGCGCAGCTGGTTGTCGATGCGGCGCGATTCGTGGCGTTCGGTCGCGATGATGCGCAGGCCGCCGAGCGACTTCACGAACTCGTGGTCCTTGGTCCATTCGGCGCGCACGTGCTCGATGTCGGCCTTCTTGGTGGCTTCGTCGCGGCCTTCGTCGTTCTCGATGGCCTCGATCATCTTCTCGATGTTGCCGCCCAGCACGATGTCGGTGCCGCGGCCGGCCATGTTGGTCGCGATGGTGATCATCTTCGTGCGGCCGGCCTGCGCCACGATGTCGGCCTCACGGGCGTGCTGCTTGGCGTTCAGCACCTGGTGCGGCAGGCCCGCCTGGGTCAGCAGGCCGTCGATGATTTCGGAGTTCTCGATGGACGAGGTGCCCACCAGCACCGGCTGGCCGCGCTCGTAGCACTCGCGGATGTCCTGGATGGCCGCTTCGTATTTCTCGCGCGTGGTCTTGTAGACCCGGTCGAGCTGGTCGTCGCGCTTGCTGACGCGGTTCGGCGGAATGATCATGGTCTCCAGACCATAGATTTCCTGGAACTCGTAGGCTTCGGTGTCGGCCGTGCCGGTCATGCCGGCGAGCTTGCCGTACAGGCGGAAATAGTTCTGGAAGGTGATCGAGGCCAGCGTCTGGTTCTCGGCCTGGATTTCCACGCCTTCCTTGGCTTCCACGGCCTGGTGCAGGCCGTCGCTCCAGCGGCGGCCGGTCATGAGGCGGCCGGTGAATTCGTCGACGATGACCACTTCGCCCTGCTGCACCACGTAATGCTGGTCGCGGTGGTACAGGTGACGCGCGCGCAGCGCCGCGTTCAGGTGGTGCATCAGCGTGATGTTGGCCGGGTCGTAGAGCGACGCGCCCTCGGGCAGCAGCTTGAACTCGCCCAGGATGCGCTCGGCGTTCTCGTGGCCGTCCTCGGTCAGGAACACCTGGTGGGTCTTCTCGTCGACCGTGAAGTCGCCGGGCACCGTGACGCCTTCGCCGGTGCGCGGATCGGCCTCGCCTTCCTGCTTGGTCAGCAGGGGCACCACCTTGTTGATGGCCAGGTAGAGGTCGGTGTGGTCTTCGGCCTGGCCGCTGATGATCAGCGGCGTGCGGGCCTCGTCGATCAGGATCGAGTCCACTTCGTCGACGATGGCGTAGTTCAGCCCGCGCTGGACCCGGTCGCCGGGCTCGTAGACCATGTTGTCGCGCAGGTAGTCGAAGCCGTACTCGTTGTTGGTGCCGTACGTGATGTCGCTGCCGTAGGCCTGCTGCTTCTCCTCGCGCGGCATCTGCGGCAGGTTGATGCCGACGGTGAGGCCGAGGAAGTTGTAGAGGCGGCCCATCCAGGTCGCGTCGCGGTTGGCCAGGTAGTCGTTCACCGTGACCACGTGCACGCCCTTGCCGGACAGCGCGTTCAGGTACACCGGCAGCGTGGCGGTCAGCGTCTTGCCTTCGCCGGTGCGCATTTCGGAAATCTTGCCGTTGTGCAGCGCCATGCCGCCCAGCAGCTGCACGTCGAAGTGGCGCATCTTCATGACGCGCTTGGAGCCTTCGCGCACCGTGGCAAAAGCCTCCGGCAGCAGGGCGTCGAGGGTCTCGCCCTTGGCGATGCGGTCCTTGAACTCCTGCGTCTTGGCGCGCAGTGCGTCGTCGCTGAGCTTTTCGAACTCGGGTTCGAGCGCATTGATGCGTTCCACCGTCTTGCGATACTGCTTGAGCAGCCGATCGTTGCGACTGCCGAAAATCTGGGTCAGGAAGTTGGTTGCCATGGGTGGAGATGGGCGGGCGCCTGACGCGACAGGCACTTCGACCGGATTCCCTAAGATATGGTGAAAGCAGTTGGGCGCGCTTTCAATGAAAGCAAGCGGCCCTTTTTCCGGCGCGAACGTCGGCAAACCGGGCATTTTAGCTGTCTTGTTTCTAACCCCTGGATTACCCATGTATCGCCGCACTCCCCCCGCCATTTCGCTGCAGCAAGCTGCCGAAGGCTCGCCCACGCTGGGAAGCCTGATGGCGCGCGCCCGCGACACGGCGGAGCGGCTGAAAGCCGTGGAAGGCCTGATTCCACCCGCCATGCGCGGGGCTATACAGGCCGGGCCGGCCGAAGGCGACGTGTGGTGCCTGCTGGTGCAAGGCAGCGCCGCCGCCGCCAAGCTGCGCCAACTGGCGCCGATGCTGGTGACGCGGCTCAAGAACCGGGGCTGGGACGTCGCGAGCATCCGCATCAAGGTGCATACGGGGCGCTGACTTCGGCGGCTGAGCCTATATTTTTCGTCTGAAAATAGATAATATTTCCAGATGACGCCATCTCCAGCCCCCGCCGACGCCCGGCTCCTCCTGCTCGACAAGAACCATGTCGACGCCCTCCTTTCTCCCGATGACGTGCTGCGGGCCGTCCGCGAGGCCTTCGTCCTGCACAGCGAGCGAGAGGGCCGGGTGTTCCCGGTCGTGCGCGAACCGCTGAAGACCGGCGGCGTCTTCGGCATCAAGTCGGGCGACGTGCAGGCCAAGGGCCTGCTCGGCTTCAAGGCGGCCGGCTTCTGGCCCGCCAACCGGCAGCGCGGCGGCGAGCCGCACCAGGCCACGATCCTGCTGATCGACCCCGCCACCGGCCGCCCCCTGTGCGTGATCGACGGCAACGCGGTCACGACCGTGCGCACCGGCGCGGCGGGCGGGCTCGGCCTGCAACAACTTGCGCGGCCCGACAGCACGCGCCTGTGCCTGTTCGGCACCGGCGTGCAGGCGCGCATCCAGCTCGACTTTGCGCTGCGCCTGCTGCCCTCGCTGAGCGACGTTCTCTATATGAGCGCCGACGGCCAGCGCAAGCCGGCATTCGAAGCTGCATTCGCGGGGCGCTGCAACATCGCCCCCGCCAGCGACCGCAATGCGGCCGTCGCACGCAGCGACGTGGTGATCACCGCCACCCCGGGCGGCGGCGCCCTCTTCGACCTGGAGGCCGTGCAGAGCGGCACGCACCTGAACTGCGTCGGCGCCGACACCCGCGGCAAACGCGAACTGCCCCAAGGCCTGCTGCCGCGCACGCGGCTGTTCGTCGATGACGCCACCCAGGCGCGGCAGATCGGCGAGACCCAATGGGCGCCCGACACGCAAGGCACCGAACTCGGCGACCTGCTGAGTGGAAAAACGCCCTTCCATCGAGGGCCCGGAGACATCACGGTCTTCGATATGACCGGCCTCGCGCTGCAGGACCTGACCGTCGCGCGCCTGCTGCAGGCGCGGGCGGACGAAACAGGATCGGGCACGCGCATCGCGTGGCCGTGGTGAGCCGGGCCGTGGCGGCGCGCTGTTAGGAAGCGCCTCCGAACAACCCGGTCATGAACTGGGTGGACTTCAGGCCCGTGCCGGTCAGCAGCGCAACCGTCGTCTCGCCGGCGCGGATGTCGCCGCGCTGCGCCAGCACCTCGATGGCCGCCGCGGCCGAGGCGGATGTCGGCTCCGCGTAGAGACCGATCGCGGCCAGCTGGCGCACCGCCGCCGCTATCTGCTCTTCGGTCAGCGCCACTGTCTTGCCGTTGGTCTCGCGCAGGGCCTGAATGATTTCCGGCAGGCGCACGGGCCGCTTGATTGCCGTGCCTTCGGCAATGGTCGGCTGCACGACACGCTCCACCAGCGTGTCCGTGCCTGCCGTGAAGCTCGCATCGATGGGCGAGCAGTTCAGCGGCTGCGCCACAAAGATGCGCGGCAGCTTGCCGATCCGACCCGCAGCCAGCAGCTCCTTGAAGCCGATCCAGCACCCCAGCACGTTGCTGCCCGCCCCGGTCGGAATCACCACGTTGTCGGGCGCGGCGAAGCCCAGGTCTTCCCACAGCTCATAGGCCAGCGTCTTCGTGCCCTGCAGGAAGAAGGGGTGCCAGTTGTGGCTCGCATAGAAAATCGATTCCGATTGGCGCACCGCCTCGTACTCGGACGCCTCGCGCGGCCCCGGCACCAGTTGCACCTCGGCCCCGAAGGCGCGGATCTGCGCCACCTTGGGCGCCGGCGTGTAGCTCGGCGCCAGCACCTTCACGCGCATGCCCGCCGCCGCGCCAGCCGCGGCAATGGCCGCGCCGCCGTTGCCCGAGCTGTCTTCCAGCACCGCATCGACGCCGATCTGGCGCAGGAACGACATCATCACGGCCGCGCCGCGGTCCTTGAAGCTGCAGGTCGGATTGAACCATTCGAGCTTGAAGTACGGCGCGAGCCCGCCCCAGCGCTTTTGCACCAGCGGCGTAAACCCCTCGCCCATGCTCGCCGGGTTCTCGATGGCCACCGGCAGCGACGCGCGGTAGCGCCAGAGCGAACGCGCGCGCGAATCGATGTCGTCGCGCGAGATGCCGGGCAGCGGCGTGACGAGCATCGGGTTGCCGTCGTCGGAGCGCCAGCGGCGCTCCGACAGTTCGTGGTGCCTGCCGGTGCGCGGATCGACGTAGCGCGCGCGTTCTTTCGAGGTCATTCGCGACTCCATGGACAAAACTGGATAATACATCCAACTCTATACTTTTTGTATAAGTTGGATTATTAGTCCAGCGCTGGATACATTCCATGCGATGAAAAAGAAGTCGAACAAGCAGGTGCTCGAGATGCTGCGCAGCATGGCCGAAGGCCTGGGCGAAACCTTCGCGCCCTTCTGCGAAGTGGTGGTGCACGACCTGAGCAATCCGAAGAACGCGATCTACGCCATCGAAAACAGCCTGAGCGGCCGCGAAGTGGGCGAGTCGGTCACCGAGCTGGGCCTGGCGCGCATCCGCGACCCGGAGTTCCCGGCGGTGATCTCGAACTACGCCAACACTTTTCCGGACGGGCGCAAGGTCAAGAGCACCTCGATCGGCATCAAGGACGAGAGCGGCGAGTACGTGGCGGCGCTGTGCCTGAACGTCGACCTCACGCTGTTCCAGAGCTTCCAGGGCGCGATCTCGCAGTTCATCCGCATCGACGACAAGGAAGTGCACGAGCACATCGAGGCCGGCGGCAACCACACGGACCGCATCCATGCGCGCATCGACGAATTCGCGGCCGCGCGCGCGACCACCTCGCGCTCGCTCAAGCCGGCGGACCGCAAGCAGCTGGTGCAGGAACTGAAGAAGGCGGGCCTGCTGGAAGTCCGCCGCGGCGCCGAGATTGCCGCGGCGCACATGGGCGTGTCGCGCGCCACCGTCTACAGCGACGCCAGATAGCCGCGCCGGCGGCCCGCCGCTGGAACCGATGGCGCGAAATCGGGCCGCGGGTCAGGCCACTGGATCAGGCCAGCTCGGGTCGCTCGACGCGCTGGCGGTCAGCATCAGCACCACACGTGCGTCGGCCGCGACGGCGTTGCTCTCGCGCAGCTTCTTCAGCGCGGCAAGGCCACCTGCGGAACACAGCTCGGCGCTCACGCCGGCCGCGGTGAGCAGGCGGCGCGCCTCGCGGGCTTCTTCGTCGCCCACCACCACCGCGCCGCCGCGGGTGGCGGTCGCGGCCTGCCATTGCAGGTAGGTCACGGTGGCGCCGGCGGTCGAGAACTGCGCGGTGTGGCCGGGGTAGCTGCCGTTGATCGCGCCGCCCGCCAGCACCCGCGACAGCCGCGCGAAGGGCTCCACGAGCCACAGTTGCGGCAGGCGTGCAATGCGCCCAGCCGCCAGCAGGTCGCGAAAGCCCGCGTAGATGCCCCAGGCCAGGTCGCCCCGTGCGGTGGGAATGACGATGTGATCGGGCAGGCCGCCTTCGGTCACGCATTCGAGGGCGATGGGCTTGTAGCCCTCGATCGCCAGCGGTGCGCTGCCCAGCGCGGGCAACCGGTAGTTGGTCAGCGCGAAGTAGCCCGGGTGCTGCGAGCGCTCGCGCACGAAGGCCCAGCGGCCCGCGTTGTCGGCGAACACATAGCGCCGCGCGCCCAGCGCATCGAGTTGGCGCGCGTAGGTGGCGGGCAAGCCCTCGTAGGTGGCCACCTCGCAGCCCAGGCCCGCGGCCCAGGCATAGTGCGCCGCCGACACGGCCGCGTTGCCCGAAGAGGCCAGCACCAGCGTGTGCGCATCGAAGTCGAAGGCCTGCGCCACCCCTACCGCGGTCATGCGGTCCTTGTGAGAGCCGGTCGGATTGCACGACTCGTCCTTGAGCGCCAGGCCCGCGATGCCGAATTGCCTTGCCAGTTCAGGCATCTCCTGCAGCGGCGTGTTGCCCTCGCCCAGCGTGAAGCCCTGCCCATAGGGCATGGGCAGGGTATCGGCCGGGCCGTCGGGCAGGTAGCTGGCGCGCAGCGCGACGTGAACGCCCTCGCGCTTGCAGGCCGGGCAGCCGTCGTGCGTCAGCGTGACCGGGTAGAGCGCGTCGCATCGCAGGCACTGCAGGCCACGCAGGCGTGGGTTGCGCAGGGGCTTGGGGGTGCGGTCCCGGACCATGCCCGGCGAAGCGCCCGAATGGGGGGCTGAATGGGGGGCCGAAGGATCCGCTGGCGGTGCTGCGAACTTGAAGTCCAGAACTGGCGATGTCGTCACGAGCGTCTTGCGTTGTAGGTTGTGCCCAAATCTTATGCAATAAGAAATAAAATTACGCAGCCCCAGATACTCAACCGATAACAAAACTTATCGATGCGCTTCGCCGAAATCGAGACCTTCCGGGCCCTGATGCGCGGCGGTTCCACGCGCAAGGCGGCCGCCCTGCTGCAGCTGACGCAGCCTGCCATCAGCCAGTCGCTCAAGCGTTTCGAAGCACAGGCGGGCATGCTGCTTTTCGAGCGAACGGGCGGCCGCCTGGTGCCCACGCCCGAGGCGCGCGCCCTGTGGATCGAGGTCGAACGGGTGTTCATCGGCATGGACGCCATCGAGCACCGGGTGCGCAGCCTGCGCGACTTCGGCGTGAGCCAGCTCGAGCTGAGCTGCTTCCCGGCCTACGGCCTGGGCTTCATGCCGCGCGCACTGGCACGGCTGAAGGCGCACCGCGGCGCAAGCCCCTGGCCGCAGGTGTCGCTGCAGGTGCTGAGCTCCAAGGACGTGCGCGACCGCGTGGCCATGGGCATCTCCGACTTCGGCCTGATGGCCGACGAGTTGTCTCTCGAGGGCATCGACCATTCGACATTTGCGCGCTTTCCCGGCGTGGTGGTGATGCCGCCGGACCACGCGCTCGCGCGCTTCAAGACCATCAAGCCGGAGCAACTCGCCGAAGCCCCCTTCATCGCGCTGAACCCGGAAGACCCTTCGCACCAGCGGCTCGAGGCCGCACTGGCGCCCCACGGCGTGGCGCTGCGCGTGCTGGTGCAGACGCCCTACGCGGCAAGCGTGTGCGAAATGGCCCTGCGCGGCCTGGGGGTGGGCATGGTCAACCCGATCACCGCACTCGACTATGCGGAGCACGGCCTGGTGGTGCGCAAATTCTCGGTCGACGTGTACTTCACCTGCCTGCTGGCCATGCCCGCGGGCAAGGTGCTGTCGGCCACCGCGCGCGACTTCATCTCGCTGATGCGCCAGCAACTGGCCGAAGACGAAAAGCGGATCCTGCGCTACCTGCGCTGACGGCGCCTCACTTCCAGGTGAACTCGTGGTTGAGCCCGACCACGAAGCCGCGCACGCCCTGCGAGCCGGTGCGCGAGGTGCTCACATCCACGCTGATGAGCGGCGTGAGGCTGAAGCGCCCGCCGATGCGCGAGCTCCACTCGCCCGCCGCGCGGTTGCGCTCCGCGATGAGCGACACGGTGTCGTTCAGCGCCCATTCGACGGCGGCGCCGCCGCGGGGTGTGCGAACGCCGGTGCCCGGCGCCCAGTCGGCACCTAGGTTCACATGCACCTGCAGGCTGCTGGCGGGCCGCCAGGTCATCGGCACGACGAACTGCCCGCCGGTGCGGCCGCCGCGCTTCAGGTCGGAAACGGTGCTCGCGGACAAGGCCGCGCTGAACGGCGCGTCCGGCGCCTGTCCGAGGAAGTTCCATTTGAGCTGCAATCCCCCGGTGAGCGAATGCACGCCCGCCACCGAACTGCGGTCGAAGTTCAGGCCCAGTTCGACCGGTCCGACCCGGCAGGCCGGCCCGAAGTGAAAGCCCGTGACCGGCTCCGCGCCGGCGCGGCCCCACCAGGTTTCGTATTGGCATTGGCCCGGGTCGAGCATGCCTGCGTCGTCGACATCGAAATGCCCGGACGCCTGCGCGCCCAGGCTCGCGAATGCGAGGCAGGAAGCGGCAAGCGCTGCGCCGCGGTGCGGCGGTGGAGTCGTGGTTCTTTGCCTGTTGTTCTTCATGGAGCGCATGCCTGTGGCCCTCGAACCATTCTAGGGACGCCGAAAGTCGACGCCATGACGCGGCGCAACCGGCCCCGCCGAAGCGCTCAGATCTCGAACTGCGGCTGCAGCTCCCGAA
Organism: Variovorax sp. efr-133-TYG-130; assembly: GCF_030208835.1. Classification (NCBI taxonomy): domain Bacteria; kingdom Pseudomonadati; phylum Pseudomonadota; class Betaproteobacteria; order Burkholderiales; family Comamonadaceae; genus Variovorax; species Variovorax sp. efr-133-TYG-130. The sequence goes on along the minus strand of NZ_JARVTD010000002.1, from coordinate 208,350 downwards.
TGCGCTTGATGGCCACGCCCGCGGCGGCCGTGCGCGTCTCGACGCCGAGCTTCACGTACACCCGCTCCAGGTGCTTCTTGGCGGTGGCCGGGCTGCTGCCCAGGATTTCGCCGATGTCCTTGTTGGTCTTGCCCTTGACCACCCAGTAGAGCACCTCGGCCTCGCGCGCCGTGAGCTTAAGGCTCAGGCTCATGGCCTCGATCACGCCGGTGCCGGACACCTCCCGCATGATGATCATCCACTCGTCGCCGTCGTCGTCGCTGCCGGTCTGCTGGTGCAGCCGCAGCGTGAGGCTGCCGGCGCCCTGCGCAATCGACAGCGGAGGCGGCTCGATGCCGCGCTGCCGCGCATCGGGCGCATGCCTGCGCAGCCACTCGAGCACGGCGGGCGGCGTCTCCGGCGCGCGGGTCTCGCAGTAGCGCTCCAGCAGGTCGCGCGCCAGCGCCGTCTGCCAGATCAACCGGCCCTCGGGCAGCCTCACCGTGATGCTGGCGTAGCCGAAGGCGTCGAGCGCATTGCGCGCCTGGCCGGCCTGCTGCGCGTCCTGCCGGGCGCGTCGCGCGCCCTGCAGGTGCACGTTCATGCGCGCCAGCACCTCCTTCGGCTTGATGGGCTTGGTGACGTAGTCGACACCGCCCGCCTCCAGCGCGGCCACCAGGTGCTCGGTCTCGGTCAGGCCGGTCATGAACACGATGGGGATGTGCGCCGTGGCGGCATCGGCCTTGAGCCGGCGCGCCACCTCGAAGCCGTCGATGCCCGGCATCATCGCGTCGAGCAGCACGATGTCGGGCCGGGCCTGCGCGGCGCGCTGCAGGGCCTGCTCCCCGTTGGTGGCGATCAGCACCGTGTAGCCCGATTCGTCGAGCGCGTCGTGCAGCACCGCGAGGTTGTCGGGCACGTCGTCCACGATCAGCACGAGGTCGCTGTTGGCGCCCTGCTGCTCGCGCAGCGTGCGGGCAAGCGGCGATGTTTCCATGGTCGGGTTCGAAGGGTTGGTCGTGGTCATGGCGCGCTCACTGCCGCCTCGGCCAGCGCGCGGCTCATGGCCTCGAACTGGAACTGCCGGGCCAGCACGCGCTGGGCTTCGGTCCACGCCATGCATTCTGGCTGCGCGGCGTCGATGTCGTCGAGCTGGTTCATGATGCCGCGGAAGTAGCCGAGGCTCACCGCTTCCTCCAGCGCTCGCAGGCGGGGCAGCGACGGCGCCTGCAAGGCGCGCGGCGGCACCGCGGCGGCCGGCGTGGCGGCGGCGGTGTCGGTCCATTGCAGCCCCAGCCTGCGCTCCAGCCAGTCGAGCAGTTCGGTATGCCGCACCGGCTTGACGAAGAAATCCTCGGGCGCGATGCCGACGTCGTTGTCGAGCCCCTTGTCGAAGGCGTTGGCGGAAACGATGGCCACCGACGCCCCGGTCAGCCCCAGCTTGCGCGCGCGGCGGATGGTCTCCCAGCCGTCGATGCCGGGCATCGCGAGGTCGACGAACATCGCGTCGGGCCGGTAGCCGGCGGCAATCAGGTCCAGCGCGTCGTGCCCGCTGGCCGCGCTGCGCAGCTCGAAGCCGAGCGGCGCGAGCACATGGCCCAGCAGGTCGCGGTCGGCCTCCTCGTTGTCGACCACCAGCAGGCGGCGGCGCGGTCCCTGGTAGCCGCGCCGCGCGCGCTGCACCGGCACCGGCCGCCCGGTGCCGGCCGCCGTGTCATGCACGCGCGGCAGGAACAGGCGCACGCAGAACAGCGAGCCCTCGCCCGGCGTGCTTCGCACCTTCATCTCGCCGCCCATCAGGTCGGTCAGCATCTTCGCGATGGTGAGCCCCAGCCCGGCGCCCGGCGCGGCCGCGGCGCCCACCGCGTTGCCGCGCGCAAAGGGCTCGAAGATGCGCTCGATGTCCTCGGGCGGCATGCCGGGGCCCGTGTCCTCGATCTCGACCGAGGCGAATTCGCGCGCATAGGCCAGCCGCAGCGTGACCTGCCCCGCCGCCGTGAACTTGATCGCGTTGCCCAGCAGGTTGATGAGGATCTGCAGCACGCGCTTTTCGTCGGCGCGCACCACCTCCGGCAAGGGGCCCGCCGCCTCGAAGCGGAACTGCAGCCCCTTCTCCGCCGCCTGCAGCTCGAACATGTCGGCCAGTTCGCGCAGCGTGTCGGCAAAGCGCATCGGCCGCGCATGCAGCGTGAGCTTGCCGGCCTCGATGTGCGCAATGGCCAGCGTGCCTTCGATCAGCGACAGCAGATGCTCCCCGCCGCGCTTGATGACCGCCACCGCCTGCTGCCGGTGCGGCGGCACCGACTGGTCCTCGCCCATCAGCTGCGCATAGCCCAGGATGCTGTTGAGCGGCGTGCGCAGCTCGTGGCTGATGGCGCTGATGTAGCGGCTCTTGGCCTGGTTGGCCTGGTCGGCGGCCTGCTTGGCGAGTTCGGCCGCGAGCTTGGCGTGCTCCGCCACTTCGCGCGCCTCGTCGGCCGCCTGCTTGGCCGCCTGCAGCGCGCGGTCGGTCTCGCGGTGCAGCTCGATCTCGCGCACCAGCAGGTGCGTCTGGCGGTTCGACTCTTCCTGCGCCACCTTGCGGCTCTGGTGCGCGAGCACCAGCCACCACGCCACGATGCCCGCGATGACCAGCAGCGCCATGTAGGCCTTCAGGAAGCCCGAGCGCAGGGACAGCTTCTGCGCGCCCGCCAGCGCCGCGGCCACGTCGGCCTGCGAGGCCAGCTCCAGCGCGCCTTCGCCGAACGCGCGCAGCTCCTGCTGGTAGAGCACGCCGAATACCACCGCCAGCAGCGGCACGATGATGAGCATCAGCAGCAGGAAATGCCCGAGCCCGGTGTCCAGGTAGCGCCAGCTGCGCCGCGGCAGCAGCCAGCGCAGCACCGCCGACCACTGCGCCGACAGGCTCGCATGCGGCTTGCACAGGTCGCCGCAGCGGGCGTCGAGCGTGCAGCACAGCGAGCAGATGGCGCCCTGGTAGGCCGGGCAGTGCGCCATGTCGGGCCCTTCGTACTCGCGCTCGCAGATCACGCAGTGCTGCACCTTCAGGCGGCGATAGCTGTCGTCGTGCGCCACCTTCGCCCAGCGCACCGCGCGCGGGCCCGGCGCGGGCGCGAAGGCCACGGCGCCGTTCGCCCACGAGCCGCGCGCCAGGTAGTACTTGCCGCCCGTGGCCCACGCCAGCAGCGGCGACGCCACCAGCGCCGTGCCGAGCGCGATCAGCGCCGAGAACGCCTGCGCCAGCGGCCCGAACACGCCCAGGTGCGCGGTGATCGACAGCACGGAGGCCAGAGCCATCGCGCCCACGCCCACCGGGTTGATGTCCCACAGGTGCGCCCGCTTGAACTCGATGCCCGGCGGCGACAGCCCCAGCGGCTTGTTGATGACGAGGTCGGCCACCACGGCCATCATCCAGGCGATGGCGATGTTGGCGAACAGGCCCAGCACGTCGCCCAGCGCCTCGAACACGTTCATCTCCATCAGCATGAAGGCGATCAGCGCGTTGAACACCACCCACACCACGCGCCCCGGGTGGCTGTGCGCCACGCGCGAGAAGAAGTTGCTCCAGGCCAGCGAGCCCGCATAGGCGTTGGTCACGTTGATCTTGAGCTGGGAGATCACCACGAACAGCGCCGTGGCCGCCACCGCCCATCCGTAGTTCGGAAACACGTACTCGTAGGCCGCGAGGTACATCTGATTCGGGTCGACCGCGCGATCGGCCGGCACCATGTGCGTGATCGCCAGGTAGGCCAGCAGCGCCCCGCCCAGCATCTTGAGCACGCCCAGCACCACCCAGCCCGGACCGCCGGCCAGCACCCCGGCCCACCAGCGGCGCGCCGTGGCCGCGGTGCGCGCAGGCATGAAGCGAAGGTAGTCGGCCTGCTCGCCCATCTGCGTGATCAGCGCGATGCCGACGGTGAGTGCGGCGCCAAAAAGGTGCAGATTGAAGCCCTGCGTGCCCGACCTGACACCGTTGTAGTGCACAATGCCCGCAAAAGCACCAGGATCGCGCATCAGCACATAGCCGAAAGGCACCACCAGCATCAGCAGCCACAGCGGTTGCGTCCACAGCTGCAGCCGGCTGATGGCCGACACCCCGTGCGTGACCAGCGGAATCACCACCAGCGCGCACACCAGGTAGCCCCATACCGGCGGAATGCCCAGCGCCAGCTCCAGCGCATAGGCCATCACCGCCGCCTCGAGCGCGAAGAAGATGAAGGTGAAGCTCGCGTAGATCAGCGAAGTGAGCGTGGAGCCGATATAGCCGAAGCCGGCGCCTCGCGTGAGCAGGTCCATGTCGACGCCGTAGCGCGCCGCGTACACGCTGATCGGCAGGCCGGCCAGGAAGATGATGAGCCCCGTCGCCAGGATCGCCCAGAAGGCGTTGGCAAAGCCGTACTGCACCAGCAGCGTGGCGCCCACCGCCTCCAGGATCAGGAACGACGCCGCCCCGAAGGCCGTGTTGGCCACCCGCCATTCGGACCACTTGCGAAAGCGCTGCGGGGTGTAGCGCAGGGCGTAGTCTTCCAGCGTTTCGCTGGCGACCCAGCTGTTGTAGTCGCGCCGCACCTTGACGATGCGCTGGGGGGCGTCGTCGGGAGTGGTGGGTACGGCATCAGGGTTCACACCGTTTCGGTGCATCTTCCGTGCCATCCGTACGGCTTTTGGCGAACAGGGCACGACTGTTGCAAAGAAGCCAGCTTGCCCATAATGGCCGCCTCTCCCCGCCACCCGATGCCAATCCCATGGAACTGACCCCGCGCGAAAAAGACAAGCTGCTGATCTTCACCGCGGCGCTGCTCGCCGAACGCCGCAAGGCGCGCGGCCTGAAGCTGAACTACCCCGAAGCCATCGCCCTGATCTCCGCCGCCGTGATGGAAGGCGCGCGCGACGGCAAGAGCGTCGCCGAACTCATGAGCGACGGGCGCAGCGTGCTGACCCGCGCCGACGTGATGGACGGCATCGCCGAGATGATCCCGGACATCCAGATCGAAGCCACCTTCCCGGACGGCACCAAGCTCGTGACTGTCCACCAGCCCATCGTCTGAAACTCGAAGAACAAAAGGACTTTCCATGCGCCACAACATTTCCAGAACACTTGCCCTCGCCGCCTTGCTGCTGCCGCTAGCGGCCGGCGCCCACACCGGCGTCGACGGCGGCATGCATCACGGCTTCACCACCGGCTTCCTGCACCCGCTGACCGGCGCCGACCACCTGGCCGCGATGGTCGCGGTCGGCTTCTGGAGCGCGCTGGCCGCGCGCCGCGCCTGGCCCGACCTGCTCTGGGCGCCGCTGGCCTTCGCCGGCATGCTGCTGGTGGGCGCGCTGATGGGCCTGGCCGGCGTGCAGCTGCCGGCGGTCGAGCCGATGATCGCGGCCTCGCTGCTGGTGCTGGGCCTGCTGGTGGCCACGCGCGTGCGCCTGCCGGCGGTGGTGGCCATGGGCGTGGTCGGCGTGTTCGCCGTCTTCCACGGCGTGGCCCACGGCTACGAACTGGCGAGCGAAGAAGGCGCCGCCCTCACGCTGGCCGGCATGGTCAGCGCCACGGTGCTGCTGCATGTGGCGGGCATCGCGGCGGGCTGGGCGCTGCGCCATGCCAACGCATGGCTGCCGCGCGTGGCAGGCGCCGCGGTGCTCGGCCTGGGCGCGACGCTGCTGGCGCAAGCCATCTGAGGCAAGGCTGGCCATGACCCCCGGCGAACTCCTCACCGACGACGGCGAGCACACGCTCAACCCCGGCCGACGCACCCTCACGCTGGTGGTGCAGAACACCGCCGACCGGCCGATCCAGGTCGGCTCGCACTATCACTTCGCCGAGACCAACGGCGCGCTCGGCTTCGACCGCGAGGCCGCGCGCGGCATGCGGCTGAACATCGCCTCGGGCGCCGCGGTGCGCTTCGAGCCGGGGCAGCAGCGCACGGTCGAACTGGTCGATTTTTCGGGCGATCGCATCGTCTACGGCTTTCGCGGCCTGGTTCAAGGGAAACTCTGATGGCGACCATTGGAAGGCGTGCCTACGCCGAAATCTTCGGCCCCACCGTGGGCGACCGCGTCCGTCTTGCAGACACCGAACTGCTGATCGAAGTCGAGGCCGACTACACGCTGCGCGCGGGCGGCTACGGCGAAGAGGTGAAGTTCGGCGGCGGCAAGACCATTCGCGACGGCATGGCGCAGTCGCAGCGCACCAGGGCACAGGGCGCCGTCGACACGGTGCTCACCAACGCGCTCATCCTCGACCACTGGGGCATCGTCAAGGCCGACATCGGCCTGAAGGACGGCCGCATCGCCGCCATCGGCAAGGCCGGCAACCCCGACGTGCAGCCGGGCGTGGACATCGTCATCGGCCCGGGCACCGAGATCATCAGCTGCGAAGGCAACATCGTCACCGCCGGCGGCATCGACAGCCACATCCACTTCATCTGCCCGCAGCAGATCGAAGAAGCGCTGTCTTCCGGCGTGACCACCATGCTCGGCGGCGGCACCGGCCCCGCCACCGGCACCTTCGCGACCACCTCCACGCCCGGCCCCTGGCACATCGAGCGCATGCTGCAGGCGGCCGACGCCTTTCCGATGAACCTGGGCTTCCTCGGCAAGGGCAACGCCAGCCTGCCGGGCGCGCTGCATGAGCAGATCGAGGCCGGCGTCATCGGCCTGAAGCTGCATGAAGACTGGGGCACCACGCCCGCGGCCATCAGCAACTGCCTGGACGTGGCCGACGCCACCGACACGCAGGTGGCCATCCACAGCGACACGCTCAACGAATCGGGCTTCGTCGAGAACACCATCGCCGCCGTGGGCGGGCGCGCCATCTGCGCATTCCACACCGAAGGCGCGGGCGGCGGCCATGCGCCTGACATCCTGCGCGTGGTGGGCGAGGCCAACTTCCTGCCCTCTTCCACCAACCCCACGATGCCCTACACCGTGAACACGCTCGACGAACACGTCGACATGCTCATGGTGTGCCACCACCTCGACGCCGGCATCGCCGAGGACCTGGCCTTTGCCGAGTCGCGCATCCGCAAGGAGACCATCGCCGCCGAGGACGTGTTGCACGACCTGGGCGCCATCAGCATGTTCAGCTCCGACAGCCAGGCCATGGGCCGCGTCGGCGAGGTCATCATCCGCACCTGGCAGACCGCGCACAAGATGAAGCTGCAGCGCGGCAGCCTGCCGGAAGACAGCGAGCGCAACGACAACTTCCGCGCGAAGCGCTACGTCGCCAAGTACACGATCAACCCCGCCGTCGCGCACGGCATCGCGCACGAGGTGGGTTCGCTCGAAGTCGGCAAGTGGGCAGACATCGTGGTCTGGAAGCCGGCCTTCTTCGGCGTGAAGCCCTTCACCATCCTGAAGGGCGGCACCATCGCGATGGCCGCGATGGGCGACCCGAACGCATCCATTCCCACGCCGCAGCCGGTGCACTTCCGCCCGATGTTCGGCGCCTACGGCGGCTCGCTCGCCGGGAGCTCGCTCACTTTCGTCTCGCAGGCCGGGCTGGCCTCGGGCATCAAGGAGCGCTACGGCCTGAGCAAGCACCTGAGCGCGGTGAAGAACATCCGCAACGTGCGCAAGCAGGACTTGATCCACAACGGCTACACGCCGAAGATGGAGATCGACGCGCAGACCTACGCGGTGCGCGCCGACGGGCATCTGCTGACCTGCGAGCCGGCGAAGCTGCTGCCCATGGCGCAGCGGTATTTCCTGTTCTGAATGTCAGGCGCTGCGCTGTGCGAGGTGCTCGCGAATCCACTGGGCAAAGGAGTCTTCATCGATCTCCCCCGCCGCGAGGCCGAGCGTCTTCAGTACGCAGTCTTCGTCGGACGCGAGGAGCTCGAAGCCGTTGAGACCGAGAAAGGTCTCCATCGCGACGAACGCGGTTCTCTTGTTGCCGTCGACGAACGGGTGGTTGCGTGCGATGCCGAATGCGTAGCTCGCGGCCAGCGTGGCCGCGTCGGGAGACTCGTACATCGCGCGGTTCTGCGGCCGACCCATGGCGGACGCGAGCATTCCCTCGTCACGCACGCCAGCCGGGCCGCCGTGCTCGGCGAGCTGCTCTTCATGGACAAGCTGAATCACGGCCAGGCTCAGCCAGACCCATTGCTGGTTGGCCGCGCTCACTTGGCAAGCTCGCGCAGGACGTTGCGCCGCTTTTTCATGACGCGGCGCGCCGCTTCCATCTGCCGCTCGAACTCGTCGTCGTACGGCGAGATCGTCACGCCGCCGTTGGCGGCCTGCGTGAGATAGACGGTATCGCCCTTGCCCACATTCATGCTCGCCAATACCTCCTTGGGCAAGATGACGCCGACGGAGTTACCGATCTGGGTCAGTTTGAGGGCGGCCATGGAACGCTCCGTTGAACAGAAGTTATAACAAGCGTTATATTAATCCGCCTCATTTGGAGCCGCAAGCCACCATGCTCACCGCCAACAAACTCATGCCCCAGGGCCGCGGCCTCGCGCCCGTGCTGCTCAAGCGCGCCGCCACCATCGAGCTCGACTGGGACGTCCGCCAGAAGAGCCGCTTCGACGCCACCGATTCGCAGGGCCGCCAGATCGGCGTGTTCCTGCCGCGCGGCACGGCGGTGCGGGGCGGCGATGTGCTGGTGGCCGAAGACGGCTCCCTGGTTCGCGTGATCGCGGCGCCGCAGCCGGTGCTGCGCATCACGCACTGCACCGCCCACGGCACGCCCTTCGACCTGACGCGCGCGGCCTATCACCTGGGCAACCGGCATGTGCCGATCGAGCTCAAGCCCGATCACCTGAAGATCGAGCCCGACCATGTGCTGGCCGACATGCTGCGGTCGATGCACCTGATCGTCGTGGCGGTCGAGGAGGCGTTCGAGCCCGAGGGCGGCGCCTATGGCTCGCACGAGCATTCGCATGGCGGCGGTCATAGCCATGACCATGATCACGGGCACGCTCATGGCAGCAGCAAAGGCCCGAAGCCGCTGGTGCTCGCGCCGGAGCTGCTCGACGACCACTCGCACGATGATCATGACCACGGCCATCATGGCCACCACGGCCACTCGCACTGACATGCGGGCCTGCTTTTCGATTCGTCGCGCTGGATGTTCGGGGCGCGCTCACGCCGACGGGGTACCTTGCTCCGCGAATGTCCCCCGCCCTTCGGGCTCCTCCTTTATTTCGCTGCGCAAGGCACCCCATCAGCGCGAGCGCCGGACAGAGCAGTCGTCGATCGGCCGAGCACCAGCGGCGTGCCCCGTGCACAGGCCGCCGGGTGCTCCCCGCAGCGAAATAAAGGAGGAGGCCGCAGGCCGGGGGACATTCGCGGAGGGGAGTACCCGGCGGCCTGTGCACACGCCCCGAACAGCAGCGCCCCGAACAGCCGCGAGCCACTGAAATGACGGCCCCCAACAGCCTCCTGCAGCTGATCTGGCTCGCCTCCCCCGCCCTGCCGGTAGGCGGCTTCTCCTACTCCGAAGGCGTGGAAGCGGCTGTCGAATGGGCCGGCATCGACTCCGAGCCTCAAGCCGCCGAATGGCTCGCCGACCAGTTGCACCTGAGCTTCGCGCGCGGTGACCTGGCAGTCTTCGCACAGGCTGTGGAAGCCTGGCGCAACAAAGACGCACAACGCGTGCGCCAGCTCAACCAATGGGTGCTGGCCACCCGTGAATCCGCCGAATTCTTCCTGCAGACCGAGCAGATGGGCCGCTCCTTCGTCGAGTGGCTCAAGCTGCACCACGCCGACACGGCTGAAGCCTTCGCCGACCTGCCCGCCAGCTACCCCATCGCCTTCGCCTTCGCGGCCAGCCGCACCGACGCCGCGGTGCACGACTGCTGCCTCGCCTTCGCCTTCGGCTGGGCCGAGAACATGGTCGCCGCCGCCGTCAAGGCCGTGCCGCTGGGCCAGAGCGCGGGCCAGCGCATCCTCGGACGGCTGGCCAACGAAATCCCCGATGCAGTGACCCGCGCCATCGCCCTGGGCGACGACGAACGCCAGGCCTTCGCGCCCCTGCTGGCGGTGCTGTCGGCCCGCCATGAAACACAATATTCCCGCCTATTCCGAAGCTGAACCGGACACCTCCCCATGACCTCCGCCCTGCACCACATTCCCCACCGCACCAAGAAACTGCCGCCGCTGCGCGTGGGCATCGGCGGCCCGGTCGGCTCAGGCAAGACCACGCTGCTGGAAATGCTCTGCAAGGCGATGCGCGACAAGTACGACCTCGTCGCCATCACCAACGACATCTACACCAAGGAAGACCAGCGCCTGCTCACGGTGGCCGGCGCGCTGCCGGCCGAGCGCATCATGGGCGTGGAAACCGGCGGCTGCCCGCACACCGCCATCCGCGAAGACGCCTCGATCAACCTCGAGGCCATCGACCGCATGCTCGAGGACTTCCCGAATGCCGACGTGGTGTTCGTCGAATCGGGCGGCGACAACCTCGCGGCCACCTTCAGCCCCGAGCTGTCGGACCTCACCATCTACGTGATCGACGTGGCCGCCGGCGAGAAGATTCCGCGCAAGGGCGGCCCCGGCATCACCAAGAGCGACCTGTTCGTCATCAACAAGACCGACCTCGCACCGTACGTGGGAGCCAATCTCGACGTGATGGAGCAGGACACGCAGCGCATGCGCCGCCAGCGCCCCTACGTGATGACCAACCTCAAGACGCTCACCGGCGTGGCCGAGGTGGTGGCATTCATCGAAGAGCGCGGCATGCTCGCCGCGGGCTGAGGCGGCCCGCAAGCATCAAGGCAGGCCGAGGTAGACCCGCAGGTCGTCCTTGACGGTGCCCGCCGACGCCACGGCGGTGCGCAGGCGCTCCTCGCTCACGCCGAACCACTGGGTCCAATAGTCGACCTCCTTGAGGTCAGTGACGTCGATCCGTTCATCGTCCTGGGGAATGCGGATCTCTGTGTCTTCGCGCATCGTCTTCTCCTGAAGAACAAATTAAGAAGGAAAGAAGGGCGGCCGCGGCCGGAAGGGCAGTTTCTCCAGCCGCCCCAGGCGGCCAGCCGGACGAATCCGCTGCCCCGTGCAGGACATTTCCCATAGTCGCTCCCGCGGCCCGCCACGCGGCGCCGTCCTGCACGAGCCGCCAGGGCTTCGATGCTTGAATGCGGCATTGACCTCATTCACTCATGGAATGGAGAAGCCACCATGGAGCCTGACCATCAGCGACTGCTGAGCCTGGGCGTACCCGGACTGAACGACGTGCTCGGCGGCGGCCTCGAGCCCAACCGGCTCTACCTGCTCGAAGGCACGCCCGGCGCTGGCAAGACGACCATCGCGATGCAGTTCCTGCTCGAAGGCGCGGCGCGCGGCGAGTCGGTGCTTTACGTGACGCTGTCCGAGACCGAGCACGAGTTGCGCGGCGTGGCTGTCTCCCACGGCTGGGACATCGACAACGTGCACGTGCGCGAGATGCTGCCCACGCAGGACAGCCTGCAGCCCGAAGAGCAATACACCATGTTCCATCCCTCCGAGGTGGAACTGAGCGAAACCACGCTGCGCATCCTGAGCGACGTGGAGGCCATCAAGCCCTCGCGCATCGTGTTCGATTCGCTGTCCGAGCTGCGGCTGCTCTCGGGCACCTCGCTGCGCTACCGCCGGCAGATCCTGGCGCTCAAGCAGTTCTTCGCGGGGCGCCAGTGCACGGTGCTGCTGCTGGACGACATGACCGCCACCGAGCACGACCTGCAGGTGCAGAGCATTGCGCACGCGGTGGTGCGGCTGGAGCAGTCGAACTCCGACTACGGTTCCGCGCGCCGCCGCCTGCTGGTCGTGAAATACCGGGGCCAGTCGTTTCGCGGCGGCTACCACGACTACAAGATCCATCGCGGCGGCCTTCAGGTGTTTCCGCGGCTGGTTGCGGCCGAGCACGTCAGCGACACCGCGTTGACCAAGCTGCCCAGCGGCATCGAGGCTCTGGACGCGCTGCTGGGCGGCGGGCTCGAGAAGGGCACCAGCACCCTGCTCGTCGGCGCGCCGGGCACGGGCAAGTCGTCGGTGGCGGTGCAGTTCGCCATCGCCGCGGCCGAGCGCGGCGAGGCTGCGGCGCTCTTCGTCTTCGACGAGAGCGTCACCACCCTGCGCACGCGCAGCGCCGGCCTGGGCATGAAGCTGGAGCCGCATATCCAATCGGGCCGCATCCGCATCAAGCAGGTCGACCCGGCGGAACTTTCCCCCGGCGAGCTGGTGCACGAGATCCGCCAGGCCGTGACGCTGCACGGCGCGAAGGTGGTCGTCATCGACAGCCTGAACGGCTACCTCAACGCGATGCCGGACGAACGCTTCCTGATCGTGCAGCTGCACGAGCTGCTCACCTACCTCGGGCAATCCGGCGTGGCCACGCTGCTGGTCGGCGCGCAGCACGGGCTGATCGGCATGCAGATGCAGACCCCCGTGGACGCGAGCTACCTGGCCGACGCCGTGGTGCTGCTGCGCTACTACGAGGCCGAGGGCGAAGTGCGCCAGGCCATCTCGGTGCTCAAGAAGCGCGGCGGCACGCATGAGCGCTCCATCCGTGCGTTCTCGATGGACGGGCGAGGCCTGATCGTGGGCGAGCCGCTGCGCCATTTCCGCGGCATCCTCACCGGCGTGCCCGTGCCGATCGACGGCGTTGCCACGCCCCCGACGTGACGGACGGCCACACTATCCAGCCGCCGCTGCCGCGAGATCCGCAGCTGCGCGTCCTGATGAGAACGGCCACCGCGAAGGACGCCGTGATGGCCACCGCCGTGCTGCAGCAGGCGGGCATAGAAACACACGTGTGCGCCAATCTCCCGGAGCTGCTGCGCGAGACGGAACGCGGCGCCGGCGCGCTGCTGATCTCCGAGGAAATGCTCGCGGGCAGCGGCGCCACCGAACTCGCCGCGGCCGTGGCGGTGCAGCCACCATGGTCCGACCTGCCGGTGCTGATACTCGCGCGGCAAGGCGCCGACTCGCGCGCCATCACCAACGCCATGGAAGGCATGGCCAACGTCACCGTGCTGGAGCGCCCGATCCGCGTGGCCTCGCTGGTGAGCGCATTGCGCAGCGCGCTGCGTGCACGGCGGCGGCAGTACGAGCTGCGCCGCATCCTGGAAGACCTCAACGAGGCCGACCGGCGCAAGACCGAATTCCTGGCCACCCTGGCGCACGAGCTGCGCAACCCCATGGCGCCGCTGAGCACCGCACTGGCCATCCTCAAGCGCAAGCCGCTCACGTCGGAAGCCGCCCGGCCCTACTACGACCTCATGGGCCGCCAGCTGGACCACATGGTGCGGCTGGTGAGCGACCTGATGGAGGTATCGCGCATCACGCGCGGCAAGATCGAGCTGCAGCTCGACGAGCTGGTGCTGGAACAGGTGATACGCGGCGCGGTGGAACTCAGCCGCCCGCTGATGGACGCTGGCCGCCATGCGCTCGAAGTGCACGTCGCCGATGGCTCGCTGGCCGTGAAGGGCGACAGCGTGCGCCTCACGCAGGTGTTCGCGAACCTGCTGAACAACGCCGCCAAGTACACGCCCGAGGGCGGACGCATCGACGTGTTCGTCGAGAACGATGGCCAGGGCCATGCGGTGGTGCGCGTGAAGGACACCGGCGCAGGCATTCCAGCCGGCATGCTGGGCGCGATCTTCGACATGTTCGTGCAGGTGAGCGGCACCGCGCGCGCCGCGCAGGGCGGCCTGGGGATCGGCCTCACGCTGGTGAAGAGCATGGTGGAGCTGCACGGCGGCACGGTCACCGCAAGCAGCGAGGGCGCGAACCGGGGCAGCGAGTTCACGGTGTCCCTGCCGCTGCTCGACCACGGTGTGCAGACCGGCGCGAAAGCCGACGCCTCGCAGGCCACGATGGCCGTGCAGCACCGCATCCTGGTGGTGGACGACAACCGCGACGCGGCCGAGTCGCTCGCTGCGCTGCTGGGCCTGCTCGGTGCGCAGGCCACCGTGGCGTTCAGCGGCCTGGATGCGCTGGCGAAGGCCGAGCACTTCCATCCGTCGGTCGGCATCCTGGACATCGGCATGCCCGGCATGGATGGCTGCGAGCTGGCGCGCCGGCTGCGGGCGCATCCGCGGCTGCATGGCATCGGGCTGATCGCGCTGACGGGCTGGGGCCAGCCCGACGACCGGCTGCGCATTGCGCAGGCCGGCTTCGACCACCACCTGTTGAAGCCGGTCGATGTGGAAGAGCTCGCAGTGGCGCTGCAGAAGCTCGAGCGGCGCGGCCCGGCCTGACGCAGGCCGGGCCGCCCGTTCAGAGTTCGCTGCCGTCGCGCAGCTGCCGCGCCTTGTAGACCAGCCGCACGCTCGCACGGCGCGGGTCGCTGACCTGCTGCACGTAGACGTCGGTGTCGTTGCTCACCCATGCGGCATAGGCGCTGCCCGGGTCGCGCGAGGCCAGCTCGTTGCCGAATGCGCCGCGGCCCCATTGCACCAGCGCGGCGAAGGCAGCCGCGCCGCTGTCGGGGGTGCCTTGCGCCGCCGCCACGTACTCGACGCGGCGCAGCTCGGAAGCGGCAAAGAAGAAGGTGGGCTCGAACAGCAGGCCGGCCATCTGCACGGGTTCCCCGCGCCAGCTGCCGAGCAGCCCGCCGCCCAGGCGCTGGGGCCGCTGCACGCGCTCGGCGGCGGGCAGCGCGGCCTGGAGTTCGTCGGCCGTCATGCCGAGCCGCACGCCCGGCGGCAGGGCCTGCGCATGCAGGGCGCCGGCGGCGAGGAAAAGGGCGCTCGCGGCGAGCGCCCGCAGAAGGGTCAGGGAGGCTGTGGATCGCACGTTTGGCATCGGGGGAAGGCAGCGGCACCGTGGGACCGCGAGTATGACGCGGAGTTCCGCACCGGGCGCTGCCTCGCTGCCTCGGTGCTTCAGTCCTCGACGAAGGCTTCTTCGCGCTTGGCCTTCACCGAAGGCAGCAGCACCACCACCAGCAGCAGCGCGGCGGCGGCCAGCAGGCCTGCCGACAGCGGCCGCATCACGAACACGCTCCAGTCGCCGCGCGACAGCAGCAGCGCGCGGCGCAGGTTCTCTTCCATCATCGGCCCCAGGATGAAGCCCAGCAGCAGCGGCGCGGGCTCGCACTTGAGCTTGAGGAAAAGGTAGCCCACGATGCCGAAGATCGCCACCATCCACACGTCGAAGGTGTTGTTGTTCTCCGAGTACACGCCCACCGCGCAGAACAGCACGATCGACGGGAAGAGCCACTTGTAGGGAATGGTCAGCAGCTTGATCCAGATGCCGATCATCGGCAGGTTCAGCACGATCAGCATCAGGTTGCCGATCCACATCGAGGCGATCAGCCCCCAGAACAGCTCGGGGTTGCTGGTCATGACCTGCGGACCTGGCTGGATGTTGTGGATGGTCATGGCGCCCACCATCAGCGCCATCACCGCGTTGGGCGGAATGCCCAGCGTCAGCAGCGGGATGAAGGAGGTCTGTGCACCGGCGTTGTTGGCCGATTCGGGGCCGGCCACGCCGCGGATGTTGCCCTTGCCGAAGGCGGTCTCGCCCTGCTTGAGCTTGATCTTCTTCTCGATGGTGTAGGCCGCAAAGGCCGACAGCAGCGCACCGCCGCCCGGCAGGATGCCCAGGGCCGAACCCAGCGCCGTGCCGCGCAGCACGGCGGGCGTCATGTCCTTGAAGTCCTGCTTGGTGGGCCACAGGCCCTTCACCTTGGCGGTGAACACTTCGCGCTCATGCTCGGGCACGGCCAGGTTGGCAATGATTTCGCCGTAGCCGAACACGCCCATGGCGATGGCGATGAAGCCGATGCCGTCGGTCAGCTCGGGAATGTCGAAGCTGTAGCGCGCCACGCCGGAGTTCACGTCGGTGCCGACCAAACCCAGCGCCAGGCCGAGCAGGATCATCGTGATGGCCTTGAGCAGCGAGCCGGAGGCCAGCACCACGGCGCCGATCAGGCCCAGGATCATCAGCGAGAAATATTCGGCAGGCCCGAACTTGAAGGCCAGCTCGGTCAGCGGCGGTGCGAACGCAGCCAGGATCAGCGTGCCCACGCAGCCCGCGAAGAACGAGCCCAGCCCCGCGGCCGCGAGCGCAGGCCCGGCCCTGCCCTTTCGCGCCATCTGGTAGCCGTCGATCACGGTCACCACCGAAGAAGACTCGCCCGGCAGGTTCACCAGGATGGCGGTGGTGGAGCCGCCGTATTGCGCGCCGTAGTAGATGCCGGCCAGCATGATCAGCGCCGACACGGGCGGCAGCGCATAGGTGGCGGGCAGCAGCATCGCGATGGTTGCCACGGGGCCGATGCCCGGCAGCACGCCGATCAGCGTGCCCAGCAGGCAGCCCACGAAGGCATAGACGAGGTTCTGCGCCGTGAAGGCGACGCCGAAGCCGATCGAGAGATTGGTAATCAGGTCCATTTGTCTTGTCTTGTTCTTCTATGTGAATCAGCCTGCGATGAAGGTCGGCCACACCTGGAACTGCAGCTTGAGCGCCACCACGAAGGCCAGGTAGCTGCCCAGCGCGAGAATGGTCGCGAGGATGGTTACGCCCTTCCAGCCGAAGTTGTCGCCCGCCAGGCTGGCGATGAAGGTCAGTGCGTAGATCGCCACGATGAGCCCCATCGACGGCAGGCCGATGCTCGGCAGGCCGCCCAGCAGCACGCCGAACATCAGGTTCGCGCCGATGATGAAGGCCAGCGGCTTCCATGCGATGCGGCCGACGGGCTCGCCGTCTTCGGTTTCCACGCTGAGCGCCTTGAGCGTGATCAGCACGCCCATGAAGGCGATGAGGATGCCCACGATCAGGGGAAAGTAGCCCGGGCCCATGCGGGCGCCGCTGCCGACGTTGTAGGTCGTGGCGCCCCATGCGAAGGCCACGCCGAAGGCGCTGAAAAGTACGCCCGAGCAGAAGTCTCTCTGACTCTTGATTCTCACCGTTGATGTCTCCTGGAACTGCATTGATCGGCACAAGACGTGCGCAGCCGATCCTAGGAATTCAGGAGCCCGGTGTGTATGAACAGAACATTGCCGTTCGGCAATGTGTGGAAGCCGGCCGAGCCTGCGTGCGCGTCAGTCGCCGGCCACCGGCAGGTCGATGCGCACGCGCAGGCCCGGCGCGGCGTCGCCCAGCTGCAGCCGCCCGCCGTGCAGCGCGACCACCGCCTGCACGCTCGCCAGCCCCAGGCCGTGCCCGGGCGTGCTGCGGTCCAGGCGATGAAAGCGCACGCCGATGCGCTCGAACTCGGCGGGCGGAACGCCCGGCCCGTTGTCCTGCACGAACAGCTGCGCCCTGCCGTCCACCGTGTGCGTGCCGATGCGCACCGTGGCGCCGTCGCCCGCGTACTTCAGCGCGTTGTCCAGCAGGTTGGCGGCCGCGCCGGCGAGCAGGTCGCGGTCGCCCAGCGCGAAGGCCATGTCGGCCGGCTCGCGCAGCAGCGTGATGTTGCGCATCTCGGCCACCGCCTCGTACAGCTCGGCCACGTCGTCGGCTATGACGTGCAGCGCCACCTGCGCGAACTGCTGCCGCCGCGCGCCCGCCTCCACCTCGGCGATCTGCAACAGCTTCTCGAACACCACGGCCAGTTCCTCGAGTTCGCGGATGGCGGTGCCCACGGCCTCGCGCTGCGGGTCGTCGGCGCCCAGCCCGTGCTCCGCCGCGCGCAGCCGCACCAGCACGCGCGTGAGCGGCGTGCGCAGGTTGTGCGCGATGGTGTCGGACACATGCCGCACTCCGTCCATCAGCGACTGGATGCGGTCGAGCATCGCGTTGATGTCGTGCTCCAGCAGCGCGAACTCGTCTTCCTCGCCCGACGGCTCCACCCGCTCCTGCAGCTCGCCGGCCGCTATGCGCGCCGCGGTACGCCGCACCGCGCCCACGCTGCGCTCCAGCTCCTGCCGGAAGACGAAGGTGCCGCCGATCAGCAGCAGCACCGCCACGATGCCCGCCGCCGCGCTCGCACTCGCGACCAGCGACTCGATCGACTCCTGGTCGCGCAGGTCGTGCCCCACCACCAGCAGGCCGCCGTCGGGCAGGTGCTTCATCACGATGTAGCCGATGGCGCCCTGGCCCGAGCGCACCACGCGCCGGTGCACGCCGTCGCCGGCGTCCGGCGCCAGCGAGGGAATCTGGTCGAGGTTGCCCGCGAGCTTGCGGCCCTCGCGGTCGGTGAGCAGGTAGATCTCGTTGTCGGAGTTGCGTCCGTCGGCCAGCGCGTAGCCGATCTCGCCGGCCACGCCGTCGGCGCCGCGCGCGTCGTAGCGCACCATCAGCTGCTGCATGCTGGCCGACACCTGGCGCACCATGCGCTGCTGCAGCACGCCCACCGTCTGCATGTAGACGATGGCCAGCGCCGCGAGCATGGTGATCGCGACCAGCAGCCCGTAATAGAAGGCCAGCCTGAAGCCGACCGAGCGCCACAGCTGGCGCAGCGTGCGGATCATTGCGGCGGTGCCAGCGTGTAGCCCACGCCGCGCACGGTGTGGATCAGCGTCGGCGCGCCGCCCACATCGAGCTTGCCGCGCAGCCGGCTCACCTGCACGTCGATCACATTGGTCTGCGGATCGAACTGGTAGTCCCACACGGCCTCGAGCAGCATGGTGCGCGTGACCACCTGGCCCGGATGCATCATCAGGTAGGCCAGCAGCCTGAACTCGCGCGGCTGCAGCGCGATGGGCCGGCCCGCGCGCTCCACGTGGCGCCGCGCGAGGTCGAGCGTCAGGTCGGCAACCTGCAGCATGCGGATCTCGGGCCCGGTGCGCGAGCGCCGCACCAGCGCTTCGGCCCGCGCCGAGAGTTCCGAGAAGGCGAAGGGCTTGGCAAGGTAGTCGTCGCCGCCGGCCTTGAGGCCGCGCACGCGCTCGTCGAGCGCGCTCAGTGCGCTGAGCACCAGCACCGGCGTCTTCTTGCCCAGTGCGCGCATCGTCGAAAGAATCGACAACCCGTCGACCTCGTTGGGCAGCATGCGGTCGAGGATCACCAGGTCCCACGACTCACCGGTCGCGCGCGCGAGCGCGTCGGTGCCGTCGCGGCTGATGACGGCCACGTGGCCGAGCGAGCGGAAGCCCTCGGCGATGTAGCGGGCGTTGTCGGCGTCGTCCTCGACGATGAGGCAGCGCCACATGGCGGTGGCGCCTAGCACTTGGGCGCCGCGCCATCGTGCGAGGCAGCGGAGTGGGCCGGCGAAGGAAGGAGAGCGGGGAGTGACTGCGTTCTGGTGCTCATGGCGATGGAGTCGGCCGGCCCACCGTCCATCCGGGCGCCGCCGGAACGATCCTAGCCGCGATTCAACCAGAGAACGCGCCGCCGCTTCATTACCATTTGTCCATGTTGGGTCGCTATGCCCGCGGCTGCAGGAGCGGCAGGCGCAGCGTGAGCCCCAGCACGCCGCTTGCGTGCGGTGCCGAATAGATGCGCCCGCCGTGGTGGCTGGCAATGCGTTCGCAGGCATCGGCGCTGGCCCTGACGATCGCCGCATGGGTGCGGTCGAAGAACCGCGCAAGAGGCGGCCTCGCATCGGCGGCATCGAGGTCGCGCCAGTGGATCACGGCATGCTTGCCGTCCGCATGCGCGCACACCTGCAGCGTCGCGTCGGCGCGCATCACGCTGGCCGCATAGGCCGTGACCTTCGCGAACAGCTCGCCGAGCTCCGAGCCGATCGCGAGCACGGGCACTGCCTCCCGCGGCAGCTGGATGTCCACGCGGATGGTCTCGCGAGCCGTTTGGCCCGAGGCCGCGTCGAGCAGCGGCCGCAGGTCTTGCACGCGGCTGGCGCCCAGCCGCTGCCGCATGTCCTGCATGGACTGCGCCGCGCGCTCGCGCGCCCTCGCGCCCTGCCGCATGTTGGCGACGAACAGCGAGCCCATCATGCAGAGCACGCCGCCCAGGCCCAGCAGAATCACGCCGGCGATGATGGTGCCGAGATGGCCGGTCTGCAGTCCGCCGGTCATCGGCGGGCTCCCTCGGGCGGTGCCTCGGCACCGCGTGCGCATTCGTTGCCGGGGCCGCCGCGCGGCGCTTCGCAGGCCTGCCAGCCCGGCGGCGGCATGCGGGGACCGAACTGCGGCGGCGGCCGGTGGTAGGGCATGGGCGGCGGGGGCAGCACGATGCAGCCCGCAAGGCTTGCGCCCGCCAGGGCGCCCACGAGGAGTCGGAGTCGGTTCATTGAAAACTCGTTGCTGTGGATAGACGAACGGGCAACGAAGAAAGAGGGCATGCGCCCTCTTTCCCCGCACAGTGCGCGCCGCGCGTCAGAACGCGTGGCGAATGCCGAAGTCGTAGCCGGTCGACGAACGCGGCAGGCCCGAGAAGCCCACGCCGGTGCTGCCGTAGCCCGTGGTGCTGGCCGACACCAGGCTGCCGGTGTAGTTCACGTCGTTGCGGTTGTTCACGCGTGCCACCGTCGCGTACAGCGCCGTGCGCTTGGAGAGGTTGTGCACGTAGCCGACCGCGAGCTTGCGGGCCAGCGGGTCCTCGCCCGTGACGCCCGCGGCGCCTTCGTTGTAGCGAACCTGCGAGTACGCCACGCGGATCAGGCCGGCGCCCACCGGAACGGTCGCGCCGATCAGGTAGCCGTTGTAGCTGTCGTGCGTGTCGGCCGCGGCCGAGTAGTCGAACTTGTTCTTCACGTTCGACAGCTCGCCGAACAGCTTTACCGGACCGAAGTCGTACGAAGCGCCCAGGTTGATGGTCTGCACGCTGCGCTCCAGCGCGGCGGTGTCCACGGCGGTGCTGCGGCCCACGCCCAGTGCGATGTCCAGCGGACCGTTGGCATAGCCGAAACGCCCGCCCACGTAGCGCCCGGCGCTGCTGCTGGTCGCGGCCGTGGTGCTGGTGGCGCTGGTGCTGGTGTTCTCGGCAAAGCTGTACTGCAGCTGGCCGTAGAAGCCGCCCAGGTTCGGCGGCAGGAAGTAGCCCACCGAGTTGCTGGCGCGCACGTAGTTGGCGTTGTTGATGGTGGTGTTGCCGCTGACGGTGCTGATCACGTTGGTGCCCGAGCCGTTGGTGCCGAACGGATCGAAGACGGTGTCGTTCCAGAAGGTGGGCGTGTAGTCGCGGCCCAGGCGCAGCTCGCCGAAGCCACCCGACAGGCTCACGGTGGAGCGGCGGTTGAAGGTGGACACGCCGGTGGCGCCGTCGTCGTTGGTGATGGGCGCTTCGAGCCAGAAGCTCGCGGCCAGGCCGCCGCCGAGGTCTTCGGTGCCGCGAAAGCCGATGCGGCTGGAGTTGTAGCCGGAGTTGCCCAGGCTCCACTTGCTTTGCTTGTTCGACAGGCCCGTGACGGTGTCGCGCGCGGTGTTCGACTGGTAGGTCACGCCGGCGTCGACGACACCGAACAGCGTGACGGACGATTGGGCAGAGGCCAGGCCGCAGACGGCCAGGGCAGCGAATGCCGTGAGGGATTTCTTCATTCAGGTTCTCCGGTTTCAACCGCTCTACATCGAGCGGCAGGCACGCATGGTCTCGTTCAAATTCGGAGGAATCTTGTGAATGCCTCGTCTTTGCGCGAACTGTTGTTTGCGTGCACACCGCATGCGGCGACCGGCCGAAACACCTCGTACGAAAAGTCTCCCAAAAGCCGCGCAATGCTCCGGGGCCGAAGGAGCCCCATCCATGACCATTGCCTTGCAAAGCACCATCGCATCGTCGCTGGGCGTGCAACAGCTCGCCAACGCATTCAGCCCCGCCTTCTCGCACCTGCGCATTCTTCGCAACCTCGTCATACCCATGCCCGAGGGCCACGCGGTGCGCACCGCGCGCATCGACGCCGTGGTGGTGTGCGAGACCGGCGTCTACCTGTTCGAGATCAAGGCCTGGCGCAATGCCTTCGTCTACCGCAAGAAGTCGGACCAGTCGCCGCCGCGCTGGTTTCTTCAGGTGAACGGCTGCAAGAACGCGCGTGAAGTGAAAGACCCCGCATGGCAGGGCGGGCGCAAGACCACGCAGCTGCGCAGCCTGCTGTCCGACGACCTGCGCCTGCAGTACTTCGTGCTGCTGCCCTGCGAGGGCATCGAGCTGGAAGGCGTGATGCCCGCCGCGGTCATCACGCAGCAGGACCTGCCCTACATCGCGCGCCTGGTGCGCAACAACGGGCGCACCGCGCGCACCTACCGCCTGCTGGACGCGCAGGGCATCGACCGCACGGTGGAGCGCCTGCTGGAAATACAGGGATCGCTTTCGCTCGAGGACCACGAGCAGAACTGCCGCGAGAGACTGCAGTAGCGCCGGGAAACGGCACAACCCCGGTGGACGCGGGGAGTCCCAAATTTCTACGACATTGACGCAGACCATGCGGCGATGCACTTACCGAAGTCACTCGCAACGGCCGCCGTTCTGCTTGCCTCGCTGGCGGCCCTCCCCGCATGGGCCACCGATCCGTTCACCGTCAGGGACATCCGCCTCGAAGGCCTGCAGCGCGTTGAACCCGGCACCGTGTTCGCCACCATGGGACTGCGCACCGGCGACACCTACAGCGACGAGCGCGGCGCCAACGCCATCCGCGAGCTGTTCAAGCTCGGCCTGTTCAAGGACGTGCGCATCGACGTGAACGGCAACGTGCTGGTGGTGATCGTCGAGGAGCGCCCCACCGTCGCCGACGTCGACTTCGTCGGCGCCAAGGAGTTCGACAAGGCCGCGCTGCAGAAGGCGCTGCGCGAGATCGGCCTGGCCGAGGGGCAGGCCTTCGACAAGGCACTGGCCGAT
This sequence comes from Variovorax sp. efr-133-TYG-130, assembly GCF_030208835.1. Taxonomy (NCBI): domain Bacteria; kingdom Pseudomonadati; phylum Pseudomonadota; class Betaproteobacteria; order Burkholderiales; family Comamonadaceae; genus Variovorax; species Variovorax sp. efr-133-TYG-130. The sequence goes on along the minus strand of NZ_JARVTD010000002.1, from coordinate 185,769 downwards.
CGCGCCGAGCAGGAACTCAAGCGGCAGTACATCAGCCGCAGCCTCTACAACGCGCAGGTGATCACCACCGTCACGCCGCTGGAGAACAACCGCGTGAACCTGACCTTCACCGTGACCGAAGGCGAGCCCGCGCGCATCAAGGAAGTGCACGTGGTGGGCAACAAGGCTTTCAGCGAAAGCACGCTGCTCGACCTGTTCGACCAGGACACCGGCGGCTGGCTCGAGTGGTACACGAAGTCGAACCAGTACTCGCGCACCAAGTTCAACGGAGACATGGAAACGCTGCGCTCCTACTACCTCACGCGCGGCTACCTGGAGTTCCGCATCGACTCGACGCAGGTGGCCATATCGCCGGACCGCAAGACCATCGCGCTGACCATCAACATCACCGAGGGCGAGAAGTTCGCGGTGGCCGGCGTGAAGCTCTCGGGCGACTACATGGGCCGCGACGACGAGTTCAGGACGCTGGTCACCATCCGTCCCGGCCAGCCCTACAACGGCGACGACGTGGCCGCCACCACCAAGGCCTTCACCGACTACTTCGGCACCTTCGGCCATGCCTTCGCGCGCGTGAAGGCGGAGCCGGAGATCGACCGGGCGAACAACCGCGTCAGCATCGTGCTGAAGGCGGAAGCCTCGCGTCGCGCCTACGTGCGGCGCATCAATATCGGCGGCAATGCCAGGACGCGCGACGAGGTGATCCGCCGCGAGTTCCGCCAATACGAAGGCGCCTGGTACGACGGCAACAAGATCCGCGCCTCGCGCGACCGCATCGACCGCCTGGGCTTCTTCACCGACGTGACCATCGACACCGTCGACGTGCCCGGCTCGCCCGACCAGGTCGACCTGGTCGTGAACGTGACGGAGAAGCCGACCGGCTCGCTGCAGCTGGGCGCTGGCTACTCGTCGACGGACAAGGTGTCGCTGAGCTTCGGCATCACGCAGGAGAACGTGTTCGGCAGCGGCAACTACCTGGGGCTGAACGTGAACACCAGTTCGTACAACCGCACCATCTCGCTCACGGCCACCGACCCGTACTTCACCAAGGACGGCATCTCGCGCACGCTGAACGTGTTCCACACCACCACGCGGCCCTACTACGAGGCCGACGGCAACTACAAGCTCGCCAGCGACGGCGGCTCGGTGCGCTTCGGCTTGCCGGTGGGCGAGCAGGACACGGTGTACCTGGGCATCGGCGTGGAGCGCTATTCGTTCACGCCCGGCACCAACGGCACCTATGCGCTGGTCGACGGCTCCTACGTGTACACCGCCACGCCGCAGGCCTACCTCGACTACTTCAAGTGCACCGGCACCGCGCCGAGCGTGACCTGCGCGAAGTCGAGCGTTGTGGGCATTCCGGCCACGCTGGGCTGGTCGCGCGACGACCGCGACAGCGCGCTGGTGCCCACGCGCGGCAAGCTGCAAAGCGCCAACCTCGAAGTGGGCGTGGGCAGCGAGCTGCGCTACCTGAAGACCAACTACCAGTACCAGCAGTACTTCCCGCTGTCGAAGCAGTACACGCTGGCCGTCAACGGGCAGCTCGGCTATGCGCGCGCGCTGGGCGACAGCACCTACCCGATCTTCAAGAACTTCTATGCCGGCGGCCTGGGCTCGATCCGCGGCTTCGAGCAGAACTCGCTCGGCCCGAAAGACTCGGTGACCGACGGCGCACTGGGCGGCACGCGCAAGGCGATCTTCAACATGGAGTTCAGCACGCCCTTCCCGGGCGCGGGCAACGACAAGACGCTGCGCCTCTACAGCTTCTTCGACGCGGGCAACGTGTTCGCCGACCGCACCGCCAGCATGACGGACGCGCAGTGGAAGGCGCAGAACCGCCTGCGCGCGTCGGCCGGCATCGGCATCAGCTGGATCTCGCCGCTGGGGCCGCTGCGGCTGGCGTATGCGGTGCCGCTGCTCTACCAGAAGGAAGACACGGCCAACAACATCGCGGCCGACCGCACGCAGCGCTTCCAGTTCCAGATCGGAACGTCTTTCTGAAGCCGGTGGCCGAAGCCTTGGGTCGCATCCTGCTGGTGGAGGAAGCGCTCGACGTCAATGAACGCCGGGCTCAGCCCGTGGTGCGAGGCGGCACCAGCGCCTTGATGCGCGCGGCGCCTTCCAGTGCGCGGGGGTGCACGGGCCTTCCACCGACGCCCATGGCCGGCATCCCGGGCGTGCCTTGCGCGCCTTGCGGTGGCGGCATGGCGCCCGGGCGGGGCGGGCGATCCACCACCGGTTCGGCGGCGGGGTCGACCACCAGCGCGAGCGTGGCCACATAGCGCTGGCGCTCCTCGCGCACCGCGCCTAGCACCGTGTCACCGGCCCTCAGGGCGATGCCATCGACGCTGTTGAGCGTGTCGCGCACGCGGGATCGCTGGTAGAGCGGGACCTGCGTGTAGAGAAACTCGCTGAGCGCGTCGGCCAGGAAGAACTGCGAGGTGAGCACGGCGCGGGTTCCTTTGAACACCTTCATGTGGATGTGGGTGGTGCGCCCCGCGTACCAGCCCGGATAGACGGTGGCGAAGGCGGCGGTGCCGTCGCGGCCGGTGAACTGGCTGCCGCGCAGGAAGGTCTTGCCGTCGAAGGCGCCCGAGCGGTCGTCGCCCTGCGCCGGGAAGCCCGAGTAGCGGCCCTGCGCGTCGCAATGCCAGATGTCCACGCGCAGCCCGGGCAGCGGCTTGCCCGCCGCATCGCACACGTTGAAGCGCACGTCCAGCGGCACGCCCTGGAGCCCTTCGGTGATGTCGCGGCGGACCTGCGCCACGTCGAGGTAGTAGGGGCCCTCGGTGGTCTGCGCGGTCAGCGGCAGCCTTGGCGCGGCGGCCTCCGCGGGACGCGTGGAGGCGGCAGCCAGCGTGGCGGCGCCCAGGGTGGCCAGCAGGCCGCGGCGGCCGATGGAGGATGTGTCGTGGTGGGTCATTGTTCTTGCTCGTGCTCGGTGGGGCCGGCGGGCCGTGCGCCGGACGGCCGCGTCGCGCGGCCCTCGGCCCAGCGGACCAGCAGCCACCATGCCGGGGCTACGAGGCCCAGGAACAAGGTGATCGCACCCAGCAGCGCAAGGCTCGGTTCCGGATTCATGGCCCTATGCTGCGGCCCCATCTGGGAGGAAAGATGGAGAAGCCCGGCCGGAATTCCTCCCAATTTCCTCCAAATTCCGCCTGCATCATCGGCTTGCCACCTCCTCTTCTCTCCTCCGCCAGGCGTGCCGCAGAATGCGGCCATGCCCTCGCCTTGCCCATGCCGCAACTGACCCTCTCCCGCAAGATCTTCCTGGCGCTGGCCGCCCTGCTGATCGTGCTGCTCATCAGCTTCGCGGGGCTGTCGATCGTTGCGCTGCAGCGGGGCCTGGGCTCCTACGTGGCCGAGATCGAAATCCGGCGCATGGACTGGCTTGCGCAGCTGGTGCTCAAGAACTACGTGGCCAACGGCGACTGGAAGCACCTGCGCGACAACGACGACGCCTGGCAGCGCCTGCAGATGGGCCGCTTCGCCAGCCTGCTCGACAGCACCGCCGCCAGCGGCGACGAGCGGCGGCTGCCGCCCTGGTACGAATACCGCGCCATGCGCCCCGAACCGCCGCCGGACAGCGGCCCGGGCGGCGGTCCGCCGCCGCAGCTCGACCTGATGCCGCGCCGCATGCTCGGCGCACCGCCGCCCTGGGTGTTTCCGGACCCGCGCGGCATGCACGACTCCATCTTCCAGCGCCTGGCGGTGCTGGACGCGGGCGGCAAGCGGGTGGTGGGCGCCGACATCGACATGGCGAACGCCGCGCGCATGCCGATCCGGCACAACAAGTCGGTCGTCGGCTACCTCGCGCTCGCCCCGCTGGAGGGGCTGGAAAGCGAGGCCGACCGCGCCTTCGTCGCGCGCCAGTCGGGCGTGATCGTGCTCACCGGCCTGTGCGGCCTGGGCTTTGCGCTGGTGCTGTCGTGGCTGCTCGCGCGCCGCTGGTTCAGGCCGATCGACGAACTCACCCAGGCCGCGCAGGACGTGGCGCGCGGCCGGCTGTCCACCCGCGTCGCGGTGCAGGGGTCGGACGAACTCGCCCTGCTGGGCAAGACCTTCAACGACATGGCGCAGCGCCTGGACACCGTCGAGGCCTCGCGCCGCGCCTGGCTGGCCGACGCGGCGCATGAACTGCGCACGCCGCTGGCCGCCATGCGCGCCGAGATCGAGGCGCTGCAGGACGGCGTTCGCACCTTCGACGAGCGCACGGCACTGCGGCTGCACCGCCAGGTCATACGCCTCGGCCAGCTGGTCGACGACCTGCGCAGCAGCATGCGCGAGCCGCAGGGCGACCTGCAGATGACCACGGTGTTCCCGCTGTCGTTGCTGAAAGAGGCGCTGGACCACACGCGCGACCGCTTCGCCAAGCGCGGCATCGAGGTCGACCGGCATGCGGTCGACCGTGTCACGGGCCCGGCGCAGCCCGTGATCGAAGGCAACGCGCACCGGCTGCACCAGGTGTTCATGAACCTGCTGGAGAACACGCTGGCCTACACCGACGAAGGCGGCGAGCTGCGGCTGGACGTGATCGTCGAAGGCGCCCGCACGGGCAACTGCCTCACGCTGCTGTTCGACGACAGCACGCCCGGCGTGCCCGACGAGGAACTGCCGCGCCTGTTCGACCGGCTGTTCCGCGGCGAGACCTCGCGCAGCCGCGAGCTCGGCGGTTCCGGGCTCGGCCTGTCGATCTGCCGCGCGACCATCGAGGCGCACGGCGGCACCATCGAAGCGTCGGCATCGCCGCTCGGCGGGCTGCGCGTGACCATCACCCTGCCACTGGCCACCTCCTCATGACACGCATCGTCATCGTCGAAGACGAAACCGACATCGCCTCCGTGGTGCAGGACTACCTGCGCCATGCCGGCTACGAGACCACGCACTTCACCGACGGGCAGAGCGCGCTCGAGAGCATCGTGGCCACGCCGCCCGACCTCACGCTGCTCGACATCATGCTGCCGCGGCTGGACGGCATCGAGGTGCTGCGCCGCGCGCGCGAACACACCGCGCATCCGATCATCATGCTCACCGCGCGCATCGAAGAGGTCGACCGCCTGCTGGGCCTGGAGCTCGGCGCCGACGACTACGTGTGCAAGCCCTTCTCGCCGCGCGAGCTGGTGGCGCGCGTGCGCGCCGTGCTGCGGCGCACCGCGCCCGGCAACATGCCCGGCCAGGGCTCTGCGCAGAACGATGCGCCGGGCCTGGTGATGGACGACGTGCACTGGCGCGCGTCGCTCGAAGGCACGCCGCTGAACCTCACGCGGCGCGAGTTCGGGCTGCTGCAGGTGCTGTCGCGGCACCCGGGCCGCATCTTCTCGCGCGCGCGGCTGCTGGAGCTGGCCTACGACGACACCGTGGACGTGACCGAACGCGCCATCGACAGCCACGTGAAGAACCTGCGCCGCAAGCTCGGCGCGGTGACGCCCGAACACGACTGGATCCGGTCGGTGTACGGCGTGGGCTTTGCGTGGGAAGCGCCCGTGCCGGCCTGAGCGCCGGACATCTTCCCGCCGCTCGCCGTTACCTTAGCGGTACGCCGCCAGCTCCTGCTTGGCGATGGCGTTGCGGTGCACCTCGTCGGGGCCGTCGGCCACGCGCAGGTGGCGCTCGTAGGCGTAGAAGTGGGTGAGCAGCGTGTCCTGGCTCAGGCCCATCGCGCCGAAGGCCTGCATGGCCCAGTCGATCACCTTCACGCAGTTGTTGGGCGTGAGCACCTTGATCATCGCGATCTCCTTCGCGGCGACCTTGTTGCCCACGGTGTCCATGCGGTAGGCGGCGTTGAGCACCATCCAGCGCGACTGCTCGATGAGCATGCGCGACTCGGCAATGCGCTCGCGCCACACGCCCTGCTCCGACAGCGGCTTGTGGAACGCGGTGCGGGACACCAGCCGCTGGCACATCATCTCCAGCGCCGACTCGGCCATGCCGATGGCACGCATGCAGTGGTGGATGCGGCCGGGGCCGAGGCGGCCCTGCGCGATCTCGAAGCCGCGGCCTTCGCCGAGCAGGATGTTCTCCACCGGCACGCGCACGTTGTCGAACACGATCTCGGGGTGGCCGAAGGGCGGGTCGTACATGCCGAGCAATTGCATGTCGCGCACGATGGTCACGCCGGGCGTGTTCTTCGGCACCAGGATCATCGACTGCTGCTTGTGGCGGTCGGCGTTGTCGGGGTCGGTCTTGCCCATCAGCACGAAGATCTCGCAGCGCTCGTGCATGGCACCGGTGATGTACCACTTGCGGCCGTTGATGACGTACTCGTCGCCTTCGCGGCGGATGCTGCAGCGGATGTTGGTGGCGTCGCTCGATGCCACCTCGGGCTCGGTCATCGCGAACGACGAGCGGATCTCCCCGGCCAGCAGCGGCGTGAGCCAGCGCTCCTGCTGGGCCTTGGTGCCGTAGCGCGCCAGCACTTCCATGTTGCCGGTGTCGGGCGCGGAGCAGTTGAAGATCTCGGCGCACCAGTAGCGCCGGCCCATGATCTCGCACAGCGGCGCGTACTCGACGTTGGTCAGGCCCGGGCCGTGCTCGGCCTCGGGCAGGAAAAGGTTCCACAGGCCGCGCTCGCGCGCCTTGGCCTTGAGGCCGGCCATCATCGGCAGCTCGGCATAGGGACGGCCGGCGCGGGCGTTGGCGGCCAGCTCTTCTTCACGGCGTTTTTCGTTCGGGTAGACGTGTTCGTCCATGAACTTCAACAACTCGTCGCGCAGCGCGATCACCTTGGGTGTGAATTCGAAATGCATCAGGCGTCCTTCAACAAAGTGCATTGAAGTTAAGCGGCGCACCGTATTTCGCACGGTCCTTCGCGCGACAGCCGCGCGGTGCGGCTGTCACCTGTGTGCCAGCGGCCGGCCGGCGCGAGAATGACGGCCCATGAACACCCAGAACAATGAGACACGGCAAAAACCCGCCGCGTTGCGCCCCGTGCGCAACGCGGCCACGCTCATCGTGCTGCGCGACGGCACGCACGGACTCGAGGTGCTGATGCTGCGCCGCGCCGAGAAGGCCGACGACCAGAACAGCGGCGCGAGCGTGTTCCCCGGAGGCGTGATCGACGCGCACGACCGCAGCCTTCACGCGCAGTGCAGCGGGCTCGACGATGCCGCCGCGAGCGCGCGCCTCGCGGTGCCCGAAGGCGGGCTCGACTACTACGCGGCCGCGATCCGCGAATGCTTCGAGGAGGCCGGCCTGCTGTTCGCGACGGACAAGGCGAGCCCGGGTCGGCTGGTGGCGCTCGACAGCATGCCGGCCGGACAGCTTTCGGCCATGCGCCATGCAGCGGAACAAGGCACCGACGCGCTGGTTGCCATGTGCGAAGCCCACGGCTGGCAGTTGGCGGTGGACCGGCTCGCGTACTTCACGCACTGGCTCACGCCGCCGGGCATGCCGCGCCGCTTCGACACGCGCTTCTTCCTGGCATCGATGCCCGACGCGCAGACGGTGCGGCCCGACGGCCGCGAGACGGTCGAGCACCTGTGGCTGCAGCCTGCCGATGCCGTTTCCCCGGCGCGCGGACTCAAGCTGATGAACGTGACGCGGCGCATCCTCGAGCAGCTCGCGCAGTTCTCGAGCGTGCGGGAACTCATGGACCATGCGCGCGGGCTGAAGCACATTCCGCGCGTCATGCCCCGCCTCGCGGACGGACCCGGCGGACGGCGGCCGGTGAACATGGAAGAGCCTGCATATGACGAGGTCGGGCGCGTCGACCCCGACGGCCAGGGCGGCGGGCGCTATGCGCTGGAGACCGGGCTGGTGATGCGGCTGTCGCCACGGATCTGGCGGGTCACGGGGCCGGCCGATGCGGCTGGCGCGCTGCCGCACAGCTATTTCGCGGGCATCGAAGGCGGCGACTGCGTGCTGATCGACCCCTCGCCCGTGAGCCCCGGGCATATCGCGGCGCTGCGCAATGCCGCACCGGGCCGCGTGCGCCGGATCTGGTCGACGCTGGCGCTGCCGCTGGAAGATGCGGTGCGCGAAGCGTGGCCCGAAGCATCCGTGCTGCAACCCGCGCCCGGCGAATCGCTCGACCTCGGCGGCGCCACGCTGCAGGTGCTGAACGGCGCCGGCGGCCTGCAATTCCTGCTGGCCGAAGACAGCACGCTGTTCACCGGCACCGCCACCACCGCCGCCGGCACGGCCGACTGGATCGCCCCACGCCACGGATTCCTGCGCCGCCACGCCGTGACGTAAGAATCCCGTGGCATGCATCGTGCAAGATCGCGCCATGCTTCCCCTGTCTCCCGACGCGCTGCGCCAGCGGCTGCGGTCTTTTGCTTCCCGCGCGCAGCCGCTGCGCATCCTGCTCACGCTCGGCAGCCTGATGGCCGCCTGCGGCTACACCGGCCACCCCGACGCGGTCATCCCGTTGTTCCTCGGCGCCATCGCCAGCGCGCTCGCCGAGACCGACGACAGCTGGCGCGGCCGGCTTCGCGCGCAGATCGTCACGCTGGCCTGCTTCGCGGCGACGGCGTTCGCGGTGGAGGCTCTGTTCGGCCTGCCGTGGCTGTTCATCACCGGGCTCGCGCTCGCGGCCTTCTGCCTCACGATGCTAGGGGCCGTGGAGGCACGCTACAAGGCCATCGCCTATGCCACGCTGATCCTGGGGATGTACGCCACGCTCGGCATCGAGAACATGAGCTCGCACGGAACCACGGTCCACCGTGGCCGCGAGCCGCTGTTGCTGCTGGCCGGCGCGGCCTGGTACGGCGTGTTCTCGGTGCTCTGGTGCGCGGCCTTTCCGGCGCAGCCGGTGCAGGCGCGGCTGGTGACGCTGTTCACGGTGCTGGGCAACTACGTGCGCTTCAAGGCCTCGCTGTTCGAGCCGCTGCGCGGCATCGACATAGAGCGCAAGCGGCTCGCGCTCGCGCAGCTCAATGCGGAGGTGGTGAGCGAGCTCAACGCGGCCAAGGAAAGCATCTTCCGCCGCATCGGCGCGCGGGCGCCGACCGGGCGCATCTCGCGCTACCGCGGCCTCTACCTGATCGCGCAGGACGTGCACGAGCGCGCCAGCTCCTCGCACGACGACTACAACGCGCTGGCCGACGCCTTCTTCCACAGCGACCTGCTCTACCGCTGCCAGCGCGTGCTGGGCCTGCAGGGTCTGGCGTGCCTGCGGCTGTCCGAATCGATCGCGCGGCGCGAGCCCTTCGACACCGGAACCGAGACCGTGCTGGCGCTGGCCGACCTGCGCAGCGCCATCGAACACGAACGCGCGCGGGCCGCCACGCCCGAGCGGCTGGTGCTGCTCGCGTCGGTCGAGGCGCTGGCGCGCAACCTCGCGCAGCTCGACGGGCAACTGGCGGGCGCAAGCCAGCCCTCGGCGCGCGCCGGCCGTACCGAGATGGGCCTGTTCGACCGCTCACCGCGTTCATGGCGCGACGCCGTGGAACGCGTGCGGCGGCAACTCACGGTGCGCTCGCCGCTGTTCCGCCATGCGCTGCGGCTGTCGATCGCGCTGGTGGCGGGCTACGGCGTGATGCAGGTCATCCATCCGGCGCAGGGCTACTGGATATTGCTGACCACGCTGTTCGTGTGCCAGCAGAGTTACGGCGACACCATCGCACGCATGGGCCAGCGCATTGCGGGCACGGCGCTGGGCGTGGTGGCGGGCTGGGCGCTGCTGCAGCTGTTTCCCCAGCCGCTGGTGCAGTCGGTCATAGCGGTGGCGGCGGGCGTGGTGTTCTTCGCGACCCGCACCACGCGCTACCTGCTGGCCACCGCGTCGATGACGCTGCTGGTGCTGATGTGCTTCAACCAGGTCGGCGACAGCGGCGTGCTGCTGGTGCCGCGGCTGGTCGACACCGCCATCGGCAGCGCGATCGCCGGGCTGGCGGTGCTGCTGGTGCTGCCGCACTGGCAGGCGCGCCGCATCAACGAACTGGCGGCCACGGCCATGCGCGGCCACGCGGGCTACCTGCGGCAGATCGTCGAGCAATACCGCACCGGCGCGCGCGACCACCTCGACTACCGGCTGGCCCGCCGCAACGACCACAACGCCGACGCGGCGCTGTCCACCGCGGTGTCCGACATGTTCCGCGAACCGGGCTACGTGCGGCCGCGTGCGGGCGTGGCGCTGCGCTTCCTGATCCGCTCGCACACGCTGCTGAGCTATCTCTCGGCGCTGGGCGCGCACCGCGCGGCGCTGCCCGATTCGGCGCAGATGGCGGTGCTGCGCAGCTCGGCGGAAGGCGCCATCGCGGCACTCGAAGCGCTGGCGGCGGGGCTGGACAGCGGCTCGGTGGACGGGCCGCGCGACACCGCAGCCGAGCAGGCCGCGCGCGCCGCGCTGGCCCAGGCGGCAGCGGCCGCCGGCGGCGAATCGAACCCGCAGGCGCGAACTTTCCACACCGAACTGGCTCTGATATGGCTGCAGATCGATGCCTTGCGCACCCACGCAAGCGAATGGCTGCAGCCCTCGGGCAGCGAAACGCCGACCGCGCCTGCCTGAGGGAGCATCCGTGCGATCAGGTCGGTTGAAAGTGGCCGCGCCGGACAGCCCCTGGCGCGGCAGGTAAAATTACCCCTTCATGTACCGCTGGTTTGCCGCTACTGTCCTTGCCATCATGTTGTCCTGCTACGGTTTTGCCGTGCTTGCCCACAACATGATCGGTGCCGGCCATTCGCATGCCCAGCAGGCGCAGTCCTCGCAAACCACCCTGACCTCCAAGACGCTCGTCGCCGCCGCATCGCTGGCCGACGGCGCCCTTTCCGACGGCAAGGCCCTGGTCGCCGATGCCGACACGGCACCCGACGATGCCAATTCGCTCGATGAAGCCGGCTCCGAACACGCCGAGCTGGTCGACGCCCGCAACGACATTCCCCTGCCGCTCCTTCTTTCGGAGCAGCCACCCAAGCTCGGCCTGACCACCACGGTCTCGCCGTTCCTCGCCCGGCCCAAGCGGCCACCCCGCGCCGCGCTCTTCGTCGCCTGAGGCCGCAAGGCCCTGCGCGACCGGGAGCCGCCACGGCTCCCGCCTCCCCTGATCCGGGCCTGCCGCCCAATCGGCGGCACCCGGCATCGCCCAGACAGCAATTTCGTTTTTTTCGGCCATTCGCCGCTGCGCACGCCAATTCGCACCGCACGGCGCCGGTCGTCCAACAAGCATCAAGGAATCATCACAATGAACAACAGCCCTCCCGTCTACGCCAGCGCCGACCTGCCGCTGGCCTCGTCCCAGGAACGCAACCGCGTCCTGCGCAACACCTACTGGCTGCTCGCGCTGTCGATGCTGCCCACCGTTCTCGGCGCCTGGATCGGCGTTTCGACCGGCTTCTCGCGCGCCATGTCGCCGGGCATCGGCCTGATGGTGTTCCTCGGCGGCGCCTTCGGCTTCATGTACGCCATCGAGAAAACCAAGGAATCCGCCGCCGGCGTGCCGGTGCTGCTGGCCTTCACCTTCTTCATGGGCCTGATGCTGTCGCGCCTGGTCGGCACGGTGCTCGGCCTGCAGAACGGCGCCAGCCTGGTCATGACGGCCTTCGCCGGTACCGGCGCGATCTTCCTGGGCATGGCGACGCTGTCGTCGGTCATCAAGCGCGACCTGTCGGGCATGGGCAAGTGGCTCTTCATCGGCGCCATCCTGCTGCTCGTGGCGGGCATCGCCAACTTCTTCCTGAAGTCGAGCGCGCTGATGATGACGCTGTCGGTGCTGGCCATCGGCATCTTCTCGGCCTTCATCCTGCATGACCTCAAGCGCGTGAAGGACGGCCTGGAGACCAACTACATCTCCGCCACGCTGGGCGTCTACCTCAGCATCTACAACGTGTTCCAGTCGCTGCTGGCCCTGCTGGGCATCGCCGGCGGCCGGGACGAATAACACCACCCAGGAAGGAAAGGAACTCCCCATGCGCCTCACCACCAAGGGCCGCTTTGCGGTCACGGCGATGATCGACATCGCCCTGCACGGACGCTCGGGTCCGGTCACGCTGGCGTCGATCAGCATGCGCCAGCGCGTCTCGCTGTCCTACCTGGAGCTGCTGTTCGGCAAGCTGCGCCGCAACGACCTGGTCGAGTCGACACGGGGCCCGGGCGGCGGGTATTCTCTGAGCCGGAAGGCTGCGGATATTTCCGTGGCCGACATCGTCCTCTCGATCGAGGAACACGATGCCGAATCCAACCGCCAGCGCGGCGCCGACGCGTCTGGCGAACCCGGCCGCTGCGAAATCGACGAGCTCTGGGCCACCGTGAACCTGCGGGCGGTCGAGTTCCTCAAGTCGATCTCGCTGCAAAGCCTGGTCGACGAACAGAAGGCCAAGGGCGTCCAGGCCGCCGTGCGGACCGACAGTCGGCGCACGCCGGCCGGCCAGCCGGCCGCGCGCAAGCCTTTCGTCGTCGACGCGCCGAACTCGGTGTTCGCACTGGGACGGCGTCAGCAGAGCGCCAGCTAGCTCCAAGCCAGCCACCGCCATAGCGGCCCATGCGGCAGGGCCCGCCGCCACGGATCGACGTGGCGGCGGGCTCGTGCCTGCATGGGCTTTTTGTCGTTGGTTTCAGCCCTTGGACGGCTAAGGAATTCTTCATGTTGCGACGCAACACGAGCAGCACAATGCACCAACATTGTGCAAATTACACCCGCGCGACCCGGACGACCCCGGCTCGCGCCGCACCGCGTTTCTCGACGGCCATGACCTCCAAGCTCCTGTTTTCCCTTTCGCTGCTTCCCTTGCTCGTGCTCGCCGCATGCGGCGCCAAGCAGCCTCCCGCCACCGCCGACACGCCGCCGCCCGAAGTCGGCGTGGTCACGCTGCACACCGCCGACGTGCCGGTGCACACCGAGCTGGCGGGCCGCACCGCCGCTTTCCGCGTGTCCGAAGTGCGGCCGCAGGTCAACGGCATCGTGCGCAAGCGCCTGTTCGAGGAAGGCAGCATGGTCCGCGCGGGCCAGGTGCTTTACGAGATCGAGCCCGGCCCCTTCGAGGCGGCGCATGAACAGGCCCAGGCCGCGCTCGCCACCTCGCAGGCCGGCATCGCGAGCCTGCGGGGCAAGGCCGGGCGCTTCGGCGAACTGGTCAAGGCCAATGCGGTGAGCCGCCAGGAGCACGAGGAGGCGCAGGCCGCGCTGGTGCAGGCAGAGGCCGGCGTGAAGGCCGCGCAGGCGGCGGTGAAGGCGGCGCGCATCAACCTCGGCTTCACCCGCATCACCGCGCCCATCGCGGGACGCATCGGGCGCTCCAGCGTGACCGAAGGCGCGCTGGTGGCGCCGGGCCAGACGGTGGCGCTGGCCACCATCCAGCGGCTGGATCCAATCTATGTCGACGTGGTGCAGTCGAGCCTGGAGCTGACGCGGCTCAAGCGCCGCTTCATCTCCGGCGACATGGCGCCCGCCAGCGCGCGGGTGGGCCTGCGCATGGAAGACGGCCTACCCTATTCGCACACGGGCACCATGAAGTTCTCCGAAGTCGCGGTCGATCCGGCCACGGGCTCGGTCACGCTGCGCGCGGAGTTCCCGAACCCGCAGGGGCTGCTGCTGCCGGGCATGTACGTGCGCGCGCAGGTCGAGTCCGGCGTGGAGCGGCAGGCCATCCTCGCGCCGCAGCGCGGCGTGGCACGCAACGAGAAGGGCGAGCCCACCGCCCTGGTGGTCGGCGCGGGCGACAAGGTCGAGCTGCGCGCCTTGGAGCTGCGCACCACCACGGGCGACCAGTGGATCGTGAGCAAGGGCCTGCGCGAAGGCGACCGCCTGGTGGTCGACGGGCTACAGCGCGCCCAGCCCGGAGCCAAGGTGAAGCCGGTACCGGTGACGGCGGCGAACACCGCCACGGCTTCTTCCGCAGATTGAGCAACCCGACGTGATCGCGAATTTCTTCATCCACCGGCCCGTGTTCGCATGGGTCATCGCCATCCTCATCATGCTGGCGGGCGGCGTGGCCATACGCACGCTGCCGGTTTCGCAGTACCCGGACATCGCGCCGCCCACCGTCGTCGTCTCGGCCAACTACCCCGGCGCATCGGCACAGGCCGTGGAAAACAGCGTGACGCAGGTGCTCGAGCAGCAGCTCAAGGGCATCGACGGCCTGCTGTACTTCAAGTCGACGAGCAGCTCGGCCGGCTATGCCGACATCAGCATCACCTTCCGCCAGGGCATCGACCCCGACACCGCGCAGGTGCAGGTGCAGAACAAGGTCAGCCAGGCCACCAGTCGGCTGCCGCAGGCGGTGCAGCAGCAGGGCGTGACGGTCTACAAGTCGCAGAACAACTTCCTGCTGATCGTGGCGCTCTACGACGAGACCGACCGCCGCACCGACACCGACGTGGCCGACTGGATGGCCAGCAACCTGCGCGACCCGGTGAGCCGCGTCGACGGCGTGGGCTCGGTGCAGGCCTTCGGCGCGGCGTATGCGATGCGCATCTGGCTCGACCCGCACCGGCTGGCGAGCTACCAGCTGATGCCGTCGGACATCACCGCCGCCATCACCGCGCAGAACACGCAGGTGTCGGTCGGCGAGATCGGCGCGCGGCCGTCGCCCGCCGGCCAGCAGCTCAACGCGACCGTGACCGCGCTCTCGCGGCTGCAGACGCCCGAGCAGTTCCGCGGCATCGTGCTCAAGACCCAGGCCGACGGCGCCGTGGTGCGCCTGGGCGACGTGGCGCGCGTGGAAATCGGCAACGAGTCGTATGCCGAAACCACGCGCCTGAACGGCCACCCCGCAGCCGGCGCGGCCATCATGCTGGCGCCCGGCGCCAATGCGCTGACCACAGCCAGGGCGGTGAAGGCGCGCATCGCGGAGATGGAGCCCTCGCTGCCCGCCGGCCTGCGCGTGTCCTATGCGGAGGACACCACGCGCTTCGTGAAGATCTCGATCCAGTCGGTGCTCAAGACGCTGCTGGAGGCCATCGCGCTGGTGGTGGTGGTGATGTTCCTGTTCCTGCAGAACTGGCGCGCCACCGTGATCCCGGCCATCACCGTGCCGGTGGTTCTGCTGGGCACCTTCGGCGTGCTCGCGGCCTTCGGCTATTCGATCAACGTGCTCACGCTGTTCGGCATGGTGCTGGCCATCGGCCTGCTGGTGGACGACGCCATCGTGGTGGTGGAGAACGTCGAGCGCGTCATGCACGAGGAAGGGCTCGACGCGAAGGCCGCCACCGTCAAGTCGATGAAGGAGATCACCGGCGCGCTGGTGGGCATTGCGGTGGTGGTGTCGGCGGTGTTCCTGCCGATGACTTTCTTCGGCGGCTCGGTGGGCGTGATCTACCGGCAGTTCTCGGTGACGATCATCGCGTCGATGGCGCTGTCGGTGGTGGTGGCCATCGTGCTGATCCCGGCGCTGTGCGCGCGCTTCCTGAAGCCGGGCGTGCCGCCGCGCACGCGCGGTTTCCTCGGTGCGTTCAACCGGCGCTTCGACGCCGCGCAGGGCCGCTATGTGGGCCTGCTGGGCCGCATGCTGCGCAAGCCGCTGCGCTTCACCGCCGTGTATGCCGCCATCGTGGCGGGCATGGGCCTGCTCTACCTGGGCCTGCCCGGCGGTTTCCTGCCGGAGGAAGACCAGGGCAGCGTGATGGTGCAGGTCTCGCTGCCGGCCGGCGCCACGCAGAGCCGAACCGACGCCGTGAACAGGGCGGTCGAGAAGCACTTCCTGGAAACCGAGAAGGACACCACCGACACCATCTTCACGCTGGCGGGCTGGAGCTATGCCGGCTCGGGGCAGCACACGGGCATGGCCTTCGTCTCGCTCAAGGACTGGTCGCAGCGCAAGGACCCGGAAAAGCGTGCGCACGCCATCGTCGAGCGCGCGAGCGCCGCGCTCTCGAAGCAGCAGCGCGACGCCGAGGTCTACGGCATGGTGCCGCCGCCCATCGAAGGCCTGGGCCAGTCCAACGGCTTCGAGTTCTGGCTGCAGGACACCTCCGGCATGGGCCCCGACAAGCTGGTGCACAAGCGCGAGGCGCTGGTGCGCGACGCCAACAAGGACAGGCGCCTGCAGTCGGTGCGCGCCAACAGCATCGCCAACACGCCGCAGCTGCAGGTCGACATCGACCAGGTCAAGGCGTCGGCGCTGCGGCTGTCGCTGGACGACGTGAACACCACGCTGGGCATTGCCTGGGGCGGCAACTACGTCAACGACTTCATCGACCGCGGCCGCGTGAAGCGCGTGTACGTGCAGGCCGACGCGCCCTACCGCTCGGCACCCGAGGACATGGGCCAGTGGTTCGTGCGCGGCAGCACCGGCGCGATGACGCCGTTCTCGGCCTTCGCCACCACGCGCTGGTCGCAGGGCGCGTCGCAGCTGGAGCGCTACAACGGCCTGCCCGCGGTGCAGATCCAGGGCGCGGCCGCGCAGGGCACGAGCTCCGGCACGGCCATGTCGGCGGTCGAGGCCATCGCCAGGAAGCAGGCGGGCACGGGCCACGCATGGAGCGGGCTCTCCTACCAGGAGCGCCTGTCGGGCGGGCAGGCGCCGCTGCTGTTCGCGGTGTCGATCCTCGTGGTGTTCCTGTGCCTGGCCGCGCTGTACGAAAGCTGGTCGGTGCCGTTCTCGGTGATGCTGGTAATTCCGCTGGGCGTGCTGGGCGCGGTGATTGCCGCGTCGCTGCGCGGGCTGTCGAACGACATCTACTTCCAGGTCGGCCTGCTCGCGACCATCGGGCTGTCGGCCAAGAACGCGATCCTGATCATCGAGTTCGCGGAAGCGGCGCTGCGCCGCGGCGTGCCGCTGCTCGACGCGGTGGCCGAGGGCGCGCGCCTGCGGCTGCGGCCGATCCTGATGACCTCGCTGGCCTTCCTGGCCGGCGTGGTGCCGCTGGCGCTGGCCACGGGCGCGGGCTCCGCGAGCCAGGTGGCCATCGGCACCGGCGTGTTCGGCGGCGTGCTGACGGCCACCGCGCTGGGCATCTTCTTCGTGCCGCTGTTCTACCTGCTGGTGAAGCGGCTGGCGGCGCGCTGGGGCGGCAGCAGGCTGGGGACGAAACAGGCGGCCTGAGCAACCGTGCCGTCAGCGCCGGCGCGGAACGGTCGCCACCGAGGCCTGCGCCTCGATCAGGTCATACAACGCCTGCGCGGCTGGCGAGAGCCGCGCCGTCTTGCGCGTCATCAGCACCAGCGTGCGCGACACCTTGGGCTCCGTGAGCTCGACGATCCGCAGCGTGGGGTAGGCACCTTTCTGCAGCGCAAGCCGCGGCACCACGGCGGCCGCCACGCGCTCGGCGACCAGCCCCACTGCCGTCGAGCTGCGCTGCACTTCGTAGAAGGGCTTCAGGTTGGCGGCGGCCGCGCCCAGCGCCAGGTCGAGCAGCGGCCGGTTCTCGCTCGCATGGCCCGCGAAGATCAGCGGATGCGGCTCCAGCTGCCGCCACGCGATGCGCTTGCGCTGCGCCAGCGGATGCGCTTCGTGGCAGATGAGCACGTATTCGTCCTCGATCAGCGGCACGCTCTGCAGCTCGGGCGCGTGCGCACCCGCCATGCCGATGCCGAACTCGACCTCGCGGTGCAGCACCGCATTCGCCACCGCCGACGACGAGTGGTCCAGTATCTTGATGCGGTTGTGCGGATGCCTGGCCGAATAGGCCTGCATGATGCGCGGCAGGAACTGCACGCCCGCGGTGGGCACGCAGGCGATCGAAACGTCGCCGCGCTCCGCCTTGCCGGTCTCGCGGATCTCGAGCAGCGAATCGGCCAGCTCCACCAGCAGCCGCCGCGCGCGCGGCACGAAGTCGCGGCCGATGGTGGTGAGCGCCACCGAGCGCGTGGTGCGCTCCACCAGCGCCACGCCCAGGAATTCCTCGAGCTTGCGCAGCCGCTGCGTGATGGCGGTCTGCGTGACGTTGAGCGCGCCGGCCGCCGCCTGGAAGCTGCCTTCGTCGGCAATGGCCACGAAAGCCTGGATGCCGAGGATGTCGATCTTCATCAGATTTATGAATCAATGGCCAGAATAAATTCATTTTACGTAGCGCTCCCTGCTCGGCAAACTCGCCGCCAGAACAGCAAAGGAACCCCGCGATGACCTGGTCAGCCAAGCAATATTCAGCCTTCGAAGAAGAACGCACACGCCCCGTGCGCGACCTCGTGGCCGCCCTGCCGCAGCGCGAAGTGCGCAGCGCCGTCGACCTGGGCTGCGGCCCCGGCAACTCCACCGAAGTGCTGGCGCAGCGCTTTCCCGGCGCGCTGGTCAGCGGCATGGACAGCTCCGACGACATGATCCAGGCCGCACGCAAGCGCATGCCCGGCGTGAGCTTCGAGGTGGCCGACATCGCGAGCTGGCGGCCCGCGCAGCCGGTCGACGTGATCCTGGCGAACGCCTCGCTGCAATGGCTGCCCGACCACGCCACGCTCTACCCCCGGCTGGCGCAGCAGCTCGCGCCCGGCGGCAACCTCGCGATCCAGACGCCCGACAACCTCGAAGAACCCGCGCACCGCCTCGCCCGCGAAACAGCGAAAGACCCGCGCTGGGCCGACCGCATCGGCGACGTGCGCCACCCGGCGCGGCACGGCGCCATCGACTACTACGAGATGCTGCAACCGCATTGCAGCCGCGTGGACGTGTGGCGCACCACCTACTACCACCCGCTGGCGGGTGGCGCGCCGGCGGTGGTCGAATGGTTCAAGGGCTCGGCGCTGCGGCCTTACCTTGCGCTGCTCGATGCGGCGCAGCAGGCCGGCTTTCTCGCGAGCTACCTGGCAGCCGTCGCGAAGGCCTATCCGGCGCTGAAGGACGGCAGCGTGCTGCTGCCGTTTCCGCGGCTCTTCATCGTCGCGACGCGCTGACGCGTCTCAAGGCTGGCGCTCACTGCGGCGCCAGGACACCGAACTTGCGCAGATGGGACTTCAGCACGGCGGCTCCACTTCGCCCGTCGTACAGGAAGGCGTGCAGCCCTGCCCAGCGGGCTCCTTCCACATTCTCGAGCCTGTCGTCGATGAACAGCGTCGTGCTTGCATCGGCGCCAACCGCCTTCAATGCTCGCTAGAAGTGGAGCATGCTGGGTTTCGCGGCACCCAGCGCGCATGAGTACAACTCTCCATCGAACATCGACGCATAGCCCAGTTCGGTCGACATGAACCTCGCACGCAGGGCCTGCTGGTTGCTGGCGATGCAGCACCGCTTTCCGCTCGACCTCACAGCGCTTATTGCCTCCTGCACATCGGTGTGCGGCAGGATGGACAGCATGGCTTGGAGAATGGACGGCTCGTGCGCCACGCGATCCCAGGACTTCAGCACATCGAGAAGCGCTTCGTCGAAGCCGTCAGTCGTGGTCCGTCGAGGCCGACAGCGGTTCCCACGCATCGATCTCGCTCGACATGACCGCCAGCTTGTCCCGTACCAACCGGAGCGCGTCCCTGCCGAGCAACAGATGCACTGGCGGGTTCTCGTCGGCCACGATGCGCAGCAAGGCTTGCGCGGCTTTGGCGGGGTCGCCCGCCTGCTTGCCGTCTTTCTCCTGGCGCGCCTTGCGGATCGGTTCGAACAGCGCGTCGTAGTCGGGCAGCGTGCGTTCCGTGCGCACCATCGAACGCCCGGCCCAATCGGTGCGAAAGGAGCCTGGCGCAACCGCGGTCACTTTCACGCCGAAGCCTGCGACTTCCTTGGCCAGCACTTCCGAAATACCTTCGAGCGCGAACTTGCTGCCGCAGTAATACGCGATGCCGGGCATCGTGATGAAGCCGCCCATCGAAGTGATGTTGACGATATGCCCGCTGCGGCGCTCGCGCATTGACGGCAGGACGGCCTTGGTCATGGCTACGGCGCCGAAGACGTTGACGTCGAACTGGCGACGCATCGCATCGAGGCCGGATTCCTCGAGCGTGCCCTCGTGGCCGTAGCCAGCGTTGTTCACGAGTACGTCGATAGGCCCGACCCGTTGCATGACGGCGGCTACAACCGGCTCGATGGCGTCGAAGTCGGTCACGTCGAGCATCACGGCATGGGCGCGGCCGGGGGCGAGTGCTTCGAAGGCGCCGCGCGCAGCCTCGCCTCGCACGGTGCCGACGACGACGTGGCCGTCCGCGAGCGCAGCCCGCGCGAAGGCGTCACCAAAGCCGGAGCTGACGCCGGTGATGAGGAATGTCCTGGAGGAAGATGCAGCCATGTGGGCTCCTTGAGAAATGGATGCCTCATGCTATGAAACGGGGCCTGCAACAGGAATGCCCGTCTCGCTGAGTTGCTTGCCTGAAACTCCAGCCCGCTGGAAAGAGGCGGCCCGATCTGGCAAATTGGCCGCATCGAACACCCCGCCCCCACCCACGATGACCGCGCCTCCGCTCCCGCCATCGGCCATGCAGGCACGCATGGTCGAACTGCTCGGCTCCCTCGCGCCGACGGAAGGCTACAACCTCACCGCCCTGCCCGATGTGCGCTTCCTGCGCTCGAACCGCCCCTTGAGCCGCGCGCCGGTGCTGTATGACCCCGGCATCGTGATCGTCTGCCAGGGCCGCAAGCGCGGCTTTCTCGGCGACGAGGTGTATCTGTACGACGCACAGCACTACCTGGCAGTGTCGGTGCCGGTGCCGTTCTCGATGGAAACGGACGCCACCGCCGAAGAACCTTTGCTGGCCATCTATTTCCGGCTCGACTTCAGCGTGGCCGCCGAGCTCATGCTCCAACTCGACGAACAGGGGCTGGCGGCGCAGGCCGCACCCCGGGGCCTGATGTCCACGCCGATGGACGCCATGCTCGCTCAGTCGGTGCTGCGCTTTCTCGAAGTCATGCGCGTCCCTTTGGAAGCAGTGGTGCTCGGTCCGGCGCTGGTGCGCGAGATCTACTTTCGCGTGCTCACCGGCGAGCAGGGCGCCTCGATGCGCAATGCGCTCACGCGGCAAGGACAGTTCGGCAAGATCGCGAAAGCCATCCGGAAGATCCACGCCTCTTTTGCGGAAGCGCTCGACATCGGTCAACTGGCCGGCGAGGCCGGCATGAGCCCGCAGTCGTTCCATGCGCACTTCAAGACGGTCACGGCCACTTCGCCCATGCAGTACCTCAAGTCGACGCGGCTGCATCAGGCACGGCTGATCATGGCCCGCAGCGAGGTGACTGCAGCCGTGGCCGGTTCGCAAGTCGGCTACGAGAGCGCGTCGCAGTTCAGCCGCGAATTCAAGCGCATGTTCGGACGCGGCCCCGCCGAAGAAGCGGAGCGCATGCGCAAGGCGTTCGCGCTGCCCGACCCGTTGCCCTCATCTGTCTACGTCGCTTCGCACTGACAGCCCGCCCTCAGGGCGAGAAGCCCGAGCGGCGCACCACCGGCTCCCACTGCTGCCTGTAGGCCTTGAGCATCTGCGCGGTCTCGGCCGTCGAGCTGACCACGGGCGTGATGTAGGCCGCCTCGGCCGCCTTCTGCAGCCCCGGATCGCGCATCGCTTCGCGGATGGCGCCGGCCACCAGCTGCACCTTGGCCGGTGACATGGTGCTGGGCGCGAAGAAGGTGTTCCAGCCGTCGGCGTCGATCTTCATGCCGGCCTCGCGGAAGGTCGGAATCGCTGGCGCGAAGCTCGCGCGCTTCTTGCCCGACACCGCCAGGATGCGGATCTTGCCGGCCAGGTGCTGCGCGTAGAGCGAATCCAGCGTATCGATGGCGATCGGCAGCGTGCCGCCGATCAGGTCGGCCGACAACGGCGCCGATCCGCCGTAACCCTTGATCTGCGGCTGCACGCTCAGCGCGTCGCCCACCATCAGGCCGAAGAAGTGAGGCAGGCTGCCGGTCGCGGGCACGCCGAACACGGCCTCTTCCGGATGCGCCCAGAGCCGGCCGACCAGGAACATGGCGCGGTCGAGCTGCAGCTTCTGGCCCACGGCCAGCGCGAAGTCGTAGCTGCTGACCTGCGAGACCGGCACGAAGTCCTTGTCGGGGTCGTAGCCCACGTCCTTGATGACCAGCGGCGCGACCACCATCACGGCGGGGTTGCCGAGCATCAGCACGTTCTGCCCCGCCGGCGTGCGCCGCACTTCCTTGGCCGCGAGCCGTCCGCCCTCGCCCGGCTTGTTCTCGACCGTCACGGCCACGCCGAGCTTGGCGCCCAGCCGCTCCGCAACCAGGCGCGCGATGCGGTCCGTGGTGCCGCCGGCCGCGTAGCCGACCACCAGGGTCAAGGGGCCGTCCAGCGCCTGCTGCGCCTGGACCTGGGCAACGGAAATGCAGGCGGCGAGCCCGAGGCCCCACGCCAAGAGCCTGCGCCTGGAAAAGAATGCAACCATGGGGGTTTCCTGAGAGCGGTGGTCGTGAGCGGTCATGCGCGATGCCGTCGTGGCGAAAATCGCCTGCCGTTCCTGATCGCTGTTTGTGAAAATTTGTGAGCGGTTTATACGCAGGTAACAAACAGTTGATCTAATCCATCACCTGCTTTCGAGGCCGGTGGACCACACAACGCCCAGTACCCTTAACCCATCCGTATGCAAGCCTTTCCCGATGCGGGTTCGTTGCGCGAGCCGCGCTCCCTGGACGACCTGCTGCTCTACAGGTTGTCGCGCGCCATGCGCACCAGCAGCGGCATGGCGACCCGCATGGTCGAGGGCGGCTTCGGCATCACGCGGCGCGAGTGGGGAATGATCGGCACGCTCGCGCAGCGCGGCGAGATGACATCGTCCGCGCTGGCCGCGCACCTGCACCTGGACCGGGTGCGTACCTCGCGCGGGCTGCGCAGTCTCGTCGAGAAGAAACTGGTGGTGCGCCGGCAGGATGCCGAGGACCGGCGCGAGGTTCACGTACGCCTGAGCGCCTCTGGCGAGCAGCTGTACGGCAAGCTGTTCCCGCGCATCGCGGGGCTCAACACCGAACTGCTCGAGGGCATCACGCCCGCGAACCTGGAAATCTTTCTCCAGTGCCTGCGGCACCTGGAGCAGCGCGGCAATGAACTGAGCGCGCAGGGCGTGGTCATGGAAAAGGCCGACCGGCGCTCGGGCGGCACGCGCCACCGCTGGCCCGAGCGGGAGGCCGGCGGCGGCAGCTGAAGGCAGCGGCGGGCTCAGGCCTGCACGTCCACCGTGCCGCCGATGGGAACGCCTTCGGCATTGGTGCGGATGCCGCCGTTCTTCTTGGCGCCGTCCACCGCGTTGGAGACCGATTCCAGCGCCTCCTTCTGGACCTGCGAGGTCCGCAGCATGTTGATCTGCTGCTGCAGCATGAGGACCTGCGCGGCCATCGACTGGAGCTGCATCTGGATCGCCTTGCGCGCTTCGTCAGTGGGCGCCTCGATCAATTCGCCCTGCGTTTCCGCGATCTTCTTCTGCGTGTCGGTGATCTGCCGCTGGATCCTTGCGATCTGGGCGTTCACGTCATTCCCACCGCCGCTCGCGGGAGTCGTCGCTCCAATGGCTGCAACCATGTTTTCCTCCGTCCTTTGTGTGTCGACCAGAGGCTTATCGGCAGCGTGCCGAAAAAATGAAGGCCCGCGTCGTCATTCCGGCAGGTACGGCGCGATGTACCTGAAGGCATTGGCCACGTAGGCCTCTTTCTCGCCCACCGGCGCCACGTAGTGCAGCGCCGCCTCGGCGGCCTCCCGCCCCTCGGCGCGGGCGATGATCCACGCGGCCAGGTAGGGCGAGGCGAAGCAGCCGCCCGCCGTCGCGACATTGCCGCTGGCAAAGAAGGGCTGGTTCAGCACTTCGACGCCGGCCGCCTGCACCCATGGCTTGGTGGTCAGGTCGGTACAGGCCGGCACGCTGCCCAGCAGGCCCAGCTTGGCAAGGATCAGGGTGCCCGAGCACTGCGCCGCGATGAGCTGGCGGCCCGGGTCCAGCGCCAGGCGCTCCATCAGCTCCGCGCTCTCGACCACCTCGCGCGTGCGCACGCCACTGCCGACCACCACCGCCTGCGCCGAGCGCGCCTCCTCGAGCAGCGACTGCGCGCGCACGGTGACGCCGTTCATCGAAGTGACCTCCGGCGTCGGGCAGCAGAGCGTCACGCGCCAGCCGGGCTTCCTGATCCGGTTGAGCACGCCCAGCGCGATGAGCGAGTCGAGTTCGTTGAAGCCGTCGAATGTGAGGATGGCGATGTGCATGGCGTTCTTGTGTGTGCGGGAAAACGGTTTCGTCCATCGTAGGCAAGACGATCAATACAATCAAAAAATTGTCATGCATACATCGCACCGATGGCCGAAGCCCGCTACAAGCAACTGGTCGATGAACTCGCCGCCGAGATACGCGCGGGCCGGTTGAAGCCCGGCACCCGCCTGCCCACGCACCGGCGGCTGGCCGAGCGCCACGGCCTCGCGCTGGTGACGGCGTCGCGCGTCTATGCCGAACTCGAAGCCATGGGCCTGGTCAGCGGCGAGGTCGGCCGCGGCACCTTCGTGCGCGAAGCGACCATTCCCCGCGACAAGGGCATCGACCAGCAGGCCGTGGCGGCAGGCCAGGTCGACCTGAACTTCAACTACCCCTCGCTGCCCGGGCAGGCCGAACTGCTGCGCGGCGCGCTGCGGCAGCTGGCCGCCGGCGGCGAGCTCGACGCGATGCTGCGCTACGCGCCGCACGGCGGCCGCATGCACGAGCGCGCCTGTGTCGCGCGGCATCTCGCGTCACGCGGGCTCGACGCGCTCGACCCGTCGCGCGTGCTGCTGGTCGACGGCGCGCAGCACGGCCTCGCGGTCACGGCCATGGCGCTGCTGCAGCCCGGCGACGTGGTGGCGGTCGATGCCCTCACGTATCCCGGTTTCAAGGTGCTGGCCGAGGCGCACCGGCTGGAACTGACGCCCATCCCGGCATCGGGCGCAGGCCCCGACCTCGACGCGCTGGAGCGCCTGTGCGCGCGCCGCCGCGTGCGTGCCATCTATGCGATGCCGACGCTGCACAACCCGCTGGGCTGGGTGATGGGCACGAGCCGCCGGCGCCGGCTGGCAAGCATCGCCCGCAGGCACGGCCTGCTCGTCATCGAGGACGCGGCCTACGCCTTCCTGGCCGACGATCCGCAAGACATGCCGCCGCCACCGCTGGCCACGTTGCTGCCCGAATCGACCGTGTACGTCTCGGGGCTGTCGAAGAACGTGGCGACCGGGCTGCGCGTGGGTTTCGTCGTTGCGCCGCAGGCCTGGGTGCCGAAGATCGAACGCGCCATCCGGGCCACGACCTGGTGCACGCCCGGCGTGACAACGGCCATTGCCTGCGCATGGCTGGAAGACGGCACCGTCGAGCGGCTCGAATCTGAAAAGCGGCACGACGCCGCGGTGCGCCAGGCCATCGTCGACGAAACGCTCGCGGGCATGCGCTTCGTGCGCCATCCGTCGTCGTACTTCGTGTGGCTGCCCTTGCCCGAGGAAACGCGCGCCGATCACGTCGCGGCGGCGCTGATGCGCGAAGGCATCTCGGTATCGACGGCCGAGCCCTTCGCCACGTCGAAACACGTGCCGCATGCGCTGCGGCTGGCGCTGGGCTCCGTCGGGCTGCCGAGCTTGCGCAGTGCGCTGCTGACGGTGCGGCGGGTGGTTGGCGAGTAGCCGGCGTCACTACACTGCCCCGATGTCCACCGCCCAGTCGCCACGCAGCGTACGAGACCGCCTGACTGCCTGCTACCGCAGCGGCGACGCCATGCGCAGCCGCAGCGTGAGCGACCTGGTGCTGACGGGCACGCTCGACGTGCCCATGCCTCCCGCGCGCCTGACCGCGGACTGGGAGCGCGAGATCTCCACGCAGCTTGCGCTGGAGCCCGGCGACGTCGAGCAATTGCCGCTGGCGCGCGCACGCACGCGCTGGCCGGACTACAGGCAATGCGCGCAGGCCGCGACGGACTGGACAGAGGCACTCGGACTGCCCGGCGTGCTCGCCGCGAGCGACGTCGCGCTCATGGCTTGCCGCGGCGCGCGGTATCACCACGACGGCGCGCAATACGGCGGCGCGGCCTTCTGCAATCTCTTCATGAGCGAAGACAAGGGTCTCGACCTGCACTTTCCCTGTGCGGACGTTCGAATTCCGCTGGTGCGCGGCACGGCGGTGGTCTTCGATACCGGCCAGCCGCATGCCGTGATTCCGCGCGGCGGCAGCAACGGTTTCGATGCAGCCGCCTTCCCGCCCGAACGCGATTGCACGCTGGTGTTCCTGACGTGGGAGCTGCCGATCGAAGACGCGCTCGTGGGCAAGGCGCTTCAGATCGCCTTCGACGTCGATCCTTCGGCTGCCTCGCTGCTCGACGAAGAACAGGTCTTGGTGAACGGCGCGCCGGCGGCGCTTTGCCCGTCGTCAGGCCGGTGGCTCGTGGGCACCGGCTGAGTCCCGACCGGCGGGCCGGGCTTCTTCGGGCGCACCTTGTCGATCAGCCTCTGCTCCACCGACGAGGTGCCCGACACCGACAGTTGTGCGAGCACGCCGGTGTCCAGCCCCAGGGCGATGGCCGCGACGCCGCACAACAGCGCCGCGCCGATGCCGCGGCGGATCCATTCGCCCGCGCCCAGCGATTTCTTCATGGCCCTGAACAGGCGCCCGCCGACCAGCAGCGCACACGCCAGTGAAGTCGCCGCGCCCGCTGCGTAGGCCAGCAAAAGCAGCGAGGTCTGCGCGCTCGCACCGCCCAGTGCCGCGCCGGTCAGCACCAGGCCGAGGATCGGCCCGGCGCAAGGCGCCCACAGCAGTCCCGTGGCCACGCCCAGCAGTACCGATGCGACGAAGGACGAGCGCCCGCCTTGCCCCGCGCTGCCGTTGCCGCCGGCCGTTGCCGACAGCCGCTCGCCCCAGTTCACCAGCGGCCGGGCGAGCCGTTGCGCCAGTTGCGGAAAAAGAAGCGTGACGCCGAACAGCGCCATCAGCACGATCGCTGCCATCCGCCCGTACTGGTTGGCCTCCACCGCCCAGCCACCGCCCACCGCGGCCAGCGACGCCACGCCGGCGAAGGTGAGCGCCATGCCGAGCAGCAGCGGCAGGCCGCCCTTGAGAAAAGGCCGGTCGCCGCGCGCGAACACGAAGGGAAGCACCGGAAGAATGCAGGGGCTGAGGATGGTCAGCACCCCGCCGAGATAGGCGACGGCGAACAGAAGCATGGGGCGGGCCGTTCAGGCGAGCAAGCGATGAGCAATCAAGCGATCACGCAGCGCCCGGGTTGAACTTCATGGCCACGCCGTTCATGCAGTAGCGCAGGCCGGTCGGCTTGGGTCCGTCGTCGAACACATGGCCCAGGTGGCCGCCGCAGCGGCTGCAGTGCACCTCGGTGCGCGTCATGCCGGCGGTGGTGTCGACCTTCTGGCCGACGGCATCGGGCAGCGGCTGCCAGAAGCTGGGCCAGCCGGTCCTGCTGTCGAACTTTGTCTTCGACGAGAAAGCCTCGAGCGAGCAGCCCGCGCAGGCGAAGCGGCCTTCGCGGTGCTCGTCGTTCAGCGGGCTCGAGTAGGGCCGCTCGGTGCCTTCCTGGCGCAGCACGGCGTACTGGTTGGGCGTGAGGAGCTTGCGCCACTCGGCATCGGTGCGGGTGATCGCGAACTTTCCGGGTTCGGCGGCGTGCGCCAGGCCGGCGCTCCAGCCAAGGCCATTGAAAAGCGCCAGGCCGAGCGTCGATGAGCCGGCCTTGAGAACGAAACGGCGTCCGTGGTGGTTCATGGCAGATCCTTGGAGTGATGACCCTTGAATACGCGGCATCGGCATGTCTGCGCATCCGCGCCCCATGCAGCGTAGTTCGGTCGCTCCCGCGCGAAAGTTACGCCGTCACTGTTTCTTTTCGGCGGCGCCGGCCGCCGCAGCCGCGGTGGGCGCCGGCGCGATGAGCACCATCGCCCCGTCCTGCCCCCGCCGTATGCGCAGCCGCGTGCCGTCCAGCAGGCGCTCCAGCGCCGCGTCGGGCGCGATCCTGCCCTTGACGCCGCGCGTCGACAGGCCCTTCACGTCTTCCATCTTGTAGATCAGCTGCACGCCCGACTGCGCGATGTAGACGTCCAGCGCGGGCCGCAGTTCGCCGCCGCCGACGTCGAAGTCCCGCGCGTTGGCCCATGCGAGGCCCCCGATCAGTGCGCATCCGAGGCCTAAGGCGAGGTGCCGCCTGGCCATTGCGGCGCGAAGGATGGGGTTCTGCCTCCCGATTCGATTCATGTCTTTGTATTTCCAGCGAGCTGTTTTTTCTCGTACTCCCATGAGACGAGCGCGCGCGCGCTTTCCGGTAACGCCGCGCCCCATTTCAGTGCTCCTAGAATTCGCGCCGCATCGCGCGTTACCGGAAATCTTCTGGCCGTTCGTCTCAGTGTGTGTCGCCATTCCCGGCGACGCGCCGTATCCCCATCCGGCCATTTTTCCAGGAGCGCTTTTTTGGTTCTCAGTGACTTGGACAACTGGTTCGTCAGCGAAGTGCTGCCGATGGAGGCGGCGCTCACGCGTTTCCTTCGCCGCAACTGGCGCGACGAAGCCGAAGTACCCGACCTGCGCCAGGATGTCTATGTGCGCATCTACGAATCCGCCGCCAAAGCCGTGCCCGAACTGGTGAAGCCCTTTGTCTTCGCCACGGCCCGCAACCTGTTGATCGACCGCGCGCGGCGCGCGCAGATCGTGTCGATCGAAATCATTGCCGACCTCGACGCGCTCGATTTCTCGGCCGACGAGCTCACGCCCGAGCGCCATGCCGCGGGCCGCGGCGAGCTGCGGCTGCTGCAGACGGCGCTCGACGCCCTGCCGCCCAAGTGCCGCCGCGTGGTGGAGCTGCGTAAGATCGACGGCCTGCCCCAGCGCGACGTCGCCATCTTGCTCGGCATCACCGAGGACACGGTCGAGCGGCAGGTGTCGCGCGGCGTGCGCGCGCTGGCAGACGCCATGCTCTCCAGCGGCGTGCAGCTCGACACCAAGGCTTTCGGCCGGGCACAGAACGAAAAGAAGCTTTCACCATGACCGAAGCCGAACGCATCGAATCCGCAGCCGCCGACTGGCTGGCGCGCCGCGACAGCGGCAGCTGGACCGACACCGACCAGCAGCAGCTCGACGCCTGGATTGCCGAGTCCGTCGCGCACCGCATCGCGTGGCTGCGGCTGTCCAGCGTCTGGGAGCGCGCCGACCGGCTCGGCGCCCTGCGCACGCCGGCGGCACCTGCGGCCGCTGCGGCGGCGCCCGGGGTCATTCCCATCCCGCTGCCGGCAACCGCGCCCGCGCGCCCCGGCGCTCGTGGGCACCGCGCGTTTCAGCTGCCGCGTTTTTCAACCCAGCGCATCGCGGCCAGCATGCTGATCGCGGCCGCCGGCTGCAGCTGGCTGGGCTGGAAGTACACGCAGGACTGGCGCAGCGAGCACTACGCCACCGCCGTGGGCGCGCGCCAGTCGGTCTCGCTGCCCGACGGCTCGGTGCTCACGCTGAACACCGCCACCCACCTGCGCACTGTCGTGAATGCCAGCGGACGCAAGGTGTGGCTCGAAGACGGCGAGGCCTACTTCGACATCGCGCACGACAAGGCGCACCCCTTCGTGGTGATCGCCGGCGACCGCCGCATCACCGTGCTGGGCACGCGCTTCGTGGTGCGGCGCGACGGCGAACAGGTGAACGTGGTGGTCGAGGAAGGCCGCGTGCAGATCGCATCGGCCAGCAGCGACCGCGGCACCGACAAGAGCGCGAAGAGCGGCGAGCCCACCGTGCTCGTGCGCAACCAGGCGGCTGTTGCCAGCGCGAACAACGTGCTGGTGATCTCGAAGGCGCCGAAGCAGATCGACGACGAATTGAGCTGGCGCAAGGGCAAGCTGGTGTTCGACCAGACCTCGCTGGGCGACGCGGCCGCGCAGTTCAACCGCTACAACACGCGCAAGCTGGTGATCGCCGATCCCGCGCTCGCGCGCATCCGCATCGGCGGCAGCTTCGATGCCAACAACATGGGCGGCTTCGTGGCATTGCTGAAGCAGGGCTTCGGCCTATCGGTGCAGGAAAGCGGCAACGAAACAAGAATTTCAAACTAGCTTATTACCGGAATGTGACCGGGCATTCGTCTCAGTGAATACCGAACAAAGCCACACTGGAGACCGACACCCATGACCCGAATCGAGCAAGCCGCAAGCCTGCCCTCCAAGAAAAAGAAGCAGCAGAAAAAAAACAGGCCGGCGGGCCTTCCGGTGGCGATCCGCCACTGGGTCATCGGCGGCACGTGCGCACTGATGACAGGGCTGCCCGCGATGGCACAGGCACAGCCGCAGGTCCAGGCGCAGCAGGTCTTCGACGTGGGTGCCGGCGACCTGAAGGCGGCGCTCGACGCCTACATCGCGCAGGGCGGCGTGCAGCTGCTCTACAAGGTCGACGACGTGAAGGGCATGGTCACGCGCGGCGTGAAGGGCGCGCTGCCACCGCAGGAGGCGCTGTCGCGCATTCTCGAAGGCACGCCGCTGCTCACGCGCCGCGGCGACGACGGCGCGATCGTGATCTACACCGCCGCGCCCGTCGTGGCGAAGCCGACCACCGACGAGCCCCAGTCGCTCGACAGCGTCACCGTCACGGCCACGCGCCGCCGCGAGCCGGTGCGCGAGGTGCCGATGCAGGTCAACGTGATGAAGGCCGAGACGCTGGAGCGCGCCGGCGCCAAGAACCTCGCCGACTACGTGGCCGAGCAGCCGGGCGTGAACATGACGAGCAGCGGCAGCGTGGGCGGCATCCTGACCATGCGCGGGCTGACCACCGGCCCGGTGCAGGGCATTGCCACTGTCGGCGTGTATGTGGACGACGTGGCCACGGGGCTGAGCTCGTCCGGCGCGCTCGCCGGCTTCACGCCGCTGGACATGGGCATGCTCGACCTGAACCACATCGAGGTGCTGCGCGGCCCGCAAGGCACGCTGTACGGCGCCGGCGCCATGAGCGGCGTGCTCAAGTACGTGACCAACCAGCCCGACACGATGGAGTTCGCGGGCTCGGTGAAATTCGGCACCTCGTGGACGCAGGGCGGCGGCCCGGGCTTCACGACCGGCGCGGTGCTCAACGTGCCGCTGAAGGAAGACGTGGCGGCCGTGCGCTTCGCCGCCTTCACCGACCAGCTCGGCGGCAGCTATGACGCGTCCGGCCCGGCACGGGGCCGCAACGTCGACCGCGGCCATACCGACGGCGGCCGGGTCTCGGTGCTGCTGACGCCCACCAGGGAACTCACGGTGCGCCTGACGGGCACCGTGCAGGACGTGAAGCGCCAGGGCCTGGGCTTCGAGGACATCGACAGGCGCACCCTTCGCCCGTGGGGCCTCGACCGCACACGCCAGCTGTCGTCCCGCGAGCCCTACACCAACAAGACGCAGCTGTTCGGCCTGGACGTGGAGTACGACTTCGGCTGGGCGCGCCTGAACTCGATCACCTCCGCGCAGGACGTGAAGATCACCAACTCCGTCGACCTCACCGCCCTCTATGCGCCGGCGCTCGCCGCGCTGCGCCTGTCGGCCGCCTCGGCGCCGCTGGCCAGCGCCGTGGAGCAGCACCGCGTGAGCCAGGAGTTCCGCCTGACCTCGCGCTCCGGCACCACCATCGAGTGGCTCGCCGGCATCTACCTGAACCGCGAACGCGGCGCCAACGACGGCACCCTCAGCGCGAACCTCAACGGCGGGCTGGGCAGCAAGACCTTCCTCGCGTCGACGCAGTCTTCGCGCTACCGCGAGGAGGCCTTCTATGGCGACGTCACCTGGAACGCGACGCCCGCGCTGTCGTTCACCGGCGGCATGCGGCTGGCGCGCAACAACCAGCGCTACGCCAGCAAGCAGTCGGGCACGCTGGTCGGGCCGGTCGATGCCAACGCCAGCGGCACTTCGTCGGAAAGCCCCACCACCTACCTCGCCGCGGCCAAGTACACGCTGTCGGAGACCAGCAACGTCTACTTCCGTACAGCCAGCGGCTACCGCCCCGGCGGCCCGAACGTGCTGAAGGCCGACACCGACCGCAGGATCGTGCAGCCGATGTACAAGTCGGACTCGCTGTGGAGCTACGAGCTCGGCTACAAGGCCGACCTGCTGGACCGCAAGCTGTCGCTGGAAGCCGCGCTCTACGACATCGAATGGCGCGACGTGCAGCAGCCCACCAGGAGCGGCGGCTTCGTGTTCGTCACCAACGCCGGCGGCGCCCGCGTCAAGGGCGGTGAGCTCACGCTCGCCTGGAAGCCCAGCAAGGAATGGCGCTTCACAGCCAACGCCGCGCTCATCGACGCGCGCCTCACCGAAGACGCCAAGGGCCTGGACGCCAAGGCGGGCACCCGCCTGCCCCAGACGCCGCGCTTCGCGACCACGCTGGGCGTGACGCGCAACTTCAGCATTGCCGAGCACCCGGCCTACTTCGGCGTCAGCGCACGCTATACCGGCAAGCGCGACGCGGGCTACGCCGGCAGCTCGACCATTCCGAGCATCAAGATGCCGGCCTACACGCTGGTCGACCTGCAGGCGGGCATCGACTTCCAGCGCTTCAGCCTCTCGGCCTATGTGCGCAACCTGACGAACAAGCGCGGCTTCCTGTCGATCGACACCGGCCTGACGGCGAACCCGAACCTGGTGCAGGCGGCACTGGCGCCTTCACGCACCGTCGGCCTGGCCGTCAACGTTCCCTTCTGAGATGTCAAGCATCAATCCGCTGGCGGCCGCGTTGCCGCCGGATGCGGCGAGCCCCGCCGCGCCCGGAACGGCTCGAAAAGCACCGGCCAGCGCCTGGTATGCGCTGGCGGTGCTGGTCATCGCGACCGTGCTGGGCTCGATCGACAAGGTCATCCTCACGCTGCTGACGGAGCCGATGCGCATTGCGCTGTCGCTCTCCGACACGCAACTGGGCCTGCTGCAGGGCGCGGGCATCGTGCTGTTCACCGGCATCGCCACGCTGCCGCTGGGCTGGCTCAGCGACCGCTACGACAGGCGCGTGGTGCTGGCCGCCTGCGTGCTGCTGTGGAGCGCCGCCACGGCCATGCGCGGCACCGCCATGGACTACGGCGTGCTGTTCATCGCCTCCATCGGCCTGGGTGTGGGCGAAGCGGGCCTCGGCCCGATCACCAACAGCATGATCCCCGACCTGTTCCCGCGCGCGCAGCGGGTGCTGGCCAACGCGGTGTTCGCGCTCTCGGCCATCTTCGGCAGCGCCTTGGGCGCCCTGCTGGGCGGCACCGTGGTGCACCTGACGGACGACCTGCGGCACTGGCTGCCCGCATCGATGCAGCAGCTGGAGGCATGGCGGCTGACCTTCTTCGTGATGGCCTCCGCCGGCATCCCGGTGACGCTGCTGGTGCTGTCGATCCGCCGGACCCGGCGCGGGGGCGCGCAGCCCGCTTCTCCAGCGGCTGGCGCCATGCCCGCAGCCGCACCCGCCGCCATTCAAGCCGCTGCCGGCGATGTTGACGATGCCATCAGCACCATCAGCTTCCGCGACCACCTGCGCCAGCACTGGCGCACCTTCGCGGGCCTGGTCATCGGCGCGGGCCTGGCGAGCATCGGCATGAGCTCCATCGGCACCTGGCTGCCGATCATGGCGGCGCGCCAGTACGGCGTCACCCCGGCGCAGATGGGGCAAGGCATGGGCATCGCCTTTCTGTGCGGCACGGTGATCGGCGGCCTGCTGGGCGTGGCGGCGATGCGCTACGTGCAGCCCCGCATGGGGCCGGCGGCCGCGCTGCGCATCATCATGCTGGGCAACCTCACGGCCGCGCTGCTGTCGTCGCTGCTGCTCTTCACGCGCTCGGCGACCGACGCCTTCACGCTGCTGGCGCTGCTGGTCGTGCCGCTCATCAGCGGCGCGGTGCTGCTGCCCAACGTGCTGCAGGACGCGGCGCCGCCGCACCTGCGCGCCCGCACCATCGCGCTGCTCTCCGTGGCCGGCCTGCCGTTCGGCGTGGTGGGGCCGCTGGTGGTCGGCATGTTGTCGGACGCCCTCAAGTCGGTGCCCAACGGGCTGGCGGTGGCCATCGTCGCCACGACCTTGATCGGCGGCGTCATGGGCGCCATGGTGCTGCGCGCCACCGAAGGCCCGTTCGTACGCCTGATGCGTGCGGCGCGGCCCACCTGAGCCCGCCCGGCTTTCTTATTTCTTCCCTCCCTCTTTCGTCGTCCTTCCATGCCACAACAACCCTCGCCTTCATTACCTGACACCCCATCTTCGCCAGCCGCCGCGGAGGCCGCAGCGCTGGCCGCCATCGACGCACTGGTGGCGCCTTTCAGCCGCAGCGACGCGCCCGGCATGGTCATCGGCATCGCGCGCAACGGCCGCCTGCTGTACCGCCGCGCCGTCGGCATGGCCAGCCTGGAAATGGGCGTGGCCAACACGCCGGCCACGCGCATGCGCATCGCCTCCACCAGCAAGCACTTCACGGCAATGGCCATCCTGCTGCTGGCGGAAGACGGCCTGCTCGACATCGACGACGCGGTGCACAAGCACCTGCCCGAGATGCCGCGGCTGAGCGCCAACGGCCCCACGCTGCGCCACCTGATGACCCACACTGGCGGCTGGCGCGCCCATGACGAGCTGTGGGCCATGGCGCACGGCCTCACCTTCACGCAGCCCGGCCCGGGGCTGCCCGCGATGGTCCGCCAGAGCGAGCTGAACTTCGAGCCCGGCACGCAGATGGTCTACAGCAACGGCGGCTACTTCCTGCTGGCGAAGATCATCGAGCGCGTGAGCGGACAGAGCTACGGCGACTTCCTGAAGGCGCGCCTGTTCGGGCCGCTGGGCATGCCCGACACCGCATCGGTCGCGACCGATCTCGACGTGGTTCCCGGCCTGGCCGGCCTCTACATCGCGTCGCCGCGCGGCGGATGGCAACGCGGCCTGTACCCGTGCGAGCTCGACGGCGGCGGCTCGCTGGTGTCGACGGTGGACGACATGCTGCGCTGGCTCGCGCACATGCGCAGCAGCGAGAAGATCGTGGGCAGCCCGCAGAGCTGGGCCATGCTGTCGGAACCCACCACGCTGTCGTCGGGCTCGAAGGTGAGCTACGGCTTCGGGCTCGCGCGCCATCCCTACCGCGGGGTGGAGATCGTCCACCACGCGGGCGCGGTGCTCGGCGCCCAGTCGCAGATGCTCAGCGTGCCCAGCCACGGGCTGGACATCATCGTCATGGTGAACGGCGCCCCGGTGGCGCCGTCGCCGCTGGCCCTCAAGGTGGTGGAGCTGCTGCTGGGCGACGCGCTGCAGCCGCCTGAAGTGCGCCCCCAGGCCAGCGCCTTCCCCGCGCTCGTCGGCCAGAACTACCACGAGCCGTCCACCGGCAGCGTGATGGGCTTTTCCGATGTCTCGGGCAGGCTTTGCATGTCGTGGCAGGCCGGCGATGCAAGGCCGATGCACCAAGGCGAAGGCAAGCTGTGGCTGGGCCTGCAGGACCTGCCGCTCAACGACCTTGTGCTCGACGCCAGCGACATCGATCCGCAACGCGCGCCCGACACGCTGGTGCTGCACGAAGGCGGCCAGCCGCGCCGCTTCGAGCGCATTGCAGCGGCCGCGCCCGAGCTCGCCACGCTGGCAGAACAGCTGTGCGGCGACTACACCAGCCCCGACCTGGACGCCACCGCGCAGGTGGCGCTCGACGGCGGCCGGCTGCTGCTCACGGTGCACGGCAGCCACGGCCAGCACGTCTGTGCCCTGACGCCGCTGTCGGCCGACGTGATGACGCTCGTCTCGACCGACCCGGTGCTGGGCCAGATGGGCAAGTCGGTCCTCACCGTGGAGCGCAAGGAAGGCCGGGTCGCGGGACTGCGGCTGAGCACCCTGCGCACCCGCAACATCCAACTCGCACGCCAGGAGCCACGCGCATGAAGTTCTTCACCACCCTCTTCGCCACCGAAACCAACACCTTCGTCTCCGCCCCCACCGGGCTGGGCAGCTTCGAGGAATACGGCATCTTCCACGGCGACTCCAGCACGCGCGACGCATCCGGCTACGGCATGTTCGCGGTGGAAGTGCGCAAGCAACTGGCGGCCGAAGGCCACGAGCTGGTCGAGAGCCTGCTGGCCTTCGCGCAGCCGCTGGGGCGCACCGTGCGCCCCGTGTACGAAAGCCTGCGCGACGAGATCCTGCACGACCTGCGCAAGGCCGGCCCGGTGGACGGCGTGATCCTGGTGCTGCACGGCGCCATGGTGGCCGACGGCTACGACGACTGCGAAGGCGACCTGATCTCGCGCGTGCGCGCCATCGTCGGCCCGAAGGTCACCATCGGCGTGTCGCTCGACCTGCACTGCCACTTCACGCAGCAGATGCTGACCGAGTCGGACGTGATCATCTGCTACAAGGAATATCCGCACACCGACGCGCTGGACCGCCTGCAGGAGCTGGTCCGCATCGTGGTGGACACCGCGCAGGGCCGCGTGCAGCCGGTCACCGCCGTGCACGACTGCCGCATGGTGGGCAAGTGGCACACCACGCGCGAACCCATGGCCGGCTTCGTGCGCCGCATGGAAGCCTGCGAGAAGCTGCCCGGCGTGCTGTCGGTATCGCTGGGCCATGGCTTCCCCTGGGCCGACGTGCCCGAGTCCGGCGCCAAGCTGTGGGTGGTGACGGACAACGACCCCGCGCTGGCCGCCAGGCTGGCCGACGAACTGGGCCGCGAGTTCTGGGCGCTGCGCCACCAGACCGGCGTGCCTTCGCTCTCCATCGACGAGACGCTGGAGCGGGCCATGGCCACGCAAGGCGGCCCGGTGGTGATTGCCGACACCGCCGACAACGCCGGCGGCGGCGCCACCAGCGACAGCACCTTCGTGCTGCGCGCACTGCTCGAGCGCGGCATCGGCAACGTGGCCTTCGGCGGCGTCTGGGACCTGGGCGCGGTGCAGCTGTGCCGCGACGCGGGCGTCGGCGCCAGCTTCGAGCTGCGGCTGGGCGGCAAGTGCGGCCCGGCCTCGGGCGACCCGATCGACCTGCACGTGACCGTCAAGGCCGTGCGGGAAGCGCATTCGCAACGCGGCCTCGTGCCCGGCAACCACACGCCCATGGGCCCCTGCGTGTGGGTGCAGGCCGCGAACGGCGTGGACATCGTGCTCATCAGCAAGCGCAACCAGGTCATCGGCTCCGACCTGTTCACTGGCCTGGGCATCGACCTGGCGGCCAAGAAGCTGGTGGTGGTGAAGTCGGCGCAGCACTTCCATGCGGAGTTCGGGCCGATCGCCAAGTCGGTGCTGTACGTGTCGACGCCGGCCGCGCTGAGCACCGACTTCGCCAACCTGCCGTACCGCGTGCGCGACCTCGACTACTGGCCGCGCGTGGAAGAGCCGAAGCGCGGTGGCGCCGGTGCACTGCCGTCGTCGGTGGACGGGCGCGGCATGCCCGCGCCGGGCGAGCTGTACATCGTCGACGGCCGCCGGATGCACCTGCAGCGCAGCGGCCCCGCGCCGGCCAGTGCGTCGCATCCCACGCTGGTGCTCGAAGCCGGCGGCGGCTGCGCCTCGCCTGTCTACGCACGCCTGCAGCAAGCGCTGTCGGCCAAGTACCCGGTGA
Organism: Variovorax sp. efr-133-TYG-130; assembly: GCF_030208835.1. Lineage (NCBI taxonomy): Bacteria > Pseudomonadati > Pseudomonadota > Betaproteobacteria > Burkholderiales > Comamonadaceae > Variovorax > Variovorax sp. efr-133-TYG-130. The sequence goes on along the minus strand of NZ_JARVTD010000002.1, from coordinate 148,551 downwards.
TCAGCTACGACCGCGCCGGCATGGGCTGGAGCGAGGCAGACGACGCGCCATTCGACGGCAAGCGCAACGCGCAGAATCTGCATGCGCTGCTGGCCGCGGCCGGCGTGACCGGCCCGATCGTGCTGATCGGCCATTCGCTGGGCGGCCTGCTGAACCGCATCTACACCGGCCTTTATCCGGAGCAGGTGGCCGGCGTGGTGATGCTCGACGCCAGCCATCCGGAGCAGTTCGAAGTTTTCAAGGGCCTGCCGGCGGAAACGTTGGCACCGGAGCGCAAGAAGCGCGCCGAGTTCCAGGCCGGCGGCCTGCCGCCGCCGGAGTTCGCGCCGGTCCAGGCCATCTTTGCCGACATGCCCCATGTGCTGCGGCAGATGGCCGCGAACTACACGCCGGAAACCGTCGACACGATGATGAAGGAACATGAAGGCCTGCAGCACGTCGCGCGGCAGGCGGGCGCGTCGCCGGACCTGGGCACGCGGCCGCTGTCGGTGCTTTCGGCCACGGTCATGCAGAAGCTGCCGCCGGGTGCCGAGGAAGGCGCCGAAGTGCAGCGGCGCTGGCCCGAGTACCAGGAGGCGCATGCGGCGCTGTCGAAGCGAAGCCGCCTGCATCGCATAGAAGGCGCCGAGCACATGACGCTGGTGGTGCTGCCGCCTTTCGTGAACCGCATTGCCGAAGAAGTCGACTGGGTCATGGCGGAGCTCGGATGCGCCCGATGACGCAGCTCTCGCACACGGCGCTGGCCGAGCTGAACACGCCGGCGCTGCTGCTCGACAGCACCGTCCTCGAACGCAACTGCGACGCGATGGCGCAGCGCGCGGCGCGGCACGGCGTGGCGCTGCGCCCGCACCTGAAGACTTCCAAGTCGGCCGAGGTGGCGCGCCTGGCCACACGCGGGCACAGCGGCGCCATCACCGTGTCCACCGTGGCCGAGGCCGACTACTTCGCGCGCTACGGCTTCCTGGACCTGACCTACGCGGTAGGCATCAGCGCCGGCAAGATCGATGCGCTGCATCGCGTGCAGCGCATGCACGGCGCCCGCGTGAACCTGCTCGCGGACTGCGTCGGAGCGGTGCGGGCGGTGGCCGCGCGTGCGCGCGCCCTGGGCGCGAGCTTCGGCCTGCTGATCGAGGTCGATACCGGCGGCGGCCGCGGCGGTGTCGCGCCCGGTGATGAAGAAACGCTGCTCGCCATCGCGGCCGAAGTGCAACGCAGCGAATCGCTGACGCTGGCCGGCGTGCTCACCCACGCCGGCCACAGCTACCACGCCGAGGGGCTGGATTCGATCCGCGCCATCGCCGAGGCCGAGCGTGCCGGCGCGGTGCGTGCCGCGGAGTGCCTGCGCGCGGCCGGCTTCACGGTGGATGTGGTCAGCGTGGGCGCCACGCCGACCGCGGTGTGTGCCGAGCGGCTGGACGGCGTCACCGAAATGCGCCCCGGCGTCTACACATTCTTCGACCTGGACCAGGCCGCGCGCGGCATCTGCGGCATCGAGGACATCGCGCTGTCGGTGCTGGCCACGGTGATCGGCCACAACCCGCGTTCGCGCCGCGTGCTCATCGACGCCGGCGCGCTCGCGCTGTCGAAGGACGAGTCGGCGGCCGAGTTCCGCCGCGGCCTGGGCTTCGGGCTGGTGTGCCGCGCGGACGGCACCACGCCGTTGCCCGGACTGCGCGTGGCCGAGCTGCACCAGGAGCACGGCCTGATCGCCACCGAAGGCGATGGCGACGACGACCTGCGGGCCATGTTCGAGGCACTGCCCATCGGCAGCCGCGTGCGCATTCTTCCGCATCACGCCTGCATGACCGCGGCCCCCTACGACCGCTACCACGTGGTGCGCGGCAGCAGCGCGAGCGTGTACGCCGTGTGGGGCAAGGCCCTTGGCTGGCGCGCGGCCTGAACGCGCGCCCGCATCGCCCTCCGTTTTGTTTTTTGGAGTCACTCATGATGAAGACCTTTTTCGCGAAGCTGATGGCCGTGGCCGCTCCGCTCGCCCTGGCGCTCTGCCTGACCGCCGCGCCGAATGCCGCCAACCCCCAGGCCGCGCCGGAACCCTCGCCCGCCGTTGCGCCCACGGCCACTGCTGCCCCCACGGCACCGGCCACGGTGCCGGCGGCAGCGGCCACCAAGGTCGACAACCCCTACGGCATCGGCGCGCTCTGGGCGCAGAGCGACCTGGTGGCCAAGGCCGTGCTGGCCATCCTGGCGATCATGTCGATGGGCAGCTGGTACGTCATCGTCACCAAGCTGCTCGAGCAGATGCGCATGGGCCGGCAGGCGAAGGAAGTCGACAACGAGTTCTGGAACCAGGGCAGCGTGCAGGCCGGCACCGCCAAGCTCGCCGAAGGCAGCCCCTTCCGCTTCATCGCCGATGCGGGCGTGCATGCCACGCGCAAGCATGACGGCCTGCGCGGCAAGGTCGACTTCGCGGACTTCGTCGACCTGTGCATCCACCGCGCCACCGAACGCGTGAACCGGCGCCTGAGCAACGGCATGTCGCTGCTGGCCACCGTGGGCTCCACCGCGCCTTTCGTAGGCCTGTTCGGCACCGTCTGGGGCATCTACCACGCGCTCACCGCTATCGGCATTGCCGGGCAGGCGTCTATCGACAAGGTGGCCGGGCCGGTGGGCGAGTCGCTCATCATGACCGCCATCGGCCTGGCCGTGGCCGTGCCCGCGGTGCTGGGCTACAACTGGCTCCTGCGCCGCAACATCACGGTGATGGACGACGTGCGCGAATTCAGCGGCGAGCTGCACTCTGTGATCCTGTCGGGCCGGGCCACCGCCTGAGCGCCGCGCCACCACCGCACGCGAAGCGAGCCACACCATGGCGATGAACATCCCATCCGGCGGCGGCGACGAGGAACAGGCCATCGCGGCCATCAACACCACGCCGCTGGTCGACGTGATGCTGGTGCTGCTGATCATCTTCCTCATCACCATCCCGGTGGTCAATTACTCGGTGCCGGTGGAGGTGCCGAAGCAGCGCAACGAGGTGCGCGAGAGCAAGCCCGACACCATCGTGCTGTCGGTGGACACGGCCGGGCGCATCTACTGGTACGACACGCCGGTGCGCGACGTGAACAGCCTGGCCGAGCGGCTGAAGAAAGTGGCCGCCCTCAACCCGCAGCCCGAGGTGCACATCCGCGGCGACTGGCACTCGGTGTACGAGCCGGTGGGAAAGATCATCTACGCGTGCCAGTCGGCCGGCATCGTCAAGGTCGGCTTCATCACCGAGCCGCCCGCGCGCAACTGAGAACACACACACAGCCATGCGAAAAGAAAAACAGGGGCGCCGCAGCGGCACCCCCACCGACGAGCCCATGATGGACATCAACACCACGCCGCTGATCGACGTGATGCTGGTGCTGCTGATCATGCTCATCATCACCATCCCGATACAGCTGCACGCGGTGAACCTGAACATGCCCAACGGCAACCCACCGCCCAGCGACATCAAGCCCGAGGTGCTGCGCGTGGACATCGACGAGCGCAGCACCGTGCTGTGGAACGGCGAGGCCGTGGCGGAACTGTCCGAGGTCGAGCGGCGCTTCGAGCAACTCGCGGCACAACCGGTGCAGCCCGAAGTGCACCTGCGCCCCGACAAGCAGGCCCGCTACGACGTGGTGGCCGGCGTGATGGCCTCGGCCCAGCGGTCGGGCCTGACCAAGCTGGGCATCATGGGCTCGGAGCAGTTCGTGCCATGAGCCGCGCCAACGACTTCGACCCCAAGTCCCGCTTCGGCCCCGTGGGCATCGGCGTGATGGTGCTGTTCCACATGCTGGTGGGCTACGCGCTGGTCTCGGGCCTGGCGCGCAAGACCATCGAGATGATCAAGAAGCCGATGGACGCGACCATCATCACGGAGGTGAAGGTGCCGCCACCGCCGCCCCCTCCCCCGCCGCCTCCACCGAAGAAGATCATCCGGCAGGAGACGCCGAAGGCACCGCCGCCGCCACGCCCGGCCTACGTGCCGCCGCCGGCGGTAACGCCACCGCCGAGCACCGCGCCCGCCATCACCGCCGTGCAGAGCACCGAGCCGGTGGCGCCACCGCCCGCCGCGCCGCCGGCACCGCCCGCGCCTCCCGCACCGCCGCAAGCCGCGTCCACCGACATCGCGGTGGCCTGCCCCAGGCAGGTGAAGCCCGAGATGCCGCGCAAGGCGCTGGACGAAGGCATCGGCGGTGTCGTCAAGGCCGAGGTGCGCATCAAGGGCGGGCACGTGACGGAGGTGCGCTTTCTCTCCGGGCCCAAGGTCTACCAATCGGCAGTGCGCTCGGCGATGATGCGCTACGAATGCCAGACCACGGGCGATGCCGAGGTCGTGGCAACGCAGGAGTTCGTCTTCAGGATCGAATGAGCGAGAAGGCCCGGCGCTAATGCCGGGCTAATCCTTCTCGCGCACCGATACCTTTGCGCCACCAGCGGTTTCGTAAATTCAACGCAGCTTTACGGTCCGTTCATCAAAACGGCTCGGCTGCGGGACGAACATGCAGGGTCCGGCACGCAAAGGAAGACGACGCCATGGCCTCCAATCCATCGCAACCCACAGGCCGCACGGCCGCATCACCATCCCCCGAACCCACGTCCGACGAAAACGCGATCCCCGCGCTGGTGGCGCAGGTGTACGAGTCCGCACCCACCGACGAACGCCGCCGCCTCGTGGAGACACTGCTGCGCCCGCTGGGCGTGCTCTCTCTCGTGGCGATTGCCAACGGCATCTTCGCGAAGATCCGCTTCCGCAGCGCGGGGCAGGACCTGAACGTGCGCATCGACGACCTGCAGAACGTGCACGCCGCCGACATGGTGGCGCTGGTGCATCACGCGCAGCAGGTCAGCGTCGAGACTGTGGACAGCCTTGCGCAGTTGCTGGGTAGTTCGGGGGCGCTGGCGGGTTCTGCGGCGGCGGCGCTGCTTATCGGGCTGCTGGTGCGGCGTGCGCGTTCGCGGCATGGCTCGCAGCAGGCGCAGCAGATTGACGACGGCTCGCTGGATCCGCTGTGAGCAGCGAGGCGAAAGCCTCACATGCAGAATCGGTGCAACGTCGCATGATCCGCCGGCCTCCCATTGAACAACCCCACCATCGACACCCCCAACGACCTGCGTGTTCTGCGCGAGCATCTTTCTTCCGTCTATGCAGCGCGAATGGCCGGCGTTTGCGGCCACCTTTGCTTTACCTTCATCGGCGGAGCGATGGGGTACTTCTATTTGAAGTTGCCGTTGGTGCTGCCCTTCGTGGCGATGCTCGCCTGCGCGAATTTGTACGTGCTGTTGTCGCCGCGCTGGGATGCCGGCGTACCGCTGGCCGATGGTCCACGTTGGGCGCGCAGGCACACGTTCCAGATGACACTGATCGGGGTGGCCACCGCACCCGTGCCCTGGTTTTTCGTTTCGACGCAAGACCCGCAAGTCACGGCCCTGATGGCCATACTGATCATGGTCGGCTGCGGCCTTGCCATGCAATCCTTGTGGCCCATGACCGCCTCGCTGTTCGGCTATGGCATTCCGATGATGGGAGGGCTGATCGGTGCGTTGCTCTGGCACAGCGACGGAATCAACCTGTTCTTGGCTGCGGTAGGCAGTGCGTATCTGCTGTTTGCCCTGCGCCGCGGCGTCCTGCAGAACAAGCAATTGACCGACGCGCTGATTCTGCGCTTCGAGAACGAGTCGCTCGCGACCCGCCTTGGCGAGCAGATTGCGGCGACCGAACGCGCCAGCGCGGAGAAGACGCGCTTCCTTGCCGCGGCCAGCCACGATCTGCGCCAACCCCTGCACGCCATCGCGCTTTTCGGAGCGGCGCTCCAGAAGGCGCTCCATGACCACCCCGAAAGTCAGAACGCGGAGCGGCTCATGCGCTCGGTCAATGCGCTCGGCCACTCGCTGGACACCATGCTCGACGTCTCGCGTCTCGACGCAGGCGTGATCACGCCGGACATCCAGCCCATTGCGCTCGACGCACTCCTGGTGTCGCTCAATCACGTGTTCCTGGCCCGCGCCGAGCAGGCAGGTCTGCAATTGCGCGTACGTGCTGGCGGTGTGTGGGTACGCAGCGACCAGCTGCTGCTGCAAAGGATGCTCTCGAACCTGGTGGACAACGCTCTCAAATACACGCCGCGCGGCGGCGTCGTCGTCCGCGTGCGTTCGCGAGGCGAGCGCATGTGGATCGAAGTGCGCGACACGGGCATCGGTATGGCGCCCGAACAACTGGAGCGCATCTTCGAGGAGTTCTATCAGATCAACAACTCGGAGCGCGACCGTGCACGCGGCCTTGGCATCGGGTTGTCCATCGTGCAACGGCTATCGCGGCTTCTGGATCATCCCGTCGAAGTGCAGTCGCAGGTCGGTCGCGGCACGCGCTTTCGTGTGTATGTGTCTGCAACGCGCCGTCCAGCCGGCACGCCAATCAGCCACGTGCCGGCCACGCGTCCGCAGGAAGAGTCGATGCGGCAGCTGCCGGCCCAGCCTCCATCACGCGCTATGCCTCGGCGCGTACTGCTCATCGACGACGAAGCCGAAATCCGCAGCGCAATGAGCGCCTTGCTGCGCGCGCACGCATTCGATGTCCAGGCGGTCGTCGACGAACGCGCGGCGGCCATGGCTCTGGCTCAGGCGGAATCAGATGGGCGGCCGTTCGAACTGCTGTTGTGTGACTTCCGACTGGCCGACGGCGGCAGCGGGCTTGAAGCCGGCCTGCGCCTGCATCGGCGCAATGGCAAACCAATTCCACTGCTTCTGATCACTGGCGAGACCGCGCCGGAACGCCTTCAGCGCGTGCGCGATTCAGGCGTGCCGGTCTTGTTCAAGCCGGTGAATGCGGACAGGTTGTTGCAGGCCATCAATACGGCGCTGGGAGCCGGCTAGGCGCGAAGATGCTGCAGCGAGGAGTAGTCTGCCAATGAAAAAGTCCCTTCACAGAGGCTGCGCGGGACTTTCAAAAACTGCCAAAGATTGGTTCTGGCGGAGAGTGTGACCGCCAGAAATGCAGCAGAAATGGGGAAATCGCGGTGTTTTCTTCTCCTACCGGCCATTAAAAAGGCTGATTGAACAGACGTCATATGCCTTCGAAGAGCATGCAACGAACCCGACAACGATCTCCTCAGAGGCTGGGTAAGATGACTTTATGGTTGCATCCACTTCTTCACCGAGCATCTGGTCGTCCGCGGCCCGGCCCCGTCCCCGCCCCGCTTCCACGTCAGAGAAATCTGCTGCAAGCCAAGCCTCTTCTACCGATGACGGCACGCCCGACAGCCCCGGCTCGGGCGATCTGCGTTCGCGGTTCCAGCACGACTACGACCGTCTCCTGTTCTCAACGCCGGTTCGGCGCTTGGCGGACAAGACACAGGTCTGGCCCATGGATGAGAACGACAGCGTGCGCACGCGCCTCACGCATTCACACGAGGTCGCCAACCTCGCGCGCTCAATCGGGGCGCGCGTCTACCTAAAGAGTCCCGGTGAATTCGAGCGCAGCGGCATCGCTTCCGATGCCCTGCTCAACGTCATTCAGCCGATCCTGATGGCGACTGGACTTGGGCACGACCTGGGCAATCCGCCTTTCGGCCATCAGGGCGAGGCGACCATTGGCCGCTGGTTCGAGAATCGCCAAGACTGGATCTTTACCAAGTCCGCTCTGAACGGCCATGAGCTGGAATCTTCACAGGCTGTCCCCGAAGCACTTCGTCTGGAGTTCACGCGGTTTGACGGCAACCCACAGGCCTTGCGCCTGCTGACGCGCCTGCAGACGCACGTGGATGGGATCGGTCTCGACCTGTCAGCAGCGACGCTGGCCGCAGGGCTTAAATATCCGGTCTCATTTGCCGCTGCTGATCCGAATAACGCAATCCGCAAAAAGGGCGGCTATTTTTCCTCGGAGAAGGACGTAGTCGACTGGGTTCGTGAGAAAACTGGATTGGAAGAAGGTCAGCGCCACCCGCTGACGTGGATCATGGAAGCGTGTGACGACATCGCCTACTCGGTGCTGGACGTCGATGACGTACTCAAGAAGATGGTCATGTCGCCCGACGATGTGATCGTCGTCCTGCAACGCGACCTGAAGGATGACCCGGCGGTAGTCAAACTAGTTTCGCGTTTCACAGACGTTGAGCAAAAGCCGCTGCGCCCCGATGCGCAGCGCGATATCAAGATCCAATATCTGCGGGCGACATTTATCGAAGCTCTGGTCTCCCACGCAAGCGAAGAGTTCATTCGGAATTTGCGCCCCATTTTCGATTTCAGCCATCAACTACCCTTAATGGACAGCTCTCCGCTTTGCAATAGCCTGAAGAAGATTGCGAAGAGGTACGCGTTCAACAACCCCTTGGTCCTAAGGACGGAGGCGCTCGGCGCGGCCGCGCTGGACGGGTTGATGTCTGCCTTCTGGTCGGCGATTTCTGATCGTGAGAAAGTAAGCGACATCGAATCTAGAAAGCGAAGCGCGCGCTCGAGCTACGTCTTTTCATTAATCAGTCCGAACTACGTCCAGCAGGCCTGTACGCTTGGCACGCCCGACTCGGGAGCCAACGGACTGCGCTATCGAGAACTGCGTCTGCTAACGGACATGATCTCCGGCATGACCGATACGTATGCGATGCGCCTCTGGAGCGAGATCAAGGCTCTGCCCCATGTCAGTAGCACCTAACAACCTCGCACTGAAGCGCCGGCTTGATCGATACTTCTGGGCAAACAATACCGGCGAAATGATCTTCCTGCGCCAAGTGCTCGAGGATCGATTCACCGTGTTTGATCGGATCGCTGTTATCGGCGGGCTCGTGCGCGACTTTGCGCATGAGGGACGCGAAGGGTTTCGTTCCGATCTCGACCTTGTGATCGACGCGCCAGCCGGTCATGTTGCGGCTCTTGCCGCCGAGTTGGGCGCCACTTCGAACCGCTTCGGCGGATTTGGCTGTAAACAAGGTCCGTGGAAGATCGATTTTTGGGCGCTGGAGACCACTTGGGCGCGCCGTTACGTGCCAGTGCAGAGACTGGAAGACATCGTTGCATGCACGTTTTTCGATTGGGACGCTATTGCCTACGATTTGAAGGAGCGGCACTTGATCTGCGATGACAGCTACTTGAGCCGTATTCGCAAGAGAACTTTGGACATCAATCTGCTGCCAAATCCGTCCCCGATGGGCAATCTGGTGCGCGCCGTGCGCCGCTTGGTGCTTTGGAAACTACAAGCGGGACCGACGCTGCAACGCTTCATCAGTGAGCACTTAGATCAAGCGGCATTGCATTTCCTCCATTCAAAAGAAGTGGAACTCTATGCGTCACCAGTCTCTACCCGCTGGAACACGGCCGACGAGGCCCGAGCGGCGCTGCTCTCGAATGTCCGCGGCCGCAAAGCGGCGCAGTTCGAATTGCATCTTGACTAAGGCCAGACGCTTTAGCGTCGCATATGCGTAGTGGTGGCACAAACCACGCACCTCGGTCCAAACATCAGCACTCATATTCGCCTCCAATTTCTAAGCCGCTTTATATCCCCGAGAAATAGAAACTCGTAAAAAGTCGATACTGAAGCAGCCTTCTGGAACCGTGCGGCCAGCCAATACTGGCGCGGCAGAGCATGGCGGTGGCCAGTTCGTAAAAACCGCTACCCGAAGCGAGCAGGCTCGGTGGGGGCTAGACCGCGCGCCAGGGGGTGGGGCGGCCTGATGGCACGTGGCGGGGGAGGATCGGGGCAGGGATGCATCGCCGAGGCCACTGGCAGGCCCGTGGACGCATCGAGCAGCGCGAGGCAGGGCGCGAGACACCGGGACGAAAAAAAGGGCGCTGTGCGCGCCCTTGGGTCTGTTCAGTGCGCGGTCTCGGACCGCGCTGGGCTACTCCGGCACGTCGATGAACCGCACCAGTTCCTCACCCACCATGTCGTTCAGTTCGCGGAAGCGCTGCATCAGCGGTGCGATCTCGTACCGAATGAACACCTTCAACGCGTCGGGCGCGTTGCCGAAGCCGCCGGCGTTGGTGGGCACGATGCCGAGCAAGCCAGGCGGCACGCGATGCGCTGCGAGCACGTCGTCCTTGCTCACGTTCTTGATGGCCGAGAAGTCATCCTTCGCCGCCACCTCGCTCACCGGGATCAGCTTCAACCCGTCCGACTTGCCGCCTGGCATGTGCAGGAAGAGATTGCGGAAGTTGCCCGGACCCTTCGCGTTCTTCAGCGCCGTGCGCAGCGCGTTGGCGTCGTCGTTGTCGATCTGCCCGTCGGTCATGTAGAGGATGAAGCCGGCGTGCGAGCCGTTGGCGCAGTACTTGCGACGAACATCGTGGCCGCCTCGCTGAGCCAGGCCGACTGCAGGACGCTGATGTACTCGGGCAAACCGTAGATTTCTTGGTTGATGTCATCCTCGCGCAGATGGAACACCGACCCCGCCGGGAACTCGTGCTCTTCGTGCCAGCCGCGAATGAAGAAATAGCGGCCCGCCTCTTCGCCGCGCCGGGTGAACTTGGCGAAGGCGTGCCGCAGCTCCAGCGGCCGGCTCGTGAGGGCGCGCGGCTGCTCGCTTCAGCCGGATCGCAAAGCCGTGATCAGGCCACGCATGAAAGACGCTCGCCAGCACTTTCCATTCGAGCAGCTCGACGCTGCTCACCGGTTCCCCGAAGAACTTGCACGGCGCATTACGGCTGCTTTGGGGCGGCCAAGCATAGCTACTCCCCCAATGAAAAACGCGCCCTGAGGCGCGTTTCGGTGTCTTGAAAAAGCTGTTCTTGGCGGAGAGTGTGAGATTCGAACTCACGGACGCTTTCACGTCGGCAGTTTTCAAGACTGCTGGTTTAAACCACTCACCCAACTCTCCGGGACCGCCGATTTTAAGCCGACGGCGGCGCCCTACTCTCCGTCCGGCAGGAACATCGCCTGCAGATCGCTCAGAAAGTCCAGCCCGCGTTCCGTGGGCCACACGCGGAACAGGTCGCGCGCCAGGAGCCCCTTGCGTTCGGCCTCTTCCAGGCCGCGCTGGATGGCGGTCATCGCGAGCCCCGTGCGTTCGCTGAACTGGGGCAGCGTGAAGCCGGCCTTCAGCCGCAGCGCATTGAGCATGAACTCGAACGGCAGGTCGGCCAGCGCCACTTCGTCGCTCTGCGACACAGCGGCGCCGGCGCGCGCGTTTTCCATGTACAGCCGCGGCTCGCGGTAGCGCACCTGACGCACGATGCGGTGCGCAAAGCTCAGCTTGCTGTGCGCGCCTGCGCCTATGCCAAGGTAGTCGCCAAACTCCCAGTAGTTGCGGTTGTGCCCGCAGGCATGGCCTTCGCGCGCATAGGCCGACACTTCATAGCGCGTCATGCCGACGGCGCTGGTGCGTTCGGTGATGCGGTCGAGCATTTCGTAGGCGATGTCGTCCTCGGGCAGCGTCGGCGGAAACTTGGCGAACCAGGTGTTTGGCTCGATGGTCAGGTGGTACACCGACAGGTGCGGCGGCGCGAGCGACAGGGCTTGCGAAAGGTCCGCTTCCAGGCCCTCGAGCGTCTGGCCCGGCAGGGCGTACATCAGGTCGAGGTTGAAGGTGTCGAAGGCGCTCGCGGCCTCTTCGACTGCGGCAATGGCTTGTGCGCGGTCGTGCACGCGGCCCAGCGCCTTCAGGTGCTCGTCGTTGAAGCTCTGCACGCCCACCGACAGGCGCGTGACGCCCGCGGCGCGGAACGCACGGAAGCGGTTGCGTTCGAAGGTGCCGGGGTTGGCCTCGAGCGTGATCTCGCAGTCGGGCGCGAGCTTCAGCCGCGCGCGCACGTCGCCCAGCAGGCGGTCGATGGCTTGTGGCGAGAACAGGCTCGGCGTGCCGCCGCCGATGAAGATGGTGTGCACGGTGCGCCCCCAGATGAGGGGCAGCGCCGCGTCGAGGTCGGCCACGAGCGCGTCGATGTACGCCTGCTCGGGAATGCCGTCGATGTCGGCCTCGCTGGCGGCGCGCCATTCGTGCGAATTGAAGTCGCAGTACGGGCACTTGCGCAGGCACCACGGCAGGTGGATGTAGAGCGACAGCGGCGGCAGCGCGCTGAGCTGCAGCGGGCCGGGCCGCATCCAGTGCAGCACGTCGTTGGCCTGCGGCGCGCCCGTGGGCTGCGCCGGCTGGATCGGGAAGACGGTGGCCATTACGCGGGCAGCCAGCGTTCGCGCATCAGGGCCAGCATGGCCTGCGCCGCGCGGCCACGGTGGCTGTTGGCGTTCTTGATCTCGGGCGTCAATTGGGCAAAGGTCTTGCCGAAGCTCGGCAGGTACATCACGGGGTCGAAGCCGAAGCCGTTCTCGCCCACGGGCTCGGGCGCTATCTCGCCGACGACGCGGCCCACGGCGATGAGCGGCTCGGGGTCGTCGTGGCTGCGCAGCGCGACCAGCGTGCTGACGAGCGCGGCGCGCCGGTTGACGACACCGCTCATCTGTTCGAGCAGCGCCTTCACGTTGTTGGCGTCGCCCTTGGCGTAGCCGAACTGGGTGGCGTAGTAGGCGGTGTCGACGCCCGGCAGGCCGCCGAATGCGTCGACGCACAGGCCGGCGTCGTCTGCGATGGCAGGCAAGCCGGTGGCGGCGCTGGCGTGGCGCGCCTTGGTCAGCGCGTTCTCGACGAAGGTGCGGAAGGGTTCTTCAGCCTCGCCCACGCCCAGTGCCGATTGCGGCACGAGCGTGACGGCCAGTTCCGCGAACAGTTGCTGGAGTTCGGCGAGCTTGCCTGCGTTGTTGGAAGCCAGAACCAGTTTCATAGAAAGTCAAAGTGGCTGTGGCGCCCGCCTTGAAGGCAGGCGCCAGTAGCTGGAGGTGGTCAGTTGGCGGCGAGCAGCGCCTGCTTCTGCAGGGTCACGAGTTCGCCGATGCCCTTTTCGGCAAGGCCGAGCAGGCTGTTCATTTCTTCGCGGGTGAAGGCCACGCCTTCGGCGGTGCCCTGCACTTCCACGAAGTGGCCGGCGCCGGTCATGACGACGTTCATGTCGGTGTCGCAGGCGGAGTCTTCGGTGTATTCGAGGTCGAGCAGCGGCGTGCCTTCGACGATGCCCACCGAAATGGCGGCCACGTGGCCCTTGATGGGGGATGCGGCCAGGGTGCCGGCGGCGATGAGCTTGTTGACCGCGTCCTGCGCGGCCACGAAGGCGCCGGTGATGGCCGCGGTGCGCGTGCCGCCGTCGGCCTGCAGCACGTCGCAGTCGAGGTGGATGGTGCGCTCGCCCAGGGCGGCCAGGTCGAACACGGCGCGCATCGAGCGGCCGATGAGGCGCTGGATTTCCTGCGTGCGGCCGGTCTGCTTGCCCTTGGCGGCCTCGCGGCTGCTGCGGGTGTGGGTGGCGCGCGGCAGCATGCCGTATTCGGCCGTGACCCAGCCTTCGCCGCTGCCCTTCTTGTGCGGCGGCACTTTCTCTTCGACCGAGGCGGTGCACAGCACGCGGGTCTGGCCGAACTCGATCAGCACCGAGCCTTCGGCGTGGATGGTGAAGCCGCGGGTAATGCGCACCGGGCGCAGCTGGTCGGCGGCACGGCCGCCGCTTCGTGTGAAAGCAGTCATTGTTTGAGACTCGAAAGAGGAAAAAAGGAACGAACGGCGCGCTCAGGTCTTGCGGGCGGCCGAGCGGCGAATGGCTTCGTTGATCTCGGCGATGGAGCGCTCGATGGCGTCTTCGTCGAGGTCGTCGATCTCGTTGTCCGACGGCATGCCGGCCTGGATGGTGGAGGCGAACACGCCGTCTTCTATGGTTTCGGTGGACACGCCGCTGCGGTCGTCGCCCGTGCTGTCGGGCATTTCCCATTCGAGGGCGATGAGCGTGACGTTGTCGCTGTGGGCGCCGCCCTTGCGCAGCGCCATTTCGGCGAGGTCGGGGGCGGCGTCGGACACGGGCTTGCCGGAGGAAAGCGTGTGCACGATGAGCGCGTCGTCGAGCACGCCCCACACGCCGTCGGAGCACAGCATGAGGCGGTCGCCGCGCTGCAGCTGCAGCGGGCTGGACACGTCGAACAGCGGCGTGGTCGGCGAGCCGAGGCAGGTCAGCAGCAGGTTGCGGTTGACGGGCGCGTCGGAGCCGTGCGGCTTGGGGCGCTCGGCGTGGGAGTGGTCGCGCGTGCGGGTCAGCAGGCGGCCGTCGCGCACCACGTACAGGCGGGAGTCGCCGCAGTGCATCCAGGTGGCGGTGGTGCCCTGCAGCACGGCCGCGACGACGGTGGTGCGCGGCGTGTCGAGCATGGCCTTGTGGCTGGCGTACCGCATGATCTGCTGGTGCGCGGCCATGGCCGATTCGGCCAGGAAGGCTTTCACGTCCTTCACGATCGGGCGTGCTTCGCGCTGGTAGAGCGCGGCGATGGTCTGCAGGGCCAGCTGCGCCGCCACTTCGCCTTCCGGATGGCCGCCCATGCCGTCGGCCAGCACGAACAGGCCCGATTCCCGCGTGTAGCAATAGCCCATGCGGTCTTCGTTCTTGAGACGGCCGCCCTTGCGGCTGACCTGGAAGACGGAAAATTTCATGGTGATGTCATGCGGGCCGCGTGGTGGGCGCGGCGGCCTTGGGCAGGCCCTTCTTGTCGAAGGAGCGGATGTTGTCGATGGACAGCCGCACCTTCTCGCCCACGGTGAGCTTGGTGTAGCGGCGCTCTCCCTCGCGGCTGAGTTCCTTCTGCAGCGCGAAGACCGATTGCGGGCGCGACAGGGGGTCGAGCGACATGCACCACTCGACCACCTCAATCAGGTTGTCGGAATACACGCCGCGCAGGCGCGACAGCGACAGGCTGAGGCGGTCTTTCTCGATGCGGCGGGGAGCGTCGTTGGGCGGGTAGCCCTGCATGCAGGCGTAGATGCAGGCGCCGATGGCGTAGATGTCGGTCCAGGGGCCCATGGAAGAGTCGCGCCGGTACATCTCGGGGGCCGCGAAGCCGGGGGTGTACATGGGGCGGATGAAGATGCCTTCCTTGCTGAGCACCTCGCGCGCGGCGCCGAAGTCGATCAGCACGGCGCGGTCGTCGTCGGTCACAAAGATGTTGGCCGGCTTGATGTCCAGGTGCAGCATCTTGTACTGATGGACGATGCGCAGCCCGCGCAGGATTTCGTCGAACAGCGACCGGATGGTGGACTCGCGGAACACCTTCTGCTTCTTCAGGTCGCGCGCCGTGACCACGAAATCCTGCAGGGTGGCGCCCTCCAGGTAGTTCATGACCATGTAGACGGTCTCGTTCTCGCGGAAGAAATTGAGCACGCTGACCACCGAGGCATGCGAGATCTGCGCGAGCGAGCGGCCCTCTTCGAAGAAGCTCTTGAGCCCCAGGCGGTAGAGGGAGAGCTTCTCGGGCGGCACCTGGGGCGCCAGTTCGTCGGGGCCCCGGGTGGCGAGCGACGAAGGCAGATACTCCTTGATGGCGACCTGCTGTCCGGCAGGGTCGATGGCCAGGTAGACGACACCGAAACCACCCGCGGAAAGCCGGCGTACAACGCGGTATCCGCCAATGACCGTATCGGGCAGCAGGGGCGAAGGCTTGACCTTTGACATAATCCGGGAGTTTCGCCCGAAGGCGATGGTGCGGCAAGCGAACGCCGTGCCGACGCCTCGGTGCTTGCAAGCAAAACCACAGTGAGGCGCAATGCCAGTTTACAGCATGACCGGCTACGCCAGCGGCCAAAATGGGTCCGCAGGCAGCCACTCCGAAGCCGAAGCACGGCCCTCCGCGGCGGGCCGGCTCGGGGTCGAAATCCGCTCGGTCAACAGCCGCTTCCTCGATCTCACCTTCAAGTTGCCGGAGGAACTGCGCCAGCATGAAACCGCGCTGCGCGAGCTGCTCACGGGCAAGCTCAAGCGCGGCAAGGTCGAGGTGCGCGCGGCCATCGAGAACACCGCCCAGGCGGGCGTCGTCGAGCCCTCCGTGAAGCTGCTCCAGCGGCTCAACGGGGTGCAGGACAGCATCAAGGCCTGGCTGCCCGGCGCCCGCGACCTGAGCGTGGCCGACGTGCTGCGCCTGGCCGGCGGCGACAGCGCCGCCCGCGGCGACTGGGGCCCCGATCTGCTCGAGGTGACCGGCAAGGCAATCGACGGCCTGATGTCGGCCCGCCAGCGCGAAGGCGCCCGGCTGGCCAAGATGCTCGAGGCCCACCTGGCCCAGCTGCGCACCCTGGTGCAGCAGGCCGGGCCGCTGGTGCCGCAGCTGGTCGAACAGCAGCGCACCCGCTTCCTGGAGCGCTGGAAAGAGGCCATGGGCCTGACCGAAAGCACCGGCGGCACCCTGCCCGAGGCCGCCCAGGACCGCGCGCTGACGGAAGCCACCGCCTTTGCGATCCGCATCGACGTGGCCGAGGAGCTGACCCGCCTGAACTCGCACCTCGACGAGATCGAGCGCCTGCTCAAGAAGGGCGGCGAGATCGGCAAGCGCCTCGACTTCCTCATCCAGGAACTGCACCGCGAGGCCAACACCCTGGGCTCCAAGTCGGCAGCCCTGGAGCTCACGCGCATTGGCGTGGACATGAAGGTCCTGATCGAGCAGATGCGAGAGCAGGTCCAGAACATCGAATGACGAGCGAAAGCATGGATTACCCCGGCAATATCTTCGTGGTGGCGGCGCCCAGCGGCGCCGGCAAATCGAGCCTGGTCAAGGCGCTGATGGAGCTGGACGCAGCCGTCCAGCCCTCTGTTTCCCACACCACGCGCTCGCCGCGCGGGCAGGAAAAGCACGGCCGCGAGTACTTTTTTGCCTCGCCGACGGAGTTCGACGCCATGGTCGCGGCCGACGGCTTCGTGGAATGGGCGCACGTGCACGGCCACAAGTACGGCACTTCCAAGAAGGCCATCGAGGAGCGGATCGCCCAGGGGGCCGACGTCATCCTCGAAATCGACTTCCAGGGCGCGCTGCAGATCCGCAAGACTTTTGCCAACGCGGTCATGATCTTCATCCTGCCGCCCAGCTGGGAAGAACTGCGCTCCCGCCTGGAGCGGCGCGGAGAAGACAGCGCCGCGGTGATCGAAACCCGCCTGAAGAATGCCGCCGAGGAGATGGCGCAGGCGGGGAAATTCGACTTCGTTATAATCAACGAGTTATTTGAGCGCGCGCTTTTCGATCTCAAGGCGATCGTCCACGCTCAGCGGCTCCGGTACTCCGCACAGCGCCGTGCGCGTGCCGACACATTCGCCGCACTGAACATCCCCTGATATCCGAGTTCATCCGCTCACAGACAGAAAGATCCTCATCATGGCCCGCATCACCGTCGAAGACTGTCTCGTCAATATTCCCAACCGCTTCCAGCTCGTGCTGGCCGCCACGTACCGTGCGCGCATGCTGAGCCAGGGCCACGCCCCCAAGATCGAGAGCAAGAACAAGCCCGCCGTCACGGCGCTGCGCGAGATCGCCGAAGGCAAGATCGGCCTCGAAATGCTCAAGAAAGTGCCGGGCTGATCTGACGCAGCCCTGCAACGAAAAGGCACCGCAATGCGGTGCTTTTTTTATGTCCGGACGCGTCCACGGAGCGGTCACGCTAAAGTGGTAGCCATGAGCGCGGTAGCCAAACATCAGTCCCATGCCCCCAAAGGCACGCCGAAGCCGAGCCCGGCGGCGCTGAACGCGGCCGCAGCAAGCTTTGCCGCATTGACGGCGCGGCTCGATTACCTGAGCCCCGAAGACACCGAGCTGGTCCGCCGCGCCTACCGCTTCGCGGACGAGGCCCACCTCGGGCAGTTGCGCAACAGCGGCGAGCCGTACATCACCCACCCCATCGCGGTGGCGGCGCAATGCGCCGAGTGGAAGCTCGACGCGCAGGCCCTCATGGCCGCCCTGCTCCACGACGCCATCGAGGATTGCGGCGTCACCAAGCCCGAGCTGATCGAGCGCTTCGGTGCCCCGGTGGCCGAGCTGGTCGACGGGCTCACCAAGCTCGACAAGCTGCAGTTCAACACGCGCGAAGAAAACCAGGCCGAGTCGTTCCGCAAGATGCTGCTGGCCATGGCGCGCGACGTGCGCGTCATCCTGGTCAAGCTGGCGGACCGCACCCACAACATGCGCACGCTGGCCGATGCGCCGCGCGAGAAATGGGCGCGCATCTCGCGCGAAACGCTCGACATCTACGCGCCCATCGCGCACCGGCTCGGGCTGAACCAGACCTATCGCGAGCTGCAGGAACTGTCGTTCAGGCACCTGAAGCCGTGGCGCTACGCCACGCTGTCCAAGGCCGTGGCCAAGGCACGCGGCCGGCGGCGCGACCTGATCCAGAAAGTGCAGAAAGAGGTCGAGACCGCCTTCTCGGCCGCCGGCATGACGCTTCGGATCGCGGGGCGGGAGAAAACGCTCTATTCCATCTACCGCAAGATGGAGGAAAAGCACCTGAGCTTCGCCCAGGTGACCGACATCTACGGCTTCCGCCTGATCGTGCCGAACGTGATCGCCTGCTACACCGGCCTGGGCATCCTGCACCAGATGTACAAGCCGCTGCCGGGCAAGTTCAAGGACCACATCGCGATCGCCAAGCTCAACGGCTACCAGTCGCTGCACACCACGCTCGTGGGGCCGGCCGGCGTGAGCGTCGAATTCCAGCTGCGGACCGAGGCGATGCACGTGGTGGCCGAATCCGGCGTGGCCGCGCACTGGCTCTACAAGGCCGCCGAGCCGAACGCGGCCAGCAACGACCGGCTGGGCACCAAGTGGCTGCAGTCGCTGCTCGACATCCAGGACGAGACCCGCGACGCCGCCGAGTTCTGGGACCACGTCAAGGTCGACCTGTTCCCCGACGCGGTCTACGTGTTCACGCCCAAGAGCCAGATCATGGCGCTGCCGCGCGGCGCCACGGTGGTCGACTTCGCCTACGCCATCCACAGCAACATCGGCGACCACACCTCGGCCGCGCGCATCAACGGCGACCAGGTGCCGCTGCGCACCGAGCTCAAGAACGGCGACGTGGTGGAGGTCATCACCGCACCGGTGTCGACGCCCAACCCGGCCTGGCTCGGCTTCGTGCGCACGGGCCGCGCCCGCTCCAAGATCCGCCACTACCTCAAGACGCTGGCGCACGCCGAGTCCGAAGGGCTGGGCGAGAAGCTGCTGGCGCAGGCCTTGCGCGCCGAGGGCCTGAGCAAGCTGCCCGAGAACGACGAGGAACACCAGGCGCTGTGGGAAAAGCTGCTGCGCTTCACCGGCAACCGCACCCGTGCCGAGCTGCTGACCGACATCGGCCTGGGCAAGCGCATTGCCAGCATCGTCGCCAAGCGGCTCGTGGCCATGCTGTCGGAGCTGGGCGAGCGCCCCGACGCGCTGCTGCTGAGCCGCGAACGCTTCATCTCGCACGAGACCGTGTCGCAGGGCGCGGTCACGCTGGACGGCAGCGAGAACTCATCGGTGCGCTTTGCGCTGTGCTGCCGCCCGATTCCCGGTGACCAGATCGTCGGCTACCTCGGGCATGGCGAAGGGCTGGTGGTGCACACCGAAGAATGCGGCGTGGGCCAGCGCCTGCGCCACAAGGACAGCGAACGCTTCTTCGCCGTCGAATGGGCCGACGAGCCCACGCGTGCCTTCGAGACCGGCGTAGTCATCACGGTGCGCAACGACAAGGGCGTGCTGGCGCGGGTCGCCGCCACGCTGGCCGATGCCGAAGCCGACATCACGCACGTCGAAATGGCCGATGAAACGCCGCAGGATTCGACCGACCTGCGCTTCGTGATCGCGGTGCGCGACCGCGCGCATCTCGATGCGGTGCTGCGCGCCGCGCGCCGGACCGCGTCGGTGCTGACGGCATCGAGGACCGTGCCCGTCCCCTGAGCGGGCATTGATTGGAGCGGCGTGGCGTTGTTACGCCGCGGCCGGGCGCGGCGCCGGATAGCTCACCGACAGGATCTCGACCTCGTGCGCGCCGCCCGGCGTCACGAGCTTCACCACGTCGCCCTCGCGCGCCTTCAGCAGCGCCCGCGCGATCGGTGAAATCCAACTGACCTGCGACTTGGCGCTTTCCGCCTCGTCGATGCCGAGGATCGTGACGCTCCGCTCGTCGCCGGTTTCGTCGGCATAGCGGACCGTGGCGCCGAAGAAGACCTGGTCCCGGCCATGATGCACCGACGGATCGGTGACCTCGGCGATTTCGAGCCGCTTGGTAAGAAAACGGATGCGGCGGTCGATTTCGCGCAGGCGCTTCTTGCCGTAGAGATAGTCGCCGTTCTCGGAGCGGTCGCCGTTCTTGGCAGCCCAATGCACTGTTTCGACGATCTTCGGCCGCTCTTCGTCCATCAGGTGCAGCAGCTCGTCGCGCAGCCGCGCGTAGCCGTCGGGGGTGATGTAGTTCTTGCCGCCCGCGGGCAGCGGAGGCGATGCGCCATCGGCGCCGTCGTCGTCCCCGTCTGTTTCGGTTTCCTTGGTGAATGCCTTGCTCACGCAGATCCTCCAAATGAAAAAAGCCCGCAACTTGCGTTGCGGGCTTTCCTTGTAGTGGTGCGGCTGGCAGGAATTGAACCCACGACCCCTTGGTTCGTAGCCAAGTACTCTATCCAACTGAGCTACAGCCGCACAGCTTGCAATTATAGCCTGCCTTTTTCACCCGATTCTTGGTTTTCCGGAGCGAACAAGGCGGAGCCCACAAAGAAAAAAGCCCGGAAGACGAATCTTCCGGGCTTTTCAACAGGTGGTGCGGCTGGCAGGAATTGAACCCACGACCCCTTGGTTCGTAGCCAAGTACTCTATCCAACTGAGCTACAGCCGCTAAGCTCTCGATTATAGCCTGCTTTTTTGAGCCTCTCAGGTTGCGGCACTTCTGCGTGAAGTTCTCTTGCCTCCGCTGACCTGCCCCGCGCTGTCCACGAAGCCCTCGATCAGCCTCAGACGCGGCGATGCGCGCAGCCACAGCACACCGAAGCGCCGAGGCTCCGAAGGCAGCGGCAACGCGATCTTGGCGATGCGCTGGCCTTCCAGCAGCGGCGATGCGATGTCCGGCACGATCGAAACGCCGAGCCCGCGGTCGACCATCATTGCAATCGCCAGCAGCGAGCTGAGCTCGAAGCGCTCCTGCGGCACGATGCCCGCGGCGCGCAGGTAACGGTCGGCCTGCTTGCCGCCGCCAAGGTTGCGGTCGTAGCGGATCAGCGGCGATGTCCTCAGCAGTTCGTGCGGATCGCGCCGCGCCAGGCGGCTGGGCGCGAGCAGCACCAACGGCTCTTCGCGCAGCAACGACCAGTCGAAGGTCTTCGGCAGCGCGAAGGTCGGATGGAGGCACACGGCCGCGTCGAGCTCGCCCTGCGCCAGCGCCTTGTGCAGCGTGGCGGTGGTGCCCGACTGCAGGAACACCTTGGCGCCCGGGTGCGCCTTCACGAAGTGCGCCAGGATGTCCGGCAGCAGGCTGTGAATGGCGGTGTTGATGGTGCCCACCAGCAGCTCGCCGCCGGCCGCATCGCTGCCGAGCAGCGCCTTGATGTCGCTCACCTCCCTGAGCAGGTTGCGACCGCGCTGCACCAGCTGGTGCCCCGCCTCGGTGGGTTGCACCGTGCGGCCGGCGCGCGCGAGCAGCGGCGCGCCGAGCTCGCGCTCCAGCGCGCGGACCTGCTGTGCCACGGCGGCGGGCGTGAGGTCGAGCCGGCGCGCGGCCTCAGACATCGAGCCGGACTCCACCACCAATAGAAAGCTGTGCAGGTAGGCGGTTTCCATGAAGATAGATTTTCTATGATCTGATCATAGAAAGCATGTGTTTTTCTAATCTCATGGACTGCGGACACTGCAGGCATGAGAAGCAAGCTTTTTGTTCCCGGCACACGCCCCGAGCTGTTCGCCAAGGCGCTGGAGAGCGCCGCCGACGGCATTTGTCTAGACCTGGAAGATGCGGTCTCCGAAGCGCGCAAGGACGAGGCGCGCGACCGTGTGCGCCAGCTGCTGGCGGGCGTCGATGCGGCAGCAGCCGGCAAGACCCTGATCGTGCGCGTCAACGCGATGGACACGCCGCACTTCGAGCACGACGTGGCCGCGGTGGCGATGCCCGGCGTGCACCTGGTCAACCTGCCCAAGCCCGAGAGCCCGGCGCACGTGCAGGCTGCGGCACAAGCCATCGAGCGTGCCGAGCGAACGCATGGCGTGACAACACCCATCGGCCTGCTGCTGAACATCGAAACGCCATCTGCCCTGCGCATGGCCTCGCAGCTCGCGCTCGCGCATCCCCGCGTGAAGGGGCTGCAGCTGGGCCTCGGCGACCTGTTCGAACCGCTGGGCATTGCGCGGCGCGCGCCGGAAGCGATCCAGCAGGCGATGTTCGCGGTGCGCATCGCCGCAGGCGAAGCCGGTGTCTACGCCTACGACAGCGCATTCGCCGACATCCGCGATGCCGAAGGCTTTCGCGCCGAAGCGAGGCTCGCGCGCAACCTCGGCTTCCTCGGCAAGACCTGCATCCATCCGAGCCAGGTCGCCATCGCGAACGAAGTGTTCCGCCCCACCGACGAGGAAATCGCGCACGCGTCCAAGGTGGTCGAAGCGGCCCGCGAGGCGGACGCCAAGGGCATCGGAGCCTATGTGGTGGACGGAAAGATGATCGACATCCCTTTCGTGCTTCGCGCACGCGCCATCGTCGAGAGCGCGCGCGGGCTCGGGCTGCTGCCCGGCTGAACGCACGGGCCTTGCCCCCTCGGCGAGGCACGCATACACACAAGAACCAGGAGACAAGACACACCATGCGCATTCCCACCATCCTTCGACCAGGCGCCCTCGCAGCCATTGCATTCGCCGCTGCATGCCTGCCCGGCGGCACGGCGTTCGCACAGCAGGCGGCCTATCCGTCCAAGGCCATCACCATCGTCGTGCCCTACCCCGCGGGCGGCTCGAACGACACCTTTGCGCGCCAGATCGCCAAGGAACTCGGCGACGAGCTCAAGCAGCCCGTGATCATCGACAACCGGCCCGGCGCCAGCGGCAACACCGGCACCGCGCAGGTGGCGCGCGCCACGCCCGACGGCTACACGCTGGTGGCGGTGTCCTCCAGCATGACGACCAATGCGGCCGTGCAGTCGAAGCTGCCTTTCGATCCGGTGAAGGGCCTCGCGCCCGTGGCGATGTTTGCCAAGGGCCCGTTCATCGTCGCGGTCAACAACGAGTTTCCCGCGAAGACGCCCGCGGAGCTGATCGCAGCCATCAAGGCGAAGCCGGGCCAGTACAACTACGCCTCCTCGGGTTCGGGCAGCGTCAACCAGTTCGGCACCGAGCTGCTCAAGGCCAAGGTAGGCGACTTGCAGATCGCGCACATCCCCTACAAGGGCATGGGCCCGGCCGTGACCGACCTGATCGGCAACCAGACCCAGCTGCTGATTTCCAGCGGGCCGTCGCTGCTGCCGATGGTGCGCGCGGGCAAGCTGCGCGCCGTCGGCATCACCAGCCTGAAGCCGAGCCCCGTCGCGCCCGACCTCACGCCGATGTCCGCCGCGGTGCCCGGCTACGAGTTCGAGCTCTGGTGGGGACTGCTGGCGCCGGCGGGCACGCCGGGCGACGTGGTCGCGAAGCTCAACCAGGCCGTCAACCAGATCCTGGCCCGCCCCACGATCGCGGCCAACTTCCTGCGCGAAGGCGCGATCGCCACGCCGCTCACGCCGGCGCAGTTCGGCACTGTGATCGCCGACGACGTGGAGCGCTGGAAGAAGCTGGCCAGGCAACAGAACATCACCGCAGACTGAGAAGAGAGAAGACCCATGAGCCTCGCCCCACCCCACGATGCCGGCAACGACGCGCGCCTGCCCCCGCGCAGCGGCCCCGCGGGCCCGCTGAGCGGACTGCGCGTGCTCGACCTGAGCGCCTACATCGCGGGTCCGTACGGCTGCTCGCTGCTGGCCGACCAGGGCGCGGAGGTCATCAAGATCGAGCCGCCCACGGGCGACAACCTGCGCAAGTACCCCTCGACGCTGGAAGCGGAGAGCCGCGCCTTCATCGGCGTGAACCGCAGCAAGCTCGGCGTGGTGCTCGACCTGAAGAACGCGGACGACCTCGCCGCGCTGAAGACGCTGGTGGGCACGGCCGACGTGCTGGTGCACAACTTCCGGCCCAGCGTGCCGCCGCGGCTGGGCATCGGCTACGAGCAGCTGAAGGCGCTCAACCCGCGCCTGATCTACTGCGCCGTCACCGGCTATGGCGAGACCGGCCCGCTGCGCGAGAAGGCCGGCTACGACCAGGTGCTGCAGACCATGACCGGCATGTGCGCGCTGCAGGGCCAGCGCGGCGGTCCGCCCGAGATCCTCTACGGCTCGGTGGTCGACTACTACGCGGCCGCGCTGGTGGCCGCCGGCGTGGCCTCGGCCCTGTACGAGCGCGAGAAGAGCGGCGTCGGCCAGTATGTCGGCGTGTCGCTGCTGCGCTCCGCGCTCACCATGCAGTCGGCCCGCATGGTGTGGGCCGAAGGCGAGCCCAAGGACGTGGGGCGCGACATGCGCTCCGGCGGCATCACCGGCCTGCATCCCACGCGCGAGGGCTACCTGTACATCTCCGCCAACACGCCGCATTTCTGGCAGGCGCTGTGCGCCAAGGTCGGGCTGCCCGAGCTGGCGGTCGACGAGCGCTACGACTCGGTGCGCAAGCGCGCGCAGCATTCCGCCGAGATCGTCCCCCGGCTGCGCGCGGCGCTGGCCGAACGCAGCGCGCTGGAGTGGGAAGAGCGCTTCGGCGAAGACGTGCCCTGCGCCGCCGCGCGCACTGTCGAGGACATGTTCGACAACCCGCAGGTGCTGGCGGAAGACATGGTGACGAAGTTCGCGCACCCCACGCTCGGCAGCTACCGCGGCTTCACGCGGCCCGTGCAGTTCGGCCGCACCCCGGGCCCGGAGCCATTCGCGGCGCCGACGCTGGGCCAGCACACTGGCGCCGTGCTGGCCTCTCGCGGCAAAGGAACCGGCCAGGGCTGAGCCATGGGCCTCGAGATCGCCTGCGCCAACAGCGGCGGCACGCAGCGGCCCATGAGCAACGCGCCGGAGGGCGCCTGCGATGCGCACATGCATGTCTACGACCGCCGCTTCGCGCTGCATGCCCCGCCCGATGCGATGGTCGACGACGCCACCGCAGACGACTACCGCCTGCTGCAGCGGCGCATCGGCACGCAGCGCACCGTCGTCGTGCAGCCGCGCATCCACGGCACCGACAACAGCGTGACGCTCGCGGCCATCCGCGCGCTCGGCGCCTCGCGTACGCGGGGCGTGGCGGTCGTGCGTCCCGAGGTGGGCGACGACGAGCTCGTGCGGCTGCACGCAGGCGGCATTCGCGGCATCCGGTTCACGCTCTACACACCGACCCACGCGACCACCGATTTCTCCATGGTCGAGCCGCTCGCGCACCGCGTGCACGCGCTCGGCTGGCATGTGCAGTTGCACTGGAGCGCCGACCAGATCGCCGAACACGCGGCCCTGCTCGAGCGGCTGCCCTGCACCATCGTCCTCGACCACCTCGCGCGGCTTGCGCTGCCGGATGCGCAGGCGCACCCCGCCTTCGCGGTCGTGCGCCGGCTGCTGGACAACGGCCGCACCTGGATCAAGCTGTCCGGCGCCTACCTCGATTCGAAGCTGGGCGCCGAAGGCGGCTACGCCGACACCACCGCCGTTGCCCGGGCCTGGGTGCGGCATGCGCCCGAGCGCGTGGTTTGGGGCAGCGACTGGCCCCACCCCACCGAGCGCGGCGCCAAGCCCGACGACGCGCAGTTGTTCGACCTGCTTCACCAATGGGTGCCCGACGAAGCCGTGCGCCGCCGCGTGCTGGTCGACAACCCGGCGCGGCTCTACGACTTTTCCTGAACCAAGAACATCGAGACATCGGCATGAAGAAGACAACACGCGTCCTGAAGACGATCGCGGCCATCGCCGCCTGCGCGCCCCTGCTGGGCTGGGCGGCATGGCCCGACAAGCCGATCCGCATGGTCGTGCCCTACGCGGCCGGCGGCGGCGCCGACAACACAGCGCGCATCGTCGCGCAGCAGATGAGCGCGGCGCTGGGCCAGCAGATCGTCATCGACAACAGGCCCGGCGCGGGCGGCGTGATCGGCGAAGACAACGTGGCCAAGGCGGCGGGCGACGGCTACACGGTGCTCTACGACGCATCGGCGTTCTCGGTGAACCCTGCGCTGCGCAAGCTGCCCTTCGACGCGGCGAAAGACTTCATTCCAGTGTCGCTGGTGGCCACCGCGCCGCAGATCCTGGTGGTGCCGGAGAACGCGCCCTACAAGACCGTGGCCGAGTTCCTGGACTTCGCGCGCAAGAACCCCGGCAAGCTGAGCTTCGCATCGGCGGGCGGCGGCACCGGCTCGCATCTTGCAGGCGAGGCGCTGAACGAGCAGGCCAAGGTCAACCTGATGCACGTGCCCTACAAGGGCGGCGCACCCGCGCTCACCGACCTGATGGGCGGGCAGGTGTCGGCGTACTTCGGCAACGCGGCCTCCACCCTCGGCTATGTGAAGTCCGGCAAGCTGCGCGCGCTGGCCGTGAGCTCCACCCGACGCGTGACGGCCCTGCCCGACACGCCGACGCTCGGAGAGTCGGGCCTGCCGGGCTACAACGTGGTCGAGTGGAACGGCGTGTTCCTTCCGAAGGGCACGCCGCCCGACATCGTGCAGAAGCTCGACAAGGCGGTGCAGGCGGCGGTGAACGATCCCACGGTGCGCCAGAAGCTGCTGCAGCTCGGCCTCGAACCCGCGGGGACCACGCCGGAGGCATTCGCGAGGTTCGTGCAGGACGAGACGGGCCGGGTGAGTGCCCTGGTCCGGGCACGCAACATCAGGGTCGATTGAACCAAGGGTTTACCCTTGGTCATTGCCACTATCTCGCAAAAGAGAGGCAGATAGTGATGCCGCGCAGCCGGCCGGTGCGAACAAGCGCCATGCTTTTCCCCGAGAATCCGCCGTTTTGCCCGCTCCGCTGCAGCACATCCCATGATGTCCCGCCTCTTCCTACGCGGCGCCGCCGATACGCGCCTTGTTTGGCGCCTGCTGGTGGCCGCCGCGCTCGCGCTGTTCCTGTCAGCCGTCGCCGCCGCCCAGCCGGCCGGTGACGCGCAGCGCGGGCCGCTGCTGATACGGCACCAGCCGAACGGGCTGCCGGCCGTGCGGCATCTGCAGGTGTTCGAGGACAAGACGCGGTCGCTGAGCATCGAGCAGGTGCGCACGCCGCCGCAGGAGGCCAGGTTCGCCTTCCCGGACGACCCGCTGCGGGGCAAGGAATCCGACCGCGTGCTCTGGTTCAAGCTGCAGATGCGGCTGGCCGACCCCGCCGAAGCCTCGCGCGAGTGGCTCATGCTGGTGCCGACGGTCTCGACGCACGACCTGCGCTTCTACGGCCCCTACGACGCAGACGGCCACGCGCTGGCCGCTCCGGTCACCACCGGCATGCGCTACCCGTGGGCGAGCCGCCCGGCCGCGTCCGAACAGATGGCATGGCGCTTCCGGTTGCCCGGCCCGGGCACCTACGACGTGTACTTCCGGGTCGAATCGACCTTCGCGCGCATCTACGACGTTTCGGTCTGGGACCCGGCCGACTACCTGCAGTCCACGCAGGACAAGCGCATGTTCGACGGCGTGACCTACGGCGTGCTGATCGGCCTGATGGTGTATGGGCTGGTCCTGTTCAAGGTGTTCGGCGAGGGGCTGTACGGCTTCTACATGCTGTCTTGCGCCTGCGGCGTGCTGGCCCTCGGCAGCATCAACGGCCACGCCTTGCGCTACCCCTTCGCCCACTGGCCCGCGGCGGCAGGCTTCGCCTACACCGCGGGGCCGGCGCTGTGGGCCATCTGCAAGCTGCAGTTCGGCAGGCGGCTGCTGCGGCTGCGCCATTTCGCGCCGCCGCTGGACTGGCTGGTGCAGGCCTTCACCGTCGCGCTCGCGCTGGCCATTCCGTACGCCAACTGGGGCGCACATCCGCTGATGACCTTCCGGCTGGTGCAGATCTCGGTGATTGCATCGACCGTGGTGATGGTGATCGGCGCGCTGATCGCGATGCGGCGGCGCTACTGGCCGGCGGTGCTCTACTTCTTCGGCGTGGCGCTGCTGCTGGGCGGCATCGGCGCGATCGTGGTCGCGAGCTGGGGCTGGATCGAGTGGGCGCCGAACCAGATGAACGTGTCTCAGGGCGCGCTGGTGGCCGAGCTGATCGTGTTCGCCGTGGCCATGGGTTCGCGGCTGCAGCTCGTGCTGCGCTCCGAGCAGGCGCTCACCGCACGCACGCAACAGTTGGTGGAGGCCCTGGGCACCGACGCGCTGACCGGCGCCGCCAGCCGCGCCGGCTTCGAGAGCCGCGGCGAGGAACTGCTGGACAAGGGCCAGCCTTTCGCCCTGATGCTGCTCGACCTGGACGGGTTCAAGGGCGTGAACGACGCGCACGGACACGCGGCCGGCGACCAGGTCCTCATCGCCATCGCCCAACGGCTTCGCGCGCAATTGCGCAAGGACGACGTGGTTGCCAGGCTGGGCGGCGACGAGTTCGCGGTGCTGGTGCTCGGCACGCCCTCACGCGACGCCATGAGCCTCATGGCCCGCCGCATGATCGAGGCGGGCTCGCAACCGGTCGAATACGAGGGCCGCAGCGTCACGGTCGGCATGAGCCTGGGGATTGCCTGCCGCCCTGGCGACGGCGACACCCTGGCCCGGCTGCTGCGCGCGGCGGACAGGGCGATGTATCACGTCAAGCAGCACCGTGCGGGCCCGGCGTTCACCTTCGCATCGGACCTTGCCGCCCAGCCGGGTTCGCTGAGCGCCGATGTGATCCCGCTCGAACGTACGGGTTGAAGGCTGGAATAGCCCCGGGCCGCCCTCGAGGCGGCTTTTTCATGTGCATTGCTTTCGCAACCGGTTCAGTTCTGCTCGACCCTGCGGAGTGATGCGCAGGATGACGGCGGGGGGCTTCGAACCGTCGCTGGGCACCGGAAGATTCGCATCGATGAAGTTCGCCGCGGCGAGCACGGCCGCGCAATTGATGTCAGCCTCTTCGAGAACGGCGAGGGGAAAGTGCGCCTCCTCGATGCGACGCAGGAAATCCATCGGCATTGCAAATCCTCCACACAAGGTTTCGCTTGCGGGTATCGGTGCTCCCCGCTTTCAATCATTCCACGCTTCGTCCGGCCCGCTTGTAGGCTTGCGCCCACCGTTGCGGCCACCCCCGATCAGCACTGCTGCGGGTACGTGATCTCGAGAGGATGAAACGGCAGGCCGGCATCCGTCCCCTGGAGTTTCACTTTCACGAGATCCCCGCTCATTCCGGTGATGACACCGCGCCGGCCATTGATTTCGACTGCGCCACCACGGCGCGCCGGCACCCCGAATTTCGCCCGGATGGCGGCAAGGTTGTCGGGCTTCTTGATACGCACTATTGGTCTTCAGCCTGCGGGGAGGCTGCCTTTTGAGTTTTGTTAACCCAAAGTACTACTTTTCTTGAGTTTCAAAGTCGGACAAGCACCCGAGCCTTTGTGCTGGAGACCGCACCGGGGCAAGCCACGAGCCGAGGCGGCCGCAGGGCCTGCTCGGCCAAATGACTGAAGTCGGGAAGAAGGCGAAGCCGCTCCGCTGGGTTGCGGAGAGCGTTCATGGATTGCGGTGCAACGCCATGGAAATAGCGAAGCACGGAATCCGGAAGATACGGGGGGGTGGTAGGCCGTGAGTGGCTTGAACACTCGACCAACGGATTATGAGTCCGAAATTGCCGGATTCCATGGGAATCAGTCGGACACCAAAACACCTCTAAGTTATTGATTTATATAGAAACACCATCCGAGGCATTCCGATCCGATCCGAGGCCATCGGCAAAAAATCTGGCAATATTCTGGCAACGGCATTTTTGAGATCCCCCAGATGGCTGCTGCCTCACCCACTTTCGGCCAACTAATCAACGCACTCTCACCAGGCGTGTTCAAGACCATCGACAAGGTCAAACCCAGCGGCACTTTGCAGGCGCGAAAACAAAAAAACGGGGCCGTCAGTTTCTACTGGCGATACAGCATCGGCGCCAGCAGCGAGCGCGTTTCGATAGGCTTGTATGACTCTTCAGCCTCGCCGAAAAGCCTCACCGCGACAGCGAAGGGCTATTCGGTGGCTGCCGCAGTTCGCGCCGCGGAAACACTCTCGATCGAGCATCACGAGCACAAGGAGGAAGGAGGCCGTCCTGCTCTGCTCGAAGCAAAGCGAGCGGCGAAAGAAGCTGCAGCATCTGCGGCGAAGACAGCCACTGAAAACACGCTTGCGCAGCTCCTCGACCGCTATGCGGATCATCTGGAGAAGCTAGGACGGAGTTCACATCGCGACGCCCGCTCAATCTTCGACCTGCACGTGAAGCAGGCGTGGCCAAAGATTGCAGATCTTGCGGCCAACAAAGTCTCAGGGGTTCACATCGCCGGCATGATGCGAAGGCTCGCGCTCGCGGGGAAGGGCCGTACCGCAAACAAGCTGCGAAGTTACGTACGGGCGGCATATCAAACCGCCCGCGCCTGGCGCTCGAAAGCCAGCATCCCCGAGCACTTCAAAGTGTTTGAGATTGAGCACAACCCAGCCGCAGAGACTGAACCTGATGAGACGCAAAATCGGTCAGCAAAAGATCCACTCACGGCAGATGAGCTTCGCCACTACTGGGCCGCCATCCGAGAGATGAAAGATTTCAAAGGTGCCGTCCTTAGGCTCCATCTTCTGACTGGCGGTCAACGTATCCAGCAGCTTGTAAAGCTTCGCACCGCCGATTTCGATGAGGAGCAGATCATCTTGTTCGACGGCAAGGGCCGCCCTGGCAAGCCTGCACGAGAGCACTCGATCCCACTAGTACCGGAAGCCTTCAGCGCGTTGAAGTCGTGCGACCCACAAGGAATTTACGCTATCTCGACAGACGGAGGTAAGACACATCTTGCGGCCACAACTCTCAGCAAATGGGCGAAAGAGGCGGCTTGCGGCATTCCGGACTTCCAGGCCAAGCGAATTCGATCCGGAGTCGAAACACTTCTCGCCAGCGCAGGCATCAGCAGCGATATCCGCGGACGCCTTCAATCTCACGGCATTGCTGGCGTCCAAGCTCGCCACTATGACGGCTACGACTATCTTTCCGAGAAACAACTAGCCCTAGACACATTGCATTCACGACTCACTGAGCGCGGTGTTCGCATCAAAGCGACAAACAAGCGCAGCTAGGATATACGGACGTGAGAAGTGCAAGTGCCTGGTCGCGTTGCGCAAGGACACGGCCATGCTCGGCCAGCTGCTGCTCCTGGTCTTGCAGACGCTGGAGTAAACAACCAACCAGCGCTGCTGTCTCGGCGGAAAGTCCCGAAGGATTCGCTGTAGGAAGATCACGCACGCCAAGCATGCGTTGAATGATGCCAGTGCACGCCGATGCCAACATCGGCACATCCACCGTCAACGCTTGGGGCAGGTGGCGTTGGCGCCGGCTCCTCAGGCTCGCGTGATGACGCTCAGCTCGGGAAGCCGCTGCCACGGCAAACCCAGGACCAACGCATCGAACTGCGCAGGTGTGAGCGACAGCAAAGGCGTCGCATCGGTCGTGCCGGGCCAGACGAAGCGCCCCGCGTTGAGCCGGCGCGCCGCGCACCACACGCCGAAGCCGTCGTGCACCAACAGCTTGACGCGGGTGCCACGGGCGTTCGCGAACAGATAGCCATGATGCGCCTGCGCTGCGCCGAAGACTTGCACGACGCGCGCCAACAGGCGCTCGGCGCCGGCGCGCATGTCGATCGAATCGGCGGCCAGCCACATCGCGTCGATGCGGATCATCGAAGCAGCTCGCGCATCCAGGCCGCGCACTCGCTGGCGGCACTCGCCGGCCATGTCACGGTAACCGCTATCGGCCCACGTCGCAGCTCGATGCGAACGTCCGGGACATGAGCCGGCTGCCCTGGTGGCGGCAAGCTGACCGGGACGAACACTGTCTTGGCTTCTTGCGCCTTCGGGGTCTCGGCGGTGGTCGCGCTGACGACGGTGGTTGCCGAGTTCATCTCTGCGTCGCGAACCCATCGGCGCAGCAGATTCGCGTTGACGCCTTGAGCCATTGCCACCGCCGCCATCGACATGCCCGGCTGCATGCAGCTGGCCACAGCGTTCGCCTTGAATTCGTCGCTGTGAATGCGACGTCGCCGACGTGTGCCGGCTTGTTGATCGGGGATAGTGCTCACGTGTCCACCAAGAGTTGTTGATGGGGACTAGGCTCCTATGCTCCGAGCAGGCTTTCAAGATCGTTGGACTGGACGCTCACTCTTGCCGCGCGGCCCGCCGACGAGTTCGCCGACCGTCAGGTTCTCCGCCACCGTCATGCACGGGAACACCTCGCGGCCCTGTGGCACGTAGCCGATGCCGAGCCGCGCACGCGCATCGCTGGGCAGCGCCGCGATGTCGCGCCCCCGCAATTGCACGCTGCCGCCGCGCGTGCGCAGCAGGCCCATGAGGCAGCGCATGGTCGTCGTCTTGCCCACGCCGTTGCGCCCGATGAGGCTCACGATCTCGCCCTTGTGCACGCTCAGGTCCACGCCCTGCAGGATCGGCGTGGCGCCGTAGCTGGCCTTGAGTCCGCGAACGTCCAGCACCAGCGGTGCGTCTTCAGTACTCATTGGTTTTTCCCAGATAGATTTCGGCCACGCGCGGGTCGGCGATGACCTCACCAATGGAGCCCTCGGCAAACACCTTGCCGAAGTGCAGCACCGTCACGCGCTGCGCGATCTGGCGGATGAAGGCCATGTCGTGCTCCACGACCAGCGCCGTCATGCCCTGCGCGTTGAGCGTCTGGATGAGCTCGCCGGTCTTTCCCCGTGCAGGTGCAACGACCGTGAGGACGAATCCGACCAAGACCGCGAGGACTCTGAACTTGAAGGCGTTCTCAGCCGGTATCCCCCCGCGGGTTCCTCGTCGGCATTCTTCGTCCAATGCACAACGACGACAACCAGTCTGAAGTGACCACCTCTTTCGTTCAACCGTCCAGCGTTTGAGGATCATCGATAGACGAACCATCCGGCGCAGGCAACAGTTCGGGGGAATCTGTTGAGGCGAGATCAAGACGCACGTGAATTCCCAGCCCGTCCCGCCGGACGACGCCACGACTCTCCAGGTCGCGCATGGTCTTGTTAACCACTTCTCGTGAGAGTCCTGAATAGGAGGCAATCACCGACTGAGTGATGCGCTTGTCGTAGCCGCCCGAACTGACGGGCGCAAGTTCCGTCAATTCATGAAGCACCCCGCTGACCAATGCCGCTGCGGGTAAGGAGGAGATGCGTCGCATTTGCCTACGCAGCAAACCCATCCGCTTCGTAGTGAGGTCAATCAACGCCATCGCCATCTCGGGATTCTTCGAGCAGAGTGCGCGCACCGCCGCAACGGGCACGATGTACACCGACGAAGGCAGCGCGGCAACAAGCGAAGACACCGCTTGGTAAGAACCGTCGCTGAGCAGAGGTCCATAAAAAAGATCTCCCCCTCGGATGAAATCGGTGGTGACGTCACCGCTGCCGGCACTACAGCGTGCCACGACCCGCAGCAACCCGCCGGTTACCCAATACGTGCGATCAGTCCATTCGTCGGCTTCAATCACCAGATCGTTGCGTCGGTAAGACCGAAACTCACTGCATTGGATCAACGCCTTTCGATCCGTCATGCTCAAGCTGCTAAGAAGAGGATGCAGATACATGACTGAAGGGGAACACGGCCCGACTTCTGGATCGCGACGTCGAGCGGATCACTCACAGCGCTCGCCTTCACCAGACTGGGCAACCAAAAACTCACGCCGTAGAGGCCCATCGTGAAGAAGAAATAGATGCCGCTGAGAAGAAGCACCTTCGGGTTGGTGAGGACGTCCTTGGTCGAGTGCAGCTGATGGCCATGCTGCTCGGCAGCCAGATCGCTCTGGATGCTTGCCTTTTCGGTCGCGGCCAGCCACTTGGCCAATCCGGCTTTAAAGCAACCACGCTGCTCTTGATCCCATCAGGCCGCCGCGGGCCATGCACACGGTCGAGAACGGACACAAGGTCGACCGGGACATATTTCCCGTAATGAGCCTTAACGATGGCCAGTCGATATCTCTGACGGGGCATCGAACAGTTAATGCTCCCGAGACAAAGATAGAGGCTGTCTGCGACCGCAGCTTTGCCGGCTTCGCCATTCGCTATGCAGAATGAGCCAATCGGCATTCCTGGTCAGCACGGAATAAGAGTGATCATTTCAGCTGACACCCAGGGAACGTCTGATCAGGTGCACCGATAACCAATCTGAACGCTGATCACGCAGCTGAAGGAGCGCCAACGATGAGCCATCACCGTTGCCCGAGTCACGCAGGCAGGAGCAATGCCGATCGACACATTCGCGGTCATGTCTGAGTTGATGAACACTTGGGATCGTCCGGAGGCAATGGATTTCGCGAAGGTAATGGTTGATCACGTCGTTCCCGCCTATGGAGCGTTGATGGAACAACGGAGCTACTCACTGCGGCTTGTCGTCGTTGAAGGCGGTCATCCATGCATCGAAGAGACCAGCGAACGCAGCCTCTGCACCAGAGGGGCTTGATCGAGATCGCTTGGAGAAGCAATCACTCCTTGAGACTGATGACCCGCGATTGAGTCACAGACTTCAACCCGTCCATCCCGAACTCGCCCCGCACCCCGATCGCTTCACGCCGCCAAAGGGAACCATGGGATGCAAGGCGCCATGCTGGTTGATCCAAACGGCGCCGGCCTGGATCCGCTTCGCGACGGCCACGGCGCTCGCGCTGTCCGACGACCAGACCGAGGTCCCCGGGTCCCACGCGGAGCCGATTGACGCTGGCGATCGCCGTCTCGACATCACGGTACTTGATGATGGGAAGCACGGGGCCGGACAGCTCACTCCAGTTTCGCGCCCGACGCTCGCACAAGTTCCGCAGCTTCGGGCATCTGCTTTTTGACGAACCCCCAGAATTCATTGATCGACATCGGCTTGGAGGGAAAGGCTCCCTGTTCGACAAACTGCCTTTGCACGTCGGTGTTGGCCAGCGCCTTCGCGAGCGCAGCGTTCAAGGATTCGAGAACAGGCCTCGGCGTGTTTGCAGGCGCGACCAGGCCATACCAATTGTCGGTATAGAAGTTCTTTACGCCCGCTTGCTCGAAAGTCGGCACATCCGGCAACGAAGGCAATCGCTGACGCGCCGCAACGGCGAGCGCGCGGAGCTTGCCAGAACGCACGAATGGCGTCGCACCAGTCGTGATGATCATGTCCACGCGGCCAGCCATCAGTTCCGTCATCGCAGGTGCGGTGCCTTTGAACGGAATGTGAGCGACGTCGATACCGGCGAGATTCTTGAACGTCGCGGCTGCCATGTGCTGCGACGATCCAACTCCGCCGGAGCCGTAGTTCAGCTTGCCCGGATGCTGTTTGGCTGCGTCGATCAGATCTCGGACTGTCCTGTACGGTGAGCTTGCCGACACGAGAAGAGTGCCGGGCGAAGTATTGATGAGACCCACCGGCGCGAAGTCCTCAATGGGTTTGTAGCCGAGCATCGAATACAGGGCCGGATTCCATCCGTGGGAAGCGACTGTCGCCAGCATGATGGTGTAGCCGTCGGCCTTCGCCCTGGCCGTCAACTCCGAACCAATGTTGCCGCCGGCGCCTGGCCGGTTGTCGATGACGATCTGCTGGCCCAGCACGCTCGACATCTGTACCGCGATCGCCCGGGCCACGTTGTCGGCTGGTCCACCCGCGGGCCAGCCGACGATCATCGTGATGGGGCGCATCGGAAATGCAGCCGCTTGCGCGAGCGCATCGCCCCGAGAAATCAGGAGGCTCGCCGTCAGAAGGAGTGCCTGCCGGCGGTCGATTTTGATAAGGGTTCTGGGTCTCATGCAATGTCTCCGTATTCTTCCCATCGGCGCACGACGAACTGCGGGTCGGCTTCCCGCCGCTCGCTAGTGCGAGCGCAGATCCGCGAGAAACTTTTGCGCGCGTTCGCTGCGTGGATTGGAGAAGAACTCACCGGGCAGGCCCGTTTCCACCAGGCGACCTTGATCCATGAACCAGACGCGATCCGCCACTTCCCGCGCGAAGTTCATTTCATGGGTCACACACATCATCGTCATGCCGTCACGTGCCAGTGATTTCATCACCTGCAGCACCTCGCCGACCATCTCGGGATCCAGCGCGCTCGTCGGTTCATCGAACAGCATGGCTGGCGGGTCCATGGCAAGCGCCCGCGCAATCGCCACGCGCTGCTGCTGCCCCCCCGACAACTGACCCGGAAATGCGTTTGCCTTCGAAACCAGGCCCACGCGATCGAGCAATTCGAGCGCTCGAGCTCGCGCCTGTTCCCGCTTGTGCTTGCGAACGGTCATGGGGCCCAACATTATGTTGTGGGCGACTGATAGATGCGGAAACAGGTTGAAGCTCTGGAACACGAAACCAACCTGGCTTCGGAACATGTTGACGTTGACCGACGGCGCATGCACGTCCTGGCCGTTGAAACGGATCGTCCCGCCCTGGATGTTCTCCAGCCGGTTGACAGTGCGTATCAGCGTCGATTTGCCGGACCCCGAGGGTCCGCACACGACGACGACTTCTCCCTTGTGCACCTGGGCACTGATGTCATTCAACGCCCGGTACTCGCCGTACCATTTGTTCACGAGGTCGAAGGCGATGAGAGGGGTATGGCTGGGCGATGTATTCATGCGGCTTGCTTCGGTACGGGAGACTGGCTTGCGACGATTGCGGAGCTGGTCGTCATCCGACGGGCCCCTTCGCGCCGATCGGCAATTCGGCGCTCCAGGAAGCGTGCGAACCGCGTGAGCGAGAAGCACAGGCAGAAGTAGATCGCCGCAAGAATGAAGTACACCTGAAATGGTTGAGTCATCAGCGAACTGTTGATCTGGTTGGCCGCGAACGTCACTTCGTTCACGCTGATCACGTACCCAAGGGACGTTTCCTTAATGGTCGAAACAAACTGGCTGACCAGCGCCGGCACCATGTTGTAGAGCGCCTGCGGGAGAACAACTTTCACCATCGTCTGCGTGTAGCTCAGGCCCACCGCGCGCGCCGCTTCGGTCTGCCCGCCAGGCAGCCCCTCGATGCCGGCGCGGACGATCTCTGCTAGGTAGGCAGCCTGGTAGATCACCAGCGTGATCACCATCGTCGTGAAGCCGCTGACCGTTCGGCCGGTCAGAACAGGTACGAAGAAGTAGACCCAGAAAATGAACATGAGCAACGGCACGCCGCGCACTCCGTAGATCACGGCGGCCGCCGGCATGCGCAGCCAGCGGAACGGACTGATCCGGGCCAGGGCGATGGCGACGCCGAGAGGAAATGCGAGCAGCAGTCCAAGAACGGAGAGAACCAACGTGACCGCCAACCCTCCCAATGGCCCGTTCGGGTACTGGCCCACGAGAAGCAGCGTGCCGTAGTCGCGCAGGATGAAGAGAACACTGTCCACGGCTCACCTCGTCCGGATGCGATAGCGGCTTTCAAGGCCAGCTCCCGCCGTCATGATCAAAAGAGAAACGCCTAGGTAGATCACCGTCGAGAGCATGTACACCTCGATGGTTTTGAACGATTGACTCTCGATCTCCCGCGTTGCGTAGGTCAGCTCCGCCACACCGATGGTCATGGCGAGACTCGTGTTCTTGAACAGCAACACCGAGTGGCTCACCAGCGTGGGCAAAGCAATCCGGAGCGCCTGCGGCAGTACGACGAGGCGCGAGGCTTGCAGGTAGGAAAGACCCATCGCGCGCGCCGCTTCCAGTTGCGACTTCGGAATCGACCGGACGCCGCCGCGCAAACCTTCGGAAACATAGGCCGCCATGCACAAGCCGATGGAGACGAAAGCCAGCAGGAACTCGCTGTTGTGTACATTGAGCCATTGCTGTGCAACTCGCGGCAGCAGCGCAGGCATGCCGAAGTACCAGAGGAAAATCTGCACGAGCATGGGGACGTTCTGGTGATACTCGACGTAGCTCGACACGAAAGCCTTGGCCACGCGGCTGTCCGCCATGCGAATCACCGCCAGCACCGTACCCAGCACGACGGCGAACAGCCATGCGGCCAGCGTGAGTTCGAACATCGTGAGCACGCCGTGCCATATCCATTGCGGATATTCGCCTCGCGACAGGACCGAGAAGTCGAGCTTGCTACCCATGACGTGCGTCCCGTTGCATGCGACCTATCAGCCCTTGATCGGCTCGATCTTGAAGCCGCGCTGCATCTTGTAGGACGTCCCGGTGCCCAGCCACTTGTCGAAGATCTGCCGTGCTTCGCCGGATTTTTCCATCGACTCCAGCGTGGCGTTCACCTGCTTGACGAAGGCCCCCTCTTCCTTGCGCATGCCGATGCCCCAAGGCTCCAGCATCAGGGAGGGCTCCAGCATGACGATGGGCACCGTGCTTTCGGACTGCTGGCGGAACTTCACGAGGTTGAGCTCGGAGACGGCAAACCCTTCAGCCTTCCCCTGCTGCATCGCGAGAAAGGCATTCGGCGGATCCTGGAAGGTGATGGTGGTTGCTCCGGGGATCATCTTGCGTACCAGCATCTCCGAACTGGAGCCCTTGACCGCGCTGACCCGCTTGCCCGTCAGATCCTTGAGAGAAGTGAATCCGCTGTCCTTGCGCGCAGCAACCTTCTGCTCGCTGGCAAAGTACTGATTGCTGAAGGCGATCTGCTCGGCACGCTCGGCGCTCCACCCCAGATTGGCGATCACGGCGTCCACCCGTCCCTGCTGCAGCTCGGGGATGCGAGCCGCCACCGAGATGAGCTTGAGTTCCAGCTTGACCCCCAGCGACTTGGCCAGTGCCTTGCAGAAGTCCACGTCGTAGCCTTCGACTTCCCGCGTCTGGGCGTTGGAAAAGCTGAACGGCTCGGCCGTACCCAGGGTGCCGCAGACGAAGGTTCCCTTTGCCTTGATATCGGCGAGTTGGTCTGCTTGCGCGAGGTTGGCCAACAGCGCCAGGCAGGCGCCGGCAATGAGGATCGATGCAGTCTTTTTCATAGGGCGACTCCGGGCAAGTTGAACGAAATGAGAGGACATCAGGAAAGATCGCGTACCGCGTCTTGCAGGAAGCTGCAGCCCTGCTCGATCACGTCGACGCCGGTGGCAAAGGACATGCGCAAGTGGTTGGGCATGCCGTAGGACGTTCCATCGATCGTCGCGACGCTGGCATGCTCGAGGAAGTAGTGCACTACGTCGACATCGGAAGAAAGAACGCTGCCCTCCGGCGTGGTGCGTCCGATCAATCCGGCCACGCTGGGGAAGACATAGAACGCTCCGTCCGGCGGAGCGCACTCGAGACCCGAAACCTCCCGCAGCAGCTGCACCATGCGGTCCCTGCGACTGCCGAACAAGGCCGCAGCCGCCCCGACCGACTCCTGTGGGCCTTCGAGCGCAATGACCGCTGCAGCCTGGCCTATCGAACTCGGGCACGACGTGCTCTGCGACAGCAGCATGGTGATGGCCTTGATCAACGACACGGGACCGGCGCCGTAGCCGATTCGCCATCCGGTCATTGCATAGGCTTTCGAGACACCGTTGATCAACAGTGTGCGCTCCGCCAGCTCAGGCAGTGCACCCAGCGGAGACACGTGCACTGCATCGCCGTAGACGAAGTGCTCGTAGATCTCGTCGGTCATCAGCCAGACGTGCGGGTGCCGCTTCAAGACCTCGCCCAGCGCCGCCAGCTCGCCGCGGGTATAGACCGCCCCCGTCGGGTTGTTGGGCGTGTTGAGAACCAGCCACCGCGTCCGAGGGGTGATGGCAGCGCCCAGCGCCGCTGGCGTCAACTTGAATCCCTCGCGCTGCGAGCTCGGCACCACGACAGCCGTACCGCCGTGAAGCGCCACCATGTCCGGATACGAGACCCAGTACGGCGCAGGCACGATCACCTCGTCCCCCGCGTTCAGCGTCGCGGCAAAGGCGTTGTAGATGATGTGCTTTGCCCCATTGCCCACGGCGATGTTCTCTGGCTTGAATGCCAGTGCGTTCTCGCGTTGCAGCTTGTCGGCGATGGCCTGCCGCAGGGCGGGCGTGCCGTTGGATGCGGTGTAACGGGTCTGCCCGGCCAGCAGGGCGGCCACTCCGCCGTCGACGATGTGGCGCGGTGTCGGGAAGTCGGGCTCGCCGATGGTGAAGTCGACGATGCGGCGGCCGGCCGCGCGCATGGCATCGACCCGGGTCTTCGCGGCCATGCTGGGTGAAGGTTTGACGCCGAAGAGGCGTTGGGCCAACAAGGTGCTCACAGGGGTCTCCGGAAAAGTTGAATGGGAGGGAGTGGCCGACGGGTTCAGAGGCCGTGGGGCGCAAACGCTTTGGTGAGCCAGGATTGCTCGACCTTTCCGTTGGCGATCTCCGCCTTGATCGCCGCCTCGAAGCGGGCGGTCTGTTCGATCGCGTCCAGCAGGCGGGCGGCCTCCGTCGGGGGGAAACTCACGATTCCATCGTCGTCGGCAACCACGATGTCGCCGGGCTGCACGATCTGCCCACCTACGCTCACGGGCACGTTGACGGCGCCAGGCCCGTTCTTGTAAGGCCCGCGGTGAATGGCGGCACGCGCATAGCAGGGGAAGTCGGCTTCGCGAAAGGCCGCTGCATCACGGATCGCGCCATCGAGGACGAGGCCAGTGCAGCCGCGCTGTTGCGCGTAAAGCATGATGAGTTCGCCCACCAGCGCATTGTTCGTATCCCCACCGCCATCGATGACCAGCACATGGCCTGGAGCGCACATCATCAGGGCCTTGTAGATCAGCAGGTTGTCGCCCGGGCGCGTCTTGACCGTGATCGCCGTTCCCACCAGCTTCCTGTGCCGGTGAAAACGATGCAACCCGACGATCCCGCTGAGGCGCTGCAGGTTGTCGCTGATGTGGGGGGTAGCCACTTCCCGAAACGCGGCCAGCACATTTTCCGGCGCGACGGGTGGTGCGGGGTGAATGGCAAAACTGGAAGCAACCATGGACATACGCCTCAACATCAATTCGATGGCGCAATTGTGAAAGTTGCCTAAAATTTCAAAAAGCGAAATTTTTCGGGAAATTTGGTGGAAAAAAAGGAAACCATTCAGGGTTTTTCCGGACCATGATGACCTTCAAGCAACTGGAAGCCCTTTATTGGGTTGTGCAGTTGGGCGGCTTCTCCCAAGCCGCCCGGAAACTGCACACCTCGATATCCGCGGTGTCGAAACGGGTGCACGAGTTGGAAGCAAGCTTCGACCTGGAGCTCTTCGACCGGTCCCAGCGCACAGCCCGCCTCACCGAAAAAGGCGAGGAAATGTTTGTATTGGCCAAGAAGCTCCTCGAGCACCGGGACGCCGCCATCGACCAGATCGGCAAGTCGGAGGTCATCGAACGCCGCGTGCGCATCGGCGTGACCGAGTTCACCGCCATGACCTGGTTGCACCGGCTGGTGGATGCGATCCAGCGCTACTACCCCAAGGTCACGATCGAGCCCGACGTGGATGCAAGCGGCAACCTGAAGGAGAAGCTGCTGGCGGATGAACTGGACCTGGTGCTCGTGCCGGACGTGTTCGCGGAAGCGCACCTGCCGAGCCATGTGGTCGGCGAGTTCTCCAGCGTCTGGATGTGCAAGCCGGGGTTCGTCGAGCCGGGAAAGGCCTTCCGGCTGCATGAATTGGCATCACGCCGACTGCTGCTGCAGGGCAGTCGGTCGGGCGCGGGCATGGCCCACAACAGCTGGATGAAATCGCTTGGCGTCCAACCGTCCAATGTGATCATCGTCAACAACCTCGTGGCGATGATCGGTCTGACCGCATCGGGTCTCGGCATCGGCTGCATGCCGGAGAAATGCCTGGCCCCGATGGTGGCCACCGGATCGCTGATGGTCATCGCGTGCACGCCGGCACCGCCTGTGATGAAGTACGTCGCGATGTACAAGGGAGATCAACGAAGCACGTTGATCTCCTCGATCGTGATGCTTTCCCAGGAGTGCTGCGACTTCAGTCGAATGTTCGAGATTTCCTCGTAAGCAATGAAGGCTCCTGCCACCGGCAGCAGCGATTGGTGCCGCCATGACACGGTGGCAACCGCCCTCGACCTTTCATAGGAGGTCTCATGCGCCCCGCGAAGGCCTGGTGCTCCGTCAGCCGGATACAGAGACGGCGTTGAAGCGCGTCCGATCGTCTTTCGCGCGAGCATCACCAACATGGGCGTGCCGTCCTCCGACAAAGAACTCAACCACTATTAGAAATGCGCTTTCGACGCCGGCGAATATGGATTGGGCCGCTTGGTCAATCAACTGCAACTCGGATGCGATTGCCTTGGCGCCATCACCTACTTCGACATCCCCGCGGCCGACGATTTCGGGTTGCCGTATGTGATGACGAACGCCGTGTGCATGCGCGAGGAAGGCTACGGCATGCTCTGGAAGCACTACGAATCCCGCTCAAGCGTGCTCGAGATGCGGCGGTCGCATCGGCTTGTGACCCGTTTCTTCTGCGCCGTCACCAACTACGATTGCGGATTCTTCTGGTACCTCTATCAGGACGGAACCATATAGTTCGAGGTCAAGCTCACCGGAATCATCCAGACAGCCGCGCTGGCACTTGGCCAGCGCTCTGCCACGGGCGGCACGGCGACACCGGAGATCTAAGGCCTCGCCCATCAACACTTCTTCAGTGCCCGGCTGCACATGATGGTGGATGAGAGAAGAACACGGTCGTCGAGGCGGAGTTCGCCCTCCGAGCGAAAGGAGATGGAAATGGCAACGTGTTCGATGCCATTTCCACCACGCTAACGATGGGGCACTTGGCGGCTCGTGAAGCCGATAGGCACACGGGTTGGTTCTGGAAGGTGGTAAACCCGAATGTGCTGGCAAGCTTGCGCCCCTGATCAGCGCTGGACATGTCGAGGCGCCGGCGCGGGTGGCCTTGGCACCAGCGACGAACAAAGCCGGGGTGCAGCAAAGCAAACAGCGCTTCAGCGTGCTGTACGCGGCCGTCGTGCTATCGCGTTCAGCTAGGCCAAGGGTTTCTGGGATTCACTACGCCCATTTGCTAAGCTCGCGGCCTACTTCATAGGCAACAGCGACAAGCCTATCGTGACCGTGTCAGCCTATAGACCTCACAGCAATGTGTACCGCTTTTTGCGGCACCTATGACGCCCTTTCGAGGAAAACTAAGAATTCGCCACCTCGAGATCGTCTTGTTGGTTGCGGATCAAGGCAGCCTATCCAAGGCCGCGTCCCTGCTGATCGCCGACCGCATCGACATCGCATTTCGCAGTGGATCCTTCCAAGACTCCAGCAATGTGATCCGGCGAATCTTCGCGAGCAACGGCGAACTGATCGCCAGTCCTGCCTATCTGGCGGCGCACGGCACGCCCACTGACCCCGAAGAACTGCGCGAGCATGAGTGCGTGGTGCAGTGCAATACCGGTAGCGGCGTCACATGGCACTTGCAGGACATGAATGGCATGCAGAAGGAGGTGCGCGTGAGGGGACGTTTCAACAGCAACGTACAAGAAGTTCTGCGCAAGGCCGCGTGCGCCGGCCTTGGCATCGCGGCACTGCCGTCCGTCCTGACTGCATCAGATATCGCGACGGGCAGGCTGGTGCGGGTGCTGCCGCAGTACACGCGGGCCGGCCGCGGCCTGAGCGTTGTCTACCCCAGCCGCCAGCAGCGGCCAATGGCAGTGGCGTTGTTCGCCGACATGGCCGTGGAGAAGCTCAGTCATCAGGATTGGGTGCCAATCAGCCAGCGATAGTGGGCACCGCGATCAGAGTGAACGATGGGCCGGGCGTTGCCGTCGGCTACGGTCTGGATGGCTGCATTCAGCATCGTGAGTTGCACGGGCGACATCTTTCTTGTTGCTCCTTCTCATTGCCTGCAGCAGCGAACGAGCATCAAGCGTCGTCCGCACGTGCACCGGCAAGCTGCTCGGCATAGCTGAAGACTCCCGGTGTTCCGCCCGTATGGATGAACACAATGTTCTGGCCCGGCTTGAAATGACGCACGGCCAGATCCATCGCACCCGCCATGGATTTGCCCGTGTAGCAAGGATCCAGCAGGAGGCCCTCGGTGCGCGCCAGAAGGTCGATGGCGGCCATGCCAGCGTCCGACGGAATGGCATAGCCGGCGCCGATATAGTCATCCAGCACGCGCACCTCTTCCTCGGCCAGCGTTGCGTCCAACCCGATCAGCCTGGCTGCGGCCTCGACGTCGTGCAGGATGCGAGGCCTGAGCTCGGCCACACTGCGGTTGATAGTCAGGCCTATCACTGGCAAACGCGCGCCGCTCACCATTCCGCCGAGCAGCAACCCACTCTGTATGCAGCCCGAGCCCGATGCGAACACCATCGCATCTATGCCAATACCGGCGTCCTCAGATTGCTGCACCAGTTCCTGCACCAAGCCGACGTAGCCGAGCGCACCCACCGGCGAATAGCCGCCGCCCGGAATGATGAAAGGCTTGGCACCCTGGTCCTTCAGTTCGCGGGCCACGCGCTCCATTGCCGGCTCCAGTTCGGCCAGCGAGTCCACGTCAGCGTAGACGAGACGTGCGCCGAGCACATGGTTCAGTAGCATGTTGCCTTGCAGCGGCACCGGGGCGCCGCTGGGACGTCGCAGCACCAACACAACGTTCAGTCCCAGCCGGCTGGCGGCCGCCGCCGTCAGTCGCACGTGGTTCGATGTCGTCGGCCCGCACGTGATAACCGTGTCCGCACCGTCGGCCAGCGCGCGGCCGAACAATGTTCCCAGCGATCGCGTCTTGGATCCTCCAAAAGCCAGTCCGGTCAGGTCGTCGCGCTTGACCCACAGCCGGGCACCGCCCAGGCGACTCGAAAGCCTTTTCAGTTCCTGCAGGGGTGTCGGGTACTCACCTAACGCGGCAACCGGCACATGATCGGGAAGCGTCATTGCTTCAGGCCTCTTGTCATTTCGATCTCAGGCGCTCAGCGCCGGCAGGGCGGCCTGTCGGAGCGCATCATCAAGCCAAGGCGACACCAGGAGCCCCTCTTCGATCTCCTTGATGCGCTGAGCCTCGAGTTCCACCTTTTTCTGCGCAGCCGCTAGCACTCCTTCGACTTCATTGCGCGGTATCACGACCACGCCATCCACGTCGCCCACCACCAGGTCGCCCGGGTTGACGGCGACGCCCCCCACCGACACCGGAATGCTCAGGCGGCCTGGCAGGCCTTTGGTGGGTCCGCACG
Organism: Variovorax sp. efr-133-TYG-130; assembly: GCF_030208835.1. Taxonomy (NCBI): domain Bacteria; kingdom Pseudomonadati; phylum Pseudomonadota; class Betaproteobacteria; order Burkholderiales; family Comamonadaceae; genus Variovorax; species Variovorax sp. efr-133-TYG-130. Next base: position 103,558 of record NZ_JARVTD010000002.1, on the reverse strand, counting down.
GGTTCGTGCCGCCAGCGAAGATTGGAAAATTGCCGGCCGCCAACGAGGCCGTGTCGCGCGAAGCCGCGTCCACGACGAAGCCACCCAGGCTTGCCGCCTCGGCTTGGGTCACCATCAGGTCGCCGAATAGCGCGCAGGTGGTGTCCGCCTTGCCGTCCACCACGATCACGTCGCCCGGCTTTGCAACCGCAAGGGCCACATGGAACATCAGGTTGTCGCCGGGGCGCACTTCCACGGTATAGGCTGGACCGCACACGGTCATCGCGGGGTTCAGCGCACGAATCCGGGAATTCATGGTGCCGCGACGACCGGCCACATCGCACAGGATGGCGGCCTGGAACTGGCGGGCGCGCGCAATCTGGTCGGGGGTCACGCGATCGAATTCGGAGGTGGATTGATAGGACATGAGGTCTCCAGTTGAAATGGGGTTATGGCTTGCGCAGTTCATCCACCGCGGCAGCGATCGCCGCACAGCCGCGGTCAATCTCGGCAGCGGCGGTAGCGAAGGAAAAACGCAGGTATGGCGACAGGCCGTAAGAGGTGCCGTTGATGGTGACGACGCCGGCATGCTCGATGAGGTAGTTCGCCACATCCTGGTCGGTCTTCAGCCGGACGCCGGCGGGCGTGCTGCGCCCGATCAAGCCGGCGATGGAGGCAAACACGTAGAACGCGCCGAGGGGCAGGTCGCACTCGATGCCGTCGATGGCGCTCAGTTGGGTCGCCAGGCGATCGCGCCGGCTCTCGAAGAGCCTGGCGGCCTCGGCCACGCAATCCTGCGGGCCGTTCAGCGCCTCCACGGCGGCGGCCTGGGCGGCCGAGGTCGCGCACGTCGTGCTCTGGGTGATCAGCAGCGTGATGGCCTTGACCAGTTCGGCCGGCCCGGCACCGTAGCCGATGCGCCAGCCGGTCATCGCGTAAGCCTTGGAGACGCCGTTGATGACCAGCGTACGCCCGCGCAGTTCGGGCATCGTCTGCAGGATGCAAACATGACTCGCGCCGTTATAGGCGAAGTGCTCATAGATTTCGTCTGTCATCACCCACACCTGCGGATGCTTGAGCAGTACCTCGCCGAGCGCGCGCAGCTCCGCCTTCGAGTAGACCGCGCCCGTCGGATTGTTGGGCGAGTTCAGCACCAGCCAACGCGTGCGCGGCGTGATCGCCCGCTCCAACGCGGCCGGTGTCAGCTTGAAGCCGCTCGTTGCCGGGCAGTCCACGATCTTCGGCACGCCGCCGTTGATGAGGACCATCTCGGGATACGAAACCCAGTACGGCGCAGGGATGACTACTTCGTCGCCAGCATTCAGCGAGGCAGTGAAAGCATTGAAGATGATGTGCTTGGCACCGCATCCCACCACGATTTCGGGAAGCTCGTAATCCAGACCGTTCTCGCGCTTGAGCTTGCCGATGATGGCGTTGCGCAGCGGCAGGGTACCGGCCGAAGCGGTGTAGCGAGTCTGCCCTTGCAAGAGCGCCTTGGTGCCGGCCTCGACGATGTGCGCGGGCGTTGGAAAGTCTGGCTCCCCAACGGTGAAGTCGATGATCTCCCGGCCGGCGGCACGCAGCGCGTCGGCCTTGGCCTTTGCGGCGATGCTGGCCGAGGGCTTCACTTGGCCCAGGCGCGAGGCGACGATGGAGGTTGTGCTGCTCATGCGCTGTCACTCCCTGCTCTTGGCGGGCGACCAGGCGGTCACCTCGATCTCGACGTCCACGTCCTGCGACAGCTTGGCTTCCACGGTGCTGCGCACCGGCAATCCTTCGATGAAGTAAGTCGCATAGATCTCGTTAAAAGGCTTCATCAGCTTGATGTCGGAAAGCCAGCATGTGGCGCGCACCACGTGCTCCATGCCCAGGCCGTGTTCGGCCAGGCTGGCGGCGATGGCATCGAGCACATTGCGGGTTTGCGCCTGGATGTCGCCGCGCAGCGGCGTGAGGTCATCGTTCTTCGGCGTCTGGCCGGAGAGGAACAGGAAATCGCCGGCGCGCACGGCTTTGGACAGGGGTGCGGCGAGCGGAGACGGAAAGCGGATCGGCAAAGACATGTGGTTGTTCCTGGTGATGAAGAGAAGGTCTGTCGAGTGACGTGAGACGGGCGCGGATTCAGCTGAACCGCTCCAGTGCCATCGGGCCAGTGGCTACCGGCGGCGCTGCCCCTCGCACCAGAGCCGATACGCACTGCGCAGTCACCGCCGAAAGCGTCAGGCCGTTGTGCGCGTGGCCGAACGCGTAGTGGATGCCGGGTGCGTCGGGAACCGTCCCGATTGCCGGCAAGCCGTCAGGCAGCGAGGGGCGGATCCCCATCCATGGTTTGGCCTGCGCACCATCAACCTGCCGCAGGTACTGCTGCGCCAGCGTCAGCAGCATGTGGGCCCTGCTCCAACTGGGCGGGGAGTCCCAGCGCGCGAATTCCGCCGTGCCAGCCAGCCGCAGTCCTTCGTCCATGGGCGTGGCTGCGAAGTGCGGCTCTCCGAAAACAATGGGGCGCCTGAGTTGGAGCCCAGGTCGCGGCAGCATCAGGTGGTATCCCCGTTCTGACACCAGCGGAACGCGGCGGAAGAAGGGCTGCATAAGCGAGCCGCTCCAGAATCCCCCACAGACCACGACTTGGCCGTAGTTCGCGCTGCCCCGTGTGCCTCGGACCGCGATCTGGCCGTCCGGCAGTCGGGACAAGGCGCGGACCTCGTCCTGCACGAACTGCACCCCGTGGCGACGAAGATGCTCCGCATAGCGCAGCCCCAGTCCTTGCGGATTGCTGCAGCGCCCGGAGTTCTCGAACAATAGCCCGCCCACGATCTCGGGAACCAGTGCGGGCTCGAGGTCCTGCATCTCCGCGCCCGACAATCGGCGCACCGGCAAGCCGTGGCGATTCCAGGTGTCCATGCAAGCCGCCTTCTTCTCCAGCGCAGCGACTGTCTTGTAGGCAACCAAGCCTCCATCACGCGTCAGCAAAGCGGCCGCGTCCGCCTGCGCGGCCAGCTTCGAGACCGATTCGAATGCGAGGCGGGTCATGGCGGCCAGCGTGTCGGTCACCTTGGCGAGAGCCTGGGACTTGAGGACGCTGAGCGCGCGCATGCTCCACGGCAGCATGTGGCCGACGTAGCCGGGACGGATCACCAACGGGCCGTCCTTGGCCAGCAGCAGCCTGGGCATCTGCCAGAGCATGTCGGGCGACGCGGGCGGAAAGATGTTGGCGTCGGACAGGTAGCCAGCGTTGCCCGCGGAGCACGCCTGCATGGGTGCATCGCGCTCGATGAGCGTCACGGCGTGGCCATCGCGCAGCAGTTCCATCGCCACCGACAGGCCGATGATGCCGCCGCCGACGACCGCGATCGATTCCTGCGAAGAGGAACGGTTCATGACAGGTGGAGGCTCAGTGCGAGCGCAGGTCCGACAGGAAGCGCTTGGCGCGCTCGCTCTGCGGGTTGGTGAAGAATGCATCGGGCTTGCCCGTCTCGACCAGCCGGCCTTGATCCATGAACCACACGCGATTGCTGACCTCGCGCGCGAAATTCATCTCATGCGTCACGCACATCATCGTCATACCATCGCGCGCCAGCGATCTCATGACGTTGAGCACCTCGCCCACCATTTCCGGATCCAGCGCACTGGTCGGTTCATCGAACAGCATGACCGGCGGCTCCATCGCCAGGGCTCTGGCGATGGCGACCCGCTGCTGCTGGCCGCCGGAGAGTTGCTGCGGGTATGCCTCGGCCTTGTGCGCCAGGCCCACGCGGTCGAGCAACTGCATGCCCTTCTCTCGCGCCGCGGCCTTGGACTTGCCGGTGACCTTCACAGGGGCAAGGCAGACGTTGTCGAGTGCCGACATGTGCGGGAACAAGTTGAATTGCTGGAACACAAAACCTACCTGCGTGCGAAACCGATTGATGTCCACCGACTTGTCGTGCACGTCCTTACCCTCCAGAAAGATCTGGCCGCCCTGAATTTCTTCCAGCCGGTTGACAGTGCGGATCAGAGTCGATTTGCCTGAACCGGAGGGGCCGCAAACGACCACCACCTCCCCTTTGCCGACCTGTTCAGTGACATCGGCCAGCGCGTGGTAATCGCCATACCACTTGTTAACTTTGGAGAAGCGGATCATTGGATGTTCCTGCGGAGGGGGTGACATGGGACCGCCGACGCTCCACCCGGCGCTCGAGGGCACGCGCGGTCTGCGTCAGGGCGAAACAGACGAGGAAATAGATCGACGACAGCGTGATGAACACTTCCAGCGGCTTGGTCAGCAAGGCGGAATTGACCTGGTTGGCCGAGAAGGTGAGTTCGTGCACGCTGATCACGTAGCCGATGGATGTCTCCTTGATGGTGGAAACAAACTGGCTGATCAGGCTGGGCAACATGTTGTAGAGCGCCTGCGGCAGGATCACCTGGCGCATCGTCAGTCCGTAGCTCATACCCAGCGAGCGAGAAGCCTCAGTCTGCCCTCGCGGCAACGCCTCGATGCCGGCGCGCACGATCTCGGACATGTAGGTCGCCTGGTACAGCACGAGGGTGACGACCAGCGTGGTGAAGGCGCTGGTGGGACGACCGATGAGCACCGGAACCAGGAAGTAGCTCCAGAACACCAGCATCACCAGAGGGATACCCCGGATCACATAGACGAACACGGTGCTCGGCCATTTCAGGATCGCATAGGGCGACAGGCGGCACAGCGCCAAGGCGATGGACAGCGGAAACGCCAGCCCCAGACCGAGCACCGACAGGATCAGCGTCAGCGCCAGTCCTCCGAGCGGTCCGTTGGGCGCCTGGCCGATCAGCAGGCTGGGCAGATGGTCTTGAAGGATTTCCCACATGGCCTATCTCCCCGGTACCTGCATGCGCCGGGCCACGAGCACGCCGACGCCCATCAGCCCTAGGGAGACCAGCAGATAGAACGCGGTGGCCAGCGTGTACGCCTCGAACGTCCTGAACGTCTGGTTCTCGATCTCGCGCACCACGTACGTCAGCTCCGCTGCGCCCAGTGCCATGGCTAGGCTCGTGTTCTTGAACAGGATGATCGTGTGGTTGATGAACGGCGGCAGCGCCGTACGCATGGCCTGCGGCAGCACCACGAAGCGCATGGTCTTCAGAAAGCTTAGTCCCAGCGAGCGGGAGGCTTCTTGCTGACCCGGTGGCACAGCGCGCAAGCCGCTGCGAACGTCCTCGCAGAAATACGCGGACATGCACAGCCCGATGGCGATCGAGGCGAAGATGAGTTCGCCGTTGTGGCCGTTGATCCACGATTGCGCAGCGTCCGGCAGCAAGGTCGGAATGCCGAAGTACCACAGGAAGAGGTGCGCGAGGATGGGCACGTTCTGCTGATACGACACCCACGCCGCGACCCCGCGCTCGGCCACCGGATTGCCGGTGACCCGTAAGGTGGCCAGCGCCACTCCTAGAACGAAGGCCAGGAGCCAACTCGCCACCGTCAGCAGGCCCGTGAACTTGATGCCCGCGAGAAGGTGGTCAAGGTTGGGCGCGGCCAGGAGCGAAGTGAAATTCAGACTGATGGACATGGCATCCCCTTCTGTGACCGACCTTCATCTCAACCCTTGATCTGCTCGACCGCGAAGTCGCGGCGCATCTGGTAGGTGGTCTTCGGCCCCATCCACTTGTCGAAGATTTGCTGCGCTTCGCCTGACTTCTCCAGGGCGTCGAGCGCGTCGTTCACCGCCTTCTCCAGCGCGGGTTCACCTTTCTTCATGCCGAGGCCCCAGTATTCGCGGCCGACGGGCGGACTCAGCACTTCGATGTTCGCGCTCGGGCCCAGCTTCGCGATGAAACGGCGCATCAGCGATTCGGAGAGGACGTAGCCCTCCACCTTGTTCTGCACCAGCGCAGTGAATGCCGAAGGCGCGTCGTCGTAGCTCACCAACTGCGCGGTGGGCACCACCTTTTGCATGAGCGGAATGTTGCTCGAACCCTTGATGGTCGCGACACGCTTGCCAGCGAGATCGTCACGCTGCTGGAAAGCGCCCTTCTTCGCCGCGACCGACTGATTGCTGACGAAATAAGCTTTGGAGAACGCGATCTGTTCTGCGCGGCTCGGGTTGTAGCCGAGCACTGCCGCCAGGATGTCCACGCGTCCCTGGGTCAGCTCGGGAATACGCGCCTCCAGCGAAACAACCTTGGGCTCCGCCTTCAGCCCCAGCAGCTTGGCCACGGCCTTACAGAAATCCACGTCGTAGCCCACGACATCGCGCGAAGCCGTGTCCTGGAATGCAAACGGCTCCAGCGTGCCGACGACGCCGCACACCAACGTTCCCTTGGCCTTGATGTCCGACAGCTGATCTGCGCGTGCCGAGGCGACGACAAGAAACAGGCCCGCCATAGCCAGGCAGGAGAAGAGTTTTCCGAATTTCATGATCGTCGCTTTCAGAGTTGAAGGAGGGATCAGTGAGTCGGCCTTTGCGACACAGCAAGGGCGGACGAAGCTCACGGACAGACGGATTCTTCTCACCCGGGGATATTCCGTAAAGGGATATTTATCGATACGATATGGTTCATTTTTGAGAACTATTACAAGGGTAAGCCACGGCAGCGTGGGCACTTGGCGGAGGACGCTGGATGACGACTTTTAGAGAACTTGAAGCCCTCGCGGCGGTGGTGGACATGGGCTCGTTCAAAGGTGCGGCCCGCAGTCTCAACACCTCGCAATCAGCGGTATCCCGCCTCATTCAGGACTTCGAAGCCGAGTTCGCATTGCCCCTGTTCTCTCGCGATCAGCGCGCTGCCCGCCTGACCGTGGCTGGCCAGGAGGCGCTGCGCATCGCGCGAGCCATCCTCAAGCAGCGCGCCACGCTGACCGAACGCTTTTGCAGCGCCGAACTCGTTTCGGCCGGGCTGCGCTTCGGCGTCACGGAACTCGCTGCGGTCACATGGCTTCCGCGGTTTGTCGGCAGGTTGCGCGAGCTGTACCCCAAGGTCCACCTCGAGGTCGAGGTAGGTTCCTCGCCTGAATTGCACGACAAGGTACGCAGCGGCAGACTGAACATGGCCGTGGTAGTCGATGTGATCCGGAGCACCGAGATGATCCGTATACCCGTCGGGGCGGCTGCGACGGGCTGGTTCAGCGCACCCGGGTTGCTGCACTCGGACCGCCTGTCGCTGAACGAGCTGGAGCGGCAGACGCTGCTTCTTCAAGGACCATCGACCGGTGCCGGCCGGCGTCTTGAAGCCTGGCTCAAAGAACGCTCCATGAAGCCCGCGAATGTGATTCAGAGCGACAGCTTGGCGGCGCTGTCCGGCATTGCCGCGGCCGGGCTCGGCATCGCGAATCTGCCAAGGGCCATGGCAATGGACGCCCTTCAGCGCGGGAGCCTGCGGGAAACGCAGATTCCCGTCGATCCGCCCGACTTGCACTACGTGGCGATCGCACGCATAGACACGATTTCCGCGTTCCATCGATCCGTCATCGAAGTTGCGCAACTCAGTTGCGACTTCGACACGCCGTTCCACACACTGCCCGCACTTTGCGCCCAGGAACTACGCGCATGCTGACGATCAAGCAGATCCAGGCGTTCTACTGGGTGGCGCGCATGGGCACGCTCAGCAAAGCCGCCGAGAAGCTGCACATCACGCAATCGGCCACGACGAAGCGCTTGCAGGAAGTTGAAGCGCTCGCCGCGGCGCCCCTCTTCGAGAACGTCGGACGCAAGAACGCGCTGACTGCGAAGGGCCAGGAACTCGCGACAGAGTGCGAGCGGCTGTTCGCCCTGCTCGACGAGTTGGACCTCATGAAGGGATCCACGCAGCAGCCGGCGCGCATCGTGCATGTGGGGCTCACCGAATTGACGGCGCTGACATGGTTCGGCCGCTTCATCAGGGAGATGAAGAACACCTACCCCGCCGTTGTCATTCAGCCAGAGATCGACCTTTCGACATTGCTGCGCCAGCGCGTGGAAGAGGGCAGGCTGGACTTCGCGATCCTGCCGGACCCATCACCCGTGGAAGGGCTGGAGCGTATGCAGCTGGGCGTCGTGCCGTTCAGCTGGTTCGCTGCGCCAGGCGCATTCGCGCCCGATGTGGTCCATCCACTGCGCGACCTCGCAAGGTTGCCGGTCATCGAACAAAGCGCCAACTCGATCATCACCGAGCTGTGTGCGCAACTGTGGGAGGACACGGGCGTGCAGCCCGAGCGGATCTATGGCGGGAACAATGCGAATGCCCTGGCCGCCCTGATTTCCGCAGGAGTGGGTATCAGTTGCCTGCCCATCGCGATGTTCACGCAGGAGGTCGACCGAGGACAACTGCAGCTTGTCAAGACGACCCCGACGGCCCCGAAGGTTCCGTATCACTTTTGCTTCTTGAGACATCTCCACTCGGCGCTCGGCTATGGTGTCGCGGATATTGCCAAGCGGTCGTTCTCCCTGAGTCATGAGGGGTGATGGCGTGACGTGGAATGTGGTCCTGTAGCCATGGTCATCCGAGTTGTCTTGAGCGAGCACTGCATGCAGGGTAGCACTTGGTCGTGGGCGAGTCGCTGACCTGAACGTGACCAACCTCACCCCAATCTTTCCTTGCTGGCGCCGACGCAATCTTGACCAGCAACCTCAAAGAAAACTATGGCAAGAAATTGGAGCAAATAAAGTGCGCGAACGCTAGTCGTAGGCAATCGATTGCGTATCGCCATCGATCGCGAACAGTTGACTCGAGATCGTCGACGCCACACCGATGGGCGCGGCGCGCAGGTCCTCTACGACGCCGTGGGTCAGGACACCTGGGACGCATCAGTTCGCTCGCTGGTCATGCGTGGCACGTCGTGAGCTTCTGATCGGTTTCGGGTCCAGCGCCGCCGATTGACATCAACGTACTGGGCGATACGGCTCGCTCCATCCGACGCGACCCCGCTTTGTCCACTACGCGGCTCAATGCCACGACCTTATGGTCGTATCGAATTGGAGAGGCCTGTGAGACGACAGCTTGCATCCGAGGGAGATTCATTCCATAGGAGCATATATTCGAGATAGAAAAAGTCGCTTTTCTTCGAGCCCGGGCCACCGAACAATCACCGCTCTTCACTGGCTTCACTTTTCCCAACATGTCTACTCCCCAGTCCAGCTCCATATCGCCTCGTCCGCTGTCCAGTTTTCGAGCGCACGAAAATACCGTCTACGTCTCAGGACAAGTCGGAGTTATCGATGGAAAAATTCTCGAAGGCTTCGAGGCCCAGATGAAGCAGACACTGGGTAACTTGCAAACCGTACTCACGGCAGCGGGAACTTCCAAGGAGAGGGTGTTGAAATGCACCTGTTTCGTCCGCAACGAGGCCGACACAACTGCCTTCAACCGCATGTACGCCGAGTTCTTTGCGCCAGGCCCCTTCCCAGCACGAAGCACATTGCTCGGCGGCCCGACAACGCTCGAGATCCTTGTAGAGATCGAGGCGATCGCAGCACGCGCCTAGGCCGACAGGGGCAACGCCTCAGGTTTGAAACAACTGCGTGAAATCGCAAGTCTCCTTCGCCAACTGGGCGATCAGCGGCAAGAAGGTGTCATTCGAATCAGCCCGGTATGTCGCCAGATACTCAGGCCGGGGCAAACTGGGGGCGGCCTCGATGACCTCGAGCAATCCGACGTCGGCCATGACGCGTAAACATGCGCTTGGCAGATAGCTAACCCCGGCGCCGGCCACAGTCATTCCGATCTGGGCCAACAGGCTATTGCTCACCATGACCTGCGCGGGCTTCAGGTCGTTCACTCGGAACCATTTATCGAGCAGCTTTCCATTGGCTGACTTCACCTGCTGACGGATGATGGGGTACTTCATCAGGTCGCTCGCGCGCATTGATCGGCGCGTGCCTCGCACCAGTCCCGGCTTGCTCATCCAGTCGAAATAGAGCCGGCCGACATGCTCCGAAGCAAAACGGTCGTCGCGAACGCTGTCCGTAGCGATGATTAAGTCGAGTTCCCCGGTCAGCAACTTCTCGCGCAGCACGACTTCGCTGTCCACATTGGGCTCCACGCGCACGCGAGGGAAACGCGAAGTCACCATGTTGACCAGTCGCGGCAACCAGGTCAGAGCGGTCACCTCGGTCACCCCGATGCAAAGGCGCCGCTCGCGCAGTTGCGGGCTGACGAAATTCTCCATCGCAAGATCACGCTCCTGCAGCAGCCGCTGCGCGGTTCGGAACATCTCTTCACCACGGCTTGAAAGCCGCGCGGTGCGAAGACTGCGGTCGAACAGTTGCGTCTCGACCAGAGCCTCGAGTTCTTGCACGCGTTTCGAGACCGCCGACTGGGTGGTGTGCAGTTGATTGGCCGCTTGCGAAAACCCGCCAAGCTTGACCACCCAGTACAGGGCTTCCAGATGCTTGAATGTGAACACCGTGACTCCAGGTGCCCGCGATGACGTGTCGTCAGGAGAAATCGCAGGTAGGTATGAAATATCGCATTCTCAATGGCGTAGATGAAGCCGTCTACATATCGTCGGCAGGAATGCAACTGGAATCCGAAATATCGCTTTTTTTAGCGACGACCGAGTTTCAGAATTTGCCGACCTCTGCGATAGCCAAGCTTCCACCGAAAGAATCGATCCCGATGAGCACTGACTTTTCCGACTGCGTCGCCCGAATCAAGCCTTCCGGTGCGCTGGACCCCGAGATGGTCGGCGAAGTGATCAGCGTGACGAAGGCGCCGGCACGTGACGGCATGGCCATGATGTGCGTGACGCATGAAATGGGCTTTGCGCGCGAGATCGCACACCGTGTCTGGTTCATGGACGAGGGAGAGATTCTGGAAAGGGGGGCACCGCAGGACTTCTTCAGTGGAGCGGCGCATCCGCGCGCAAAGGCCTTTCTTTCGGACATCCATGACCGCTGATCCGAGAGCTGGGGCCAGGAGTTCCAGAGTCGTGGTAGTGGGCGCGGGAATCATCGGCGCTGCGGTCGCTTTGCGGCTGCAGAAAGACGGATATGCGGTCTCGATCGTTGATCGCCAGGCACCGATGAACGGTTGCTCGGCCGGCAATGCAGGCCACTTGTCGGAGTCAAGCATCTTCCCGCCCGTCTCGCCATCGCTGCTGATTCAGCTGCCGCGCCTGCTGATGGCTCGCGACGGGCCGGTCGTGGTCGGGGCTGCTTACGCGCCGAAGCTCGCGAGTTGGGCAATGCATGCCCTGCCGCTGATGCGTGCGACGGCGCGCACCCGGGTGACGGACGCAATGACCTCGCTGACCGTTCCCTCCTTCGAACACCTATACCGACTCGCGCGCATTGCCGACGCCACCAACCTTCTGGATCGCGATGGCGTGGTGTTGGCTTTTCGCCATGCCGCTGCACTCGAGAAGATCGCGGCCGCGATCCCCCAATGGTTGGAACATGGCATCGCTGTCGAGCGCCTGGCTACTACGGATCTCGCAGAGAGCGAGCCGGCCCTGAGCAAGGGCCTTGCGGGTGGCCTGCTGTTCAAGAATTCCGGGCGCTGCGTCGACCCTCAGGCGCTGGGCCTGCGCCTGCTGCAGTCGGCGCTGCGCTATGGCGCCAGTTTCCAGCAAGCCGGTGTTCAGGAGATCCGGAGAGATGCAAGTGGCCTCTCGGTCCGAACCTCCACAGGGTCCATAAATGCCGACCATGTTGTCGTCTGCGCTGGACTCGCATCCGCCGAACTGCTGCGCGCACTTGGCTGCAAGGTGCCCCTCGCCTCGGAGCGGGGCTACCACTTGATGCTGCCGGCTGCCACCGGCCTGCTGCGACGACCGGTGGCTTTTCCGGAGCACTACTTCATCGCCACCCCAATGAATGCGGGCCTGCGCCTGGCAGGTACTGCGGAGTTCAAGGCTCCCGATGCTGCGCCGGACTATCGACGAGCCGAAGCTCTGCGAGCGCACGCCAAACCGTTCTTCGAGCGACTGCCGGATCGCGATGCGGTCCCCTGGATGGGCGTGCGTCCGAGCACTCCTGACGGGTTGCCCGTGATCGGTGAGATCGAGGGCGTCCCGGGCGTGCTTGCAGCCTTTGGCCATGGTCATTGCGGACTGACCTGGTCCGGCATCACGGCCTCCTGCGTGTCGGCTTTGCTTGGCGGCGATGCCGTCGATTGCGACCTTCGCGCGTTCGCACCGAAACGCTTCGGTAGCGTCTTCAACCATCGAAGCAGATGACGTCGGTCCAGACCATCAACTCGCTCTCTGACTCGTTTGCCGAGCTTGATGTAGAGCTCAACGGCTCGAATCCGATCTTCGTAGGAATACATGAACTACTTTCAGGCAGTTCAAGTTTTGTCCGCATTCCCGCGCAACAGCACCCTCAAAGAAAATCAAGGCAGGCAATGGAGTAAATAAAGTGCGCCAGCGTCAGCTCAGGCAATCGATCGCGTGCCGCCATCGATTTGGAACAGCTGACCCTAGATCGTCGACGCCACATCCGACGCGAGAAACATCGCGAGTGCAGGTCACTGTTCCACCAAGCCAGCATTTGAGCAAAGGATGGAACATCCGTTCCGGGTGATCAAACGGCAGTTCGGCTTGGCGAAGGTGCGGTTCAAGGGCTTGGCCAAGAACACGGCCCTTGTGATCAAGCTGGTCGCGCTGTCTAACCTGTGGATGGCCAGAAGGAAATTGATTGCGACGATGGGACAGGTGCGTCTGCGGGCGCCGTGAAGGGGCCACAAGGCCCTCAACCGTATGAGATGCACCGTGCGATGAGCCTGCGAGGGCTGCGGGACAACGCGCACACTCGTCATCAAGCCGTTTTACGACTTGATCAGATGTTCTCCAAGTGCCCGATCTGGGCCGAGCGCGCCGCTTTTCCTGGAGCACAGGCCCCTTCTATCCGGTCGAGCACCGCTGTACGTCGGTCCATGCAGGCCACACCTCGCACCTTACGGGGTCGCTTGGCCGGTTTTGCACAGCGCGACCGGAATCGCCAAGACACGGGACGCCCGTCGCGCCATGATGCCAATCGCGCTCGACGCGGTCGGGCTTACAGGAATTTCGCGGCTTATGCTCACGGCCAACCTTGATATCGGAAGTCTGAAATTCGGACTCATCGGCGCCGGTCGCCTTGGATACGCGCTCGCCTGGGCGCTGGCGTCCGCTCACTGCACGGTGCATGCGGCGGCGAGTCGCGACGCCAGAGAGGCCGATCGGCTCGCAGGCAAAACCAGGAGTTGTCGAGTCATCACTGCACAGGCAGTCGCCGACGAATGCGGTATTGTGTTTGTGACTAGGCCGGATGGGGCCATCGCGTCGGCTACTGCCGCTTTGAATTGCCCCCCCGGAATCGGTGTGGTGCACTGCAGTGGGGCGACCTCCGTTGACGCTTTGGCCAAGGCCGCGGCCGACGGCGCGCTGATCGGCGGCTTTCACCCGGCACACCTTCGGGCACCCCGAGGCTGCGGCGCGCACCCTGGCAGGCTGCACCGTGACCATCGAGGCCTCGGGAATTCTGAACGCCGTGCTGATACAGCTCAGTGCCAGAGTCGGGTGTGCGGTCAACCATCTGTCACCCGGAATGCGCGCGAAGTATCACGCCGCCGCGTACCCGTCACAGCACGGCGGCGTGTTACTGGGCGAAGCGGCACGCATCTGGCAATCTTGGGGCGCCGACGAAGAAGGTGCGATGCGCGCACTTCTTCCGCTTGCGCGAAGCACGCTGGCGCCAGTCGAAGCGGTAAGCATTGCCAAGGGTATGCCCGACTCTTTCCCCCACGGCGATATCGATGCATTCCACTTGCGCAAGAGGCCGGCGACATCAACAGCACTGGAGCCGCCGCGTCCGGTCGACTGTGCAGCGATGAAGAGAGGCCGATAGAAATCGGTCACCGAGGTCACCGGACCAAGGCGCGGCCTTCAGACGCATCGCCGAGACGACGTAGTCCACACATCAAATCGGTCCATGTGCCTGCGCTCGGACATCCTGGATCTACATCCTAAAGACACATGACGAACTTTGACTATTCGACAAGATCTCTGCGCGGAGAAAAGTGTCATGACTACTGGAGTTCGATCATTGCCGAGCGCCTGATCCCGGCGGCAGGCCGCTTTGACCGGGCATCCGATTTCCAGGCCAGCCTTAGCGGCCATGAGCTTGGGCCGCTGACCGTCTGCCGACTGAGCGCGAACGAACACGAGTTCCGCCGGACGGCCAGCCATGTTCGCACAAGCACCCAGGATGACATTGTCTTTGCGCTCATGCAGGCGGGCTCCGCAAAGATGAGTCAGAACGGCGTCGATGCGGTCCTAGGGGCCGGAGACATCGTTTTGTACGACTCAGCCCGCCCCTTCGAGCATCATCTGTCACCGGAGTCGATGCTCCTGATCCGCATAGGCCGGCGCCATCTGGCCGCCCGGTTTCCTCGTTTCGAGGACATGATGTCCATTCAGATTGACGGGCATCAGTCGATAGGTCGGGTGCTGCGCTGCATGGCCGAAGAGGCGTGGCACCTTGACGACGACGCGGCGCCGGGTCCTTGCAGGTCTCGGTTCGCATGGAGCTTTCTCGATATGCTCTCGGCATGCCTCGAGAGAATGGCCGGAGATCTCAGACAACCGGAGAGCGCACGGTATCGCAAGCTTTTCCTGAAGGCTCAGAGCCATATCAGCGAGAGGCTGCATGAGGTGGGATTGTGTGCGGAGGACATCGCTGACGCCCTGTATGTCTCCTCCAGAACTCTAGCACGCGCGTTCGCGCATCACGATTGCTCGGTAAGCAAGTCGATCTGGGAACTTCGTCTGAAATCCGGCTATGCCCTGTTGAACGAGCGACGTGTGGCACAGATTTCCGACGCAGCATTTCAGACCGGGTTCAATGACCTGTCTCATTTTTCGCGGCTGTTCAAGCGTCGATTCGGCAAGCGACCTAGTGACGTGCTGCGCAGCGGTGCCTGACCGCGCACCTGAGCCGAACTTCCGGGACCCGTAGCGCATGTCCGTCGTCGTTGAGCGCTAAGTGGAGGACTGTGTTGCTGCGACTTCTCCGACCGGCAAGTGCCTGCAGGGTCGGTCGTAGTGGCCAGCCGATAACGGTCAAGACGGAACATTTGCAACTGCACTGCGGTGGTTGTCGGCTGTCAGCGCCGAATTGCTGCGCTTAATAGCGCGCCGCGCGAACGCACCGTCGATCACAAGTCGAGCACCAAGGTGCAACTCCTGGCGTTCAGACAACAAGTGGTTGGCAAGCCCGAACAACTCAGTTGGCACGACTGTCCAAATGCTCGCGAGTGCTGATTCACATAATGCTTTGAGCCTCTTTTCTGGCTTCTTCAATCTCAGAAATACAAGGACATAAGCATCATGCAAGTCAAGTCTCTGGCCCTTTTGGCTTCGCTAATCTTAAGCGTTGCGCACCATGCGATCGCCGCCGAAAAGATTGTTGTTGGCATGTCCAACTCGTTCTATGGCAACACATGGAAACATCAAATGGTGGAGCTGTTCACCGAGGCGGCCGACAAGGCGAAGGCCGATGGGGCGATCGACAGCTACCACATCGGAAACGGCGACGGGAGTCCGACCCAGCAGATTGCACAAATCAGTGAGTTCATTCTCAAGGGCGTCAACGTCCTGATAGTCAATCCGGCATCCGAAGCGGCGTTGAACGGCATCCTCGAAAAGGCATGCAGCGCGAAGATCACCGTGGTCGCCTTCGACGGCATCGTCACGGCGCCGTGTGCCTACAACCTGAACTTCCAGTTCGACTATCAGACCGGCCTTACGAAGGCGCTCATCGACTCGATCGGCGGCAAGGGCAACGTCTTGCAGGTGCGCGGTTTCGCAGGCACCTCGCCCGATGCGCAGATGTTCAAAGCCCAGAATCTGGCGCTCAAGGACTATCCCGACATCAAGCTCGTAGCGACGGTGCGTGGTGACTTCAACGCAGCGGTCGCCCAGGCGCAGGTCAGCAACATCCTGCCGACCCTGCCCCACATCGACCTGGTGCTCTCTCAGGGCGGTGGCGACGACTACGGTATCGCCAAGGCCTTCGACAACGCGCCCCAGTACAGATCCAAGCTGCCTGTCATCGGCGGCGCAGGTTCATCCGACTTCATCCGCTGGTGGGACGAGAAGTCTAAGTCGAGCGGCTACAAGACGATGTCGGTGAACACGAGCCCCGGCATCGTGACCGCCGCGATGTGGTACGCCATCGCCATCCGACAAGGCGCGAAAGTACCCAAGACCCAGAGCATGGCGGTGGTCTCGATCGATCAGAAGAACCTCGGCGAGTTCTCGAAGACGCCGCCCGGAAAGATCATCGCGCCGACATACGATCAGGCATGGGTCAGGACGAACCTGCTGAACGCAAAGTAACCGCCCCCACAGCGGCAACCAGGCGCCTCTCAGGGCGCTTTGCTTTTGTGAAGCACAACACCCATGAAAACCACCCTCAACCTGCAGGAGCGAGAGCGTCCTGCCGTGCAGTCCCGCGAGATCTTCCTCTCACTGCGACGATTGACAAAGATCTACGGCGAGACCCGGGCCAACAGCAACATTTCCTTTGATATTCACTGCGGCGAGGTCATCGGCCTCGTTGGTGCCAACGGCGCGGGGAAAAGCACGCTGGTGCAGTCGATCTCCGGCCTGGTGCGTCCGGATGAGGGTGAACTCGTGTTCGGTCCAGAGGCCTCGCGGCCAGAACACTTCACACGAAGCGACGCGCAGGTCCGCGGTATACGGACGGTCTTCCAGGAGCATTCGCTGTCTCCCAATCTGTCGGCGGTCGAAAATTTCCTGATCGAGTACAGCTCCGGCACCGATCGCAGATGGCGCGCGCAGATGCGAGCAATGGCCACCGAGAGCCTCCAGTCGATCTTCCCGCATACCCGCATCGATCTGAACTGCCCGGTCGAACAACTGCCGCTGGCCGAGCGACAGATGATCGAGATCGCGCGCGCGGCGTGCGATCCGCGCCTTCGGCTTTTGATTCTCGACGAGCCGACCTCGTCCCTGGATGCTCGTCAGAGCGAGTCCCTGCGTGCGTTCGTACGTCGCCGCGCACGGGACGGCGTCTCGTTCATCTTCATCAGTCACAAGCTGAAGGAGGTCATCCATCTGACTGACCGCTTCGTCGTGCTCAAGAACGGTACGCTCGTCTCGCAGGGCGACACGAGGGACAGCAGCATCGAGCATCTGTTGCGAGAGATGGGGACGACCGCGACGACCGGCGTGCATCGGAGTATCCGCAAATGCGTGCAGGAATCTGCCGGCACCTGCGGACTTCGAATGGCCGAGACCGACGCTTCGAACGGCCTGGGACATCCCCTTGAAATTCTAAAAGGCGAGGTAGTGGGCTTGGCCGGTCTTGAGGGAAACGGCCAGTCGCAGATGCTGCGTGAGATCCTGCGCCAAGCGCGTGTGCAGGGCCCTTTGATTGCCGAGCGGGGCCTGACCGCGTCGTTCGTCACAGGGGACAGGGTTGAGGAGGGAATTCTGCCCGGTCTGTCAGTGTTGAAGAACACCCTGGTCAGCCTTGTAGCCAAAACGCCGTGGCTGACACCGATCTCCCCCCGCGCCGAGCGAGAGGCGGCAGCTCGATTCCTCAACGATCTGGGCGTGCCCGACGACCGATTCGACGCCAAGATCACCGAGATGAGCGGAGGCAATCAGCAGAAGGCGCTCATGGTTCGGCCACTGCTCATCGGTGCCGACATCCTGCTGCTCGATGACCCGACCCGTGGGGTCGACGTACAGACCAAGCGTCAGATCTACGAGCTCATCCACCGATCGGCCGACGATGGCCGCATCGTGGTGTGGTACAGCTCCGAGGACACCGAGTTTCATCAGTGCGACAGGGTCTTGGTGCTCCACGACCAGCGCATCGTCAAGGAACTTAGACATGACGAAATCGGCGAGCAGGCCATCCTCGACGCCTCGTTCTCGCACGTCGCGGATCACGGCACGGACGAGCGCGTCGACGATCGCCGCGAATGGAGTACCGTCGCCATCGGGGCCCTGCCGTTCCTCGTGCTCGCGCTGGTCTACGGCGCGATCGTCCTGCTCAACCCTGCCGCAGCTTCGGGATTCGGGCTTAGCCTGTTGCTGACCGCCGCCATCAATCTGGTCTTCGTCGCGTTGGGCCAGATGTTCATCGTGAGCGGCGCACAGATCGATCTCGGGGCAGGTCCATTCGCCGCGCTCGTCAGCGTCATCGCCGCGACGTTGATGCCAGCGTTTCCTCTTGCCGGAATCGCCGCGATCCTCGCGTTGGTGTGCCTCTACATCGGACTCGGCGCAGCGATCGTCGTCAACGCACTCCCCTCCCTGGTCGTCACGCTTGGGGCTTCGTTCGTCTGGCTGGGAGTCGGCCACACCCTGCTTCCCACGCCCGGCGGGACGAGTCCCGAGTGGCTCGTGAAGATGTTCGACTTCGACCTCCCCTTCCTGTCGACACCGCTCGTTCTGATCCTGCTCCCGGCGATCCTCGCCTGGGGCGTCTCCCGGTCCCGCCTGGGTGTAGCCCTCCTTGGCTTTGGCCGCAATCCCGGTGCGCTCGTTAAAAGCGGCTGGTCCGCGATCGGTAACCAGGCCGTCCGCTACGGGATCGCCGCCGCCTTCATCACCGTAGGCGGACTGTCCATGACAGCGCTGAACAACGCCGCCGACGTCAATTCGGGTTCGTCGTTGACGCTCCTGAGCGTCGCGACGGTTGTGATCGGTGGCTGCCCGCTCCACGGCGGAGTGATGCGCCCCTTTTCCGTTGCGGCGGGCGCGATCACGCTATCGCTCGTGGGAACGTTGCTGGGGAGTCTCGGCGTGAGCACGAGCTATACGGCGGCGATACAGGGCGGGCTGCTCCTGGGGCTGCTGCTCGTCCAGGTGCTCGAACGGAAGGTGGCGCGATGAAGGCGTTGAACGGCAAAGAATGGGCCGGATGTGCAGTCGGCATCGTCCTGCTCTGGTTGATCCTGTCGTACGCGACCGGAGACGTTCGGCTGTCCAGCCTCGTCGGGATCCTGGTGTCGGCAGCCTTTCTGACAGTGGTGTCGATCGGCCAGGCATTCACCATCACCACAGGCCGCGCCAACATCGACCTTTCCGTCGCCAGCATGGTGACGATGGGCGCATTCATCACGACCCGGATATCCGACGGCAGCGCTGGCAATCTGGCCGCGGCACTGGCTTCCACGATGGCTGCAGGTCTTCTGGTGGGCGCGGCGAACGGATTCGTCGTCTCCAGGCTCCGTCTGCCGGCCATCATCGTCACGCTCGGCGTGGGCTACATCCTCGCAACTGCGTGTCAGCTTCTCAATTCAGGCATCGGCATGGCGAACTTCGGGCCGCTCGCACAGGTCTCGAATGGCTGGATCGCGGCGATTCCCGTCGTCGTCCTGCTAGCGCTCGTGGTCACGGTCGGATCCAGCTGGCTCTTGACCAGGTCTGCCTTCGGACATTCGATTATCGCCACGGGTCAAAACCATCGCGCTGCAGAGCTTGCCGGCATCAGGGTTCATTGCGTGACCATCGCATGCTTCATGATCAGCGGGTGTCTCGCGGCATTGGTCGGCGCTGTCCTGGCCGCGCGCTCGGGCGGGGCGTTCCTGGACATGGGCAGCGCCTACCTCATTCAATCGATCGGTGCCGTGGTGATAGGCGGGACCGCGATCGTGGGCGGACGCACGACCTTTCTGGGCACCATGCTTGGCTCAGTCATGCTCGTGCTGCTGGTGACCGTCATGCAGGTATTCAGGCTGCCGACAGGAATCCAGGAGATCATCCAGGGCATCATCATCACTTTCATCCTGCTGGTATCCAGGCTGATGGCGAAGCGAGCGCGCACGGCGGCTTAAAGTACGCGCAGGGGTGTCGCCAAGGCCCGCATCGGCCGTGCTGCCAGCGACACGGACCCGCTGCGGCTGCCCGACAGTCGAGGCTGGCATGCACGATCATGAGTTCGTGGGCGCTCGACAGGCTCTATTCCTGGATGCGCCTCCCGACGCGGGAAGCGACATCCGCTCGCCTTGATGCTCTTCGCCCCTATCGAGGTTGCTCGCAGCGGGACTGTTGGCCAGGATGCGTCGGCGCTGACTGGGCTCGGCTCCAACGCGGGAATGACTTACGACACGCTTGGAGACACGGTGCCGATCGCCCTGATGGGTCATCCGACCTGCGTCCCTCCGGGACGGTGAGGAGCCCGAGGGGTTCATTCGCCACCTGCAGTTCGTCGCCCCGCGACATAGCGATGGGGTGACGTGTTCCTGGACACCGTAGCAGATCGGGCTTGCGTTGCGCCGGCGTCCGCAGGTCACGTCAGCGGCCG
Organism: Variovorax sp. efr-133-TYG-130; assembly: GCF_030208835.1. NCBI lineage: Bacteria > Pseudomonadati > Pseudomonadota > Betaproteobacteria > Burkholderiales > Comamonadaceae > Variovorax > Variovorax sp. efr-133-TYG-130. Next base: position 83,378 of record NZ_JARVTD010000002.1, on the reverse strand, counting down.
ATCAGGTTCACTGCGGCAACCAGAACGACGAAGCGCGCACTCCTTGCCGGCCACGGCGTTCTCCTCTTGCTCCGTACCGTGCACGGGGGGCGGTCCCACGGCGAGTTGGGCAGTGCGATGGGCGCCAAACGGCTGCCATCTGGGCTCCTCGGGAAGACCCTCTCACTCAAACCTGTAGTCGTCCATAGCCTGTCTACCGTACCCTCGCGGCGTGCGGCATGGAGAGGCATGCTTATTGCGTGTACGCCGCCACCAGTTCGACTGCCGCATGACGTCAGATTGAATCGACTGTTGCCATTTTGACCCCAGACGACCTTAGGAGGCAGCGCTCCATGAACGTACAGTACTCCACGCAGACCGTGGAAGCCAACCGTCGCTTCGAATTCTGGAAGGAGGTCGTGTGCAAGCACCTCATTCCCGGCGCAAGCTGGAAGTTGGAGGACGCCCCGTTCGACGGAACGCTCGACATCCATGAGTTCGGCAGCACGCATGTGGGTGTGCTCTCCTCGCCGGGCTTCCACTGGCGACGGGAGTCATCGCATATCCGTGTCGCGCCGGACGACGACATCTGGCTGGGATACCTGATCGATGGGACGGCGAAGGTCAGTCAGGGAGGGCGCGAGGCGTCGTTCCGGAGCGGCGACATGATCCTCTACGACTCGGCACGGCCCTTCGACTTCTTCACCGCACCCAGGAAGATGTATGCCCTGCGGCTGCGCCGCGAACAGCTGCTCAGTCGCCTACCGCGCGCCGAGAGCATGACGGCAACGGTCATCGATTCGAAGCGCCCGGGTCTCATGGCCCTGCAGTCCATGATCGTGGAGGCTGCGACGACCGCCTTCCCCGACGCAGCCGTTGCCGATCGATATCTGAGCGCGCTGCTGGACGTCGTCGCGTTGAGTATGGGGCCGCAGTCCGACCAGCGGCAGGCAGTGCACGAAAGAGACCTGTTCACCAAGGTCTGCGCCTATATCAGGGAGCGCTACGCTTCGGCAGAGCTTTCCCTGCAGTCGCTCGCGCAGGCACATCATGTGTCGGAGCGCACCATCACCCGCGCGTTCGCGATGCACAACCAGACGCCCATGAAACTGGTCCGGTCAGTACGCCTGCAGGCAAGCCATCGCGCACTGAGCGGCGGCCAGGCGCGAAGCGTGACATCCACGGCCTTCGATTGCGGCTTCACGGACCTCTCACACTTCAGCCGCGCGTTTCGCGCGGAGTTCGGGTGCACACCGCATAGTGTGCTGAACGGTCTGGAAGATCAGATCCGTCCCGCGCAAACGATCTCGCACTGACGCGGTCGTCAGAACGGGCAACCTGATCACGATTGCACTGGCGCTAACACCGTGGGGCTAAGCGGATGACATCGATGACACTTCCATCTCGGTACTCGACGACACCTACGACACGAGACACACCTTCTTTGCGCGGCGTGCGAGGCCCGTGGTGCGCAGCTGCAAGCACGCAAAGTTCATCAATGGACTTCACCGGCAGCCCCGCTGCTACCAGATCCCTGGCCAGTTGATTTCGACGGGGATTTACGGCGATGCCTGCCTCAGTAACGACCACGTCGATGGACTCGCCTGGCGTTGTGACGCAGTTCACCCGCTGTACGATCTTCGGGCCCGCTGCGGATGCAAGGCGTGTGGTAACGATAGCCAGCTTGGAGCCTGCCGCCGTATCGGCGTGCCCGCCTGAGCCACCGAGGATCCGGCCCGTCGACCCGGTGATCACGTTGACGTTGAAGTCAACATCGACCTCGGCGGCCCCCAGAATCATCGCGTCGAGCCGATCCACCACGGCCCCGCGGTTGCATGGGCTGGCGTATAGGGACGCCGACATCGCCTGGTGCCTGGGATCGCGCCGGTAGGACTCGACCGATGCCAGGTCAAAGCACTGCACGTCGAACAGAGTGCGGAACAAGCCTTCATCCAGCATCGCGCAGAGGTGGCCGGTGATCCCTCCGGCGGCAAAACTACCCTTGACGCCGGAAGCCTGCATCAGCGCTCGCAGCTGCATAGCCACCGCCAGGGAGATGCCGCCGGCGCCAGTCTGAAACGAGAACCCATCTACGAGCAAACCGGACGCGGCGATCACGCGGGCCGCAGCGTGCGCGATCTCCAGGCCGACCGGATCAGACGTGGGGCGCGTAGTGCCGGACAGAATGCCCTTTGGGTCGCCGATTGAATCGACCCGGACGACAAAATCGACCAGGTCCTGCGAGATGTCGATCGGGCATGCAGGATACGGCACCAGATGGTCGGTCACGGCCACCACCCGGTCCGCGTAGCGCGCGTCGACCATGGCGTAGCCCAGGGGACCACAGGCCGAAGGTCCGTGGGCGCCATTGATGTTGCCGTAGTCATCTGCTGAAGGCGCGCCGATGAACGCAACGTCGATGTGCAGTTCCCCCGTTTCGATGGAGCGAGCGCGCCCGCCGTGCGTTTGCATCACCACAGGCCTGCTCAATACGCCGTCTGAAACCGCATCAGCGACCGGTCCCGACATGTAGGCGGTCACGATCCGCGCCACGAGGCCGCTGCGCATGTGCGCCACCAGCGGTGCATGAATCGGGAACAGCGAACTGGCCGCGACGGTCAGACCTTTCAGTCCACGTGCCGCGCAGACTTCCATGACCATGTTCAACACGTGGTCGCCGTTGCGTAGATGGTGATGAAAGGACAGCGTGGCGCCGTCGCCAACTTCGCACGCTTGCAGTGCCGCGTCGATCGAGGCCAGACACTTGGAATGCCCCGTTTGGACAGCGTACATCCTGACGCTGGCAGGCTTGGCGACGTTGAGTGGCTCACTTGAGCGGTACGGACGCACCGTCCCGTAGCCCTCTATGAATGAGGGTAATGCGCGATCAGGGTTCATTGCCAATTCGGATTCAGTGGTGGCAGGTCGTGCTCGCATCGCATGGCAGCCTTATTTGGAGCACTCAGACGCTGACGCGAGCCGAACGCTTGAGCGCCCCGCTGCAGACGTTCGAGGTCCTCAGACTCCTTGCCCCACAGAAGGTCGTTAAGAAAATCAAGCATGGAATGTCTCCGTTGCTGTGGTTGTCAATGCAAGTGATCCGCTGCCGCCCCACAACTTGATCGCGAAAATGGCTTCGGGCTCAACAATCACGCCTAAGGGAAGCGATCTCATGCCGACTGCGGAGCGGGCATGGCAACCCGCCTCGCCGAGCACTTCAATCCACAGGTCCGAGCAGCCGTTTGATCATCTGGGCATGCGCCAGAAAATCGGACTCGGCGTTGACCATGCCCGTCATCTTCGCGACCGCCTCGACGCGGGAAGATCGCCGACCACGGCCTTGGCGACCGACAGCAGTTTCAAGCCAACGTGCCTGCAGCCGACGGCCGAGAGTCTGCCCGACCTTGCCGCAACCAACGATGTTGAGAGTTTTCTTCATGACCGTCATCTCCTCGGTCCTTATTTACGGTCGAACCACACGGTCTGGACATTCATAAATTCATGAACGCCGTAGCTCGACAATTCGCGGCCGTAGCCGCTCTTCTTGACCCCGCCGATCGGCACACGCGGGTCCGAAGCGGAGAAGCTGTTGACGAAGAAGCCACCGGTTTCGACTTCTCCTGCCAGTTGTCGGGCCAGTTCGCGGTTCTCCGTCCATACCACCCCACTCAGGCCGTAGTCGCTGTTGTTGGCCAACGCTACCGCTTCTCGCACGTCGGCAGCCACTGTCAACGAGGCCACCGGACCAAAGGTTTCGCGGTCGAACACCGCCATGCCTGGCCGGACGTCGGCAAGAACCGTAGCCGGGTAATAGAAACCGCTACCCTCGGGCCGCTCCCCACCGAGCAGCAGACGTGCGCCTGCCTGCACGCTGGCTTGCACTTGCGCGTGCAACTCGTCGCGCAGGTCGGCGCGCGCGATCGGACCGAGGTAGGTGTCTTCCTGCATCGGATCGCCCAGCTTCATGGTCTTCACCCCTTCCACGAAGCGTGCGGTGAATTCCTCCGCGATGGGCTGCTCCAGGATGATGCGCTTGGCGGCGATGCAGATCTGGCCGGTGTTCTGGAAGCGGCCTACCAGCGCTGCCTGGACCGCGCCTTCAATGTCCGCGTCGGCCAGCACGATGAACGGATCTGACCCGCCCAGCTCCAGCACGGTTTTCTTGAGGGCTGCGCCGGCCTGGGCCGCAATGGCCGAGCCGGCACGCACGCTCCCGGTCACCGTGACGGCGGAAATCCGGGGGTCCGCGATGATGCGAGAAACTTGGTCGTTGGTGACGTTGACGACCTCAAACACGCCCTCAGGTAGGCCGGCCTCCTGCAACACGCTCTTGACCAGATAAGCGCACCCCATGACGTTCGGCGCGTGCTTGAGCAGATAGCCATTGCCGCCGACCAGCACTGGCACGGCACCCCGCAGGACCTGCCAGAACGGAAAGTTCCAGGGCATGACTGCCAGGACGGTGCCCATTGGGCGATAAGCCACATAGGCATCGGGTCCAATGGACGACGGCTGGTCGGCCACGAGCGACTCACCGTGCTCCGCGTACCAGTCGCACATCACTGCGCATTTCTCGACTTCGCCTCGCGCTTGCTGAACGGGCTTGCCCATTTCCATCGTGGCCATCTTCGCGATCTGGTGGATATCCCTGCGCAGAATGGCCGAGATGCGCCGCATCACCGCGACGCGCTCTGCCGCAGGCGTCTTGGACCACAACTCGAATCCCCGACGCGAACGCTGGAGCGCGTTCTCGACCTCGGCGTCGCTTTGACACGGATACCGCTCAACCATTTCGCCGGTTGCCGGGTTGATTGAGGTTGCGGCTTCGCCCTTGAAGGTCTCTTGTGTCATGTCGATGTGCTCCTGTTAGTGGTGGTCTTTGGCAGATGTGGTTTCGCGCGTCTTGAGCAGCGTGACCAGCTCTGGGACAAACGTGTCCGCCCCTCCCTGGGCCACCGCGCTTCCGAACGTCTCGAGAACGGCGTTCGCGATGTCTTGCACCGCGCCCGTTTCGCCGGCCATCTTGGTGTAGTAGCCGAGGTCCTTCTGCGCATTGCTCATGGCGAAGCGCAGGGCGGAGCTGTCGTTCGCGAGCATGAAGGGCCTGAGCCGGTCGAGCGCGGCGCCGTGCCCACCGCCCTTCGTCAGAATCTCGACGAACACGCTGGGTTCGATCCCGGCGCGCAGCGCGCAGGCGCCGGCTTCTGCCATGAGCGCAACGGTACCGAGCGACACGTAGTTGTGCAGCAGTTTCATGCGGTGCCCGGCGCCCACAGGGCCCGAATGAACCACGTTTTCAGCAAAGCAGCGCAACGCAGGCAGGCATTCTGCGAATAGCTCGAGGGAGCCTCCCACCAACAGGTTCAACCGCCCTTCCGCAGCCTCCTTTGGCGTACGGGTCATGGGGGCATCCAAGAAACGCCCTCCTGCAGCATGGACGGCTTCGGCGAGCCGTTCGGTGGAACTAGGGACGGCCGTGGAGCAGTCGATCACCACAGCCTTGGCCTTCAGCCCGGAAAGCACGCCGTCTGACTCGAGCAATACCGCTTCGACCTGTGGCGTCCCTGTGACGCACAAAATCACCATGTCGGCGTCCGAAGCTACTTCTCGCGGCGTTTTGCGTGTCGCCGCGCCCCCCGAAATGAGCGCATCTAGCGGCTGGTTTCCGGGATGCTCCAGCAAAGTCAGCGCGTGTCCGTGCTTTTGAAGGTTGGTGGCAATACCGTGCCCCATAAGGCCGATGCCGATCATGCCAATTTTCATGGTGTGTATCTGTTGATGTGGAAAAGGGTTGGTCAGCGATTGACCAAGCGAGCGGGGATGGCGACGATGACCAAGAGAGCACTGATCAGCATGCACGCGCTAAGCGCATACATGCCCCTGCCCGTGCTCTGGAGTTACGTCCTTGATGAATCCGACCATGTAGGGGCTGACGAATCCCGCCAAGTTACCTAGCAAGTTGACTAATGCAATGCCACCAATGGTGAATACGACGCTTTTCACTCCAGCGGTCCGCAAACGCGCTGCGTGGGTCGGTTGCCATCAAACTTCAAGGGATTTCCTAGAAGTCTCATATCTGGAGCTAGTGGGTGGGGGACTGTTCGCACCATATCGACTTCTTGAACAAATTGGTTTTCTAGTGCCTGTGGTACGGTCAAAACCGGGGAAATCGGAAGAACACCACTCAAGGCTTCAAGCCAATGCGAGGTAGGACTTTCACTAAAAACACGGTCAAGTGCCTGGGTAAGTTCGTCTCGATATCGCGCGCGAAGAGCCTGATTCGCGAAGTGCGGTTCCTCGGTAATATTCGGTTCACCGAGCACGCCCAACAACGCGTTCCAAAACTTGTCCGTCATGCACATCACGTAAACCCAACCATCGGCAGTCCGAAAGGTCTGTACTGGGGGGACAGAGAGATGTGCGCCGCGCGGCAGACGCGTCGGTGCATCACCAGTGTTCAGATACCAAGTGCCTGCATAGCCAAGCTGGTGTAGCGCGACATCGAACAAGCTGACGTCAACATCGCACCCCTGCCCCGTTTCGAAGGGTACCTCTATGCCCAGATCTGGTGGAATTCGTGACTGATGATCGGGTAGATGCGCTCAGTGAAATTGGGGAGATCCGCGAGGAGAGTCGTTCCGGCGGCGCTTCCCAAGGATGCAAGCATGGCCTCCTCGGACTCAAACCATAGCTCTGAGAATCCGTCATAGCCGAACTCGGGAAAGCGCTCCCGATCAACCAGATTGACGGAATAGCGCAAGAGGTTGGGCAGCCTCTTGCAGAGCTCTGCATGAACATGCAGCCAATGATTGGAAAATTGGGCTTGGGACATGTCGCCCCTTTTCACCACGAGCCCGAGCCGCTTCACACTGTTAGGGTTCATATGCGTGTCTCCTTCGACGTAAATTCGAGTTGCCGGCTAAAGGGCGCAAAATCAAAACCGAGGATGCTTCGAATGCCAATCGGTTGCTTGCTGGAACGCCCATCCGGCGCGAAAGAGCGATGATTCACCGAAATGCGGGGCCACAAACTGGAACGCAATCGGAGCGTTTTCACTGGTGCGCCCGCCGGGCAAAGTGATTGTCGGATGTCCGGACATGTCGAATGGAGCTGTGTACCGAAGCATGCCTGAAAACAATTCGGCGTCGGTTCCAAATCTGGCCATCAACTCTTTTGTAGGGCCTGAGATCGAAAAAGCAGGAACCAGCAACAAGTCAACGGACTGGAATAAAGCGGTCACGCGCCCACGAAAATCTGCACGTGCCAGCCATAGCTTTTGGTACTCCAAAGCTGTGAGCTTTCGGCCCTGGTCAATCAGACCGGCAAGAGCCGGACCGTACTCGTCACGACGCGCTGGAAAATCTCCTTCGTGATAAACAGCGGTTTCGACTGCGCAGAGCGGAACCCAGTCCTGAAGCGCCTGCTCCGCGTCCGGGAAGTTGACTGGACGAACCTGTCCACCAAGCCCCTGAACGACGCTTTGTACGTGCTCGAGCACGCGCCGAGCGGACTCGTCCACTCGCGCCGAAGTCCAGGATTCATCGATGCCGATGCGAAGACCTTTCAATCCCCGAGTCATTAAGTTCAAATAGTCCGCGACTGGTTCTTGGCTCGCAGTGGGGTCCAGAGGATCGGCCCCGGCAATCGCAAACAACATCGCTGCAGCGTCGGCCGCCGAGCGTGTCATGGGTCCAACGTGATCCAGCGATGCAGCGAGTTCATGCACCCCGTAACGGCTGACGCGACCCCAGGTCGGCTTGAGTCCCGTGATGCCATTCATTGCAGAAGGAAATCGAATCGAGCCACCGGTGTCGGTACCGAGAGAACCGAAACAAAGACCCGCTGCGGTCGCGACGCCCGACCCGCTTGACGATGCGCCCGACCAAAGCTCGCTACTCCACGGATTCACTGGCGGCACGACGTCCGGATGATGGTCTGCAAAGGCACCTTCCGTCTGCGCCAGTTTGCCGAGTATCACAGCGCCAGCGCCGCGAAGCTTGGTGATTACCGTTGCGTCCTTTGAAGGCACGAAGCTTTTTTTGATCGGCATGCCATGGGTGGTGGTTACGCCAGCCGTCTCCACCAGGTCTTTGACCGCGATGGGAACGCCATGAAGGGGGCCAAGGGTCTCACCGCTTGCAATTTGAGCATCCGCAGTATTCGCGGCTGCAAGAGCGAACTCGGGAATGACAGTGAAGTAACTATGCAATTTACCGTCGAGCTTCTCGATTCTCTGCAGCATGTGCTGGGTCACCTCGACGGACGACAACTCGCGAGATTGAATCAAACGACCCACGGTAAGTAAATCGAGGTAGTGCAAATCTTCATTCATAAAGAATCCAGTTTTCTACTTAAAGTTGATTAGGGCGAGCTATCGCAAATCTCTGAGGTGGCCGCTCTGCGGCCAACCTCGACGCGGGGAGTGCTTTTTTATGTGCGGTCTTGGAGCGCTCGATGGCGGAGGATCAACGCTGATGCCCCGGCAATTTCGACGTTGCCCGATCCATCAATTCAGCGCTTCCCAGAAGCTTTGCCCACTCAGACGGACCCATTTCAATTTCACGATCGGTCAAAAGGCATCCATCGAGTTCGCTCGCCAACAGTTCCCAATCGACGTTCTGTCCGATGAACACGATTTCCTGCCGACAATCGCCGACGTGCTCATCCCACTTTGACGTAATACCCTCGAGACGATAGTCGTCTGCGGGCCACTGCTCTTTGGGAATAAACCGCCACCATTTGCCCATGAAACCCCAACGGAACTCTCCGCTGCTTTGAACCAGCATGGAAATGTCGTGAAAATTGTTGGCCGTCCAGAAGTAGCCCTTGGTGCGCAGCAGCCGCCCGTTCTTCCAAGGTTGGTCCAGCAACTTCAGCAGACGGCCGGGATGAAACGGGCTGCGCTCGCGGTACACCCATGACGAAATCCCAAACGCTTCGGATTCGGAGTGTGGAACTTCCACGTCTTCAAGCCGGCGCATCCATCCAGGAGAATTTATGAGACTGGGCAAGTCAAACCTGCCGGTGTTCAGTACTTCTGGGAGATCAACCCTGCCGTTTTCGATAGGGAGAATCTTCGCAGCAGGATTCAAGGCCCCGAGGATCGTACGCAACTCCTGGTACCTGCCTTCACCAATGACATCGACGTGACTCACCAGGATGACATTGGCAAATTCGACTTGCTCGGTCAGAAGCTCTGAGAGTGGACGTTTCGGCCCGTCACTGGCAGTATTTTCGATGTACGACGACGATTCCAGCAGCGTTGTAAAAGTCTCTCCGTTGACTACGGTCACCAACGTATCCAAGCGAGCCAACTCACTGAGACTGAAACCTTCCTTGTCGAGGAAAGCGAAGGTTTCAGCGACCGGCATCGGCTCGGAAACGCCGGTGGACTCGATCAGCAAGTAATCAAACGCGTTGGCGCGCGCGAGCTCGCCCACATGATCCAAGAGGTCAGAACGCAGGGTGCAGCAAATGCACCCGTTGCTCATCTCCACAAGCTGATCCGTACCCTTTAGAAGGGCCGCGTTTCGAGCGACATCCTCTGCGTCAATGTTGACCTCGCTCATGTCATTGACGATCACCGCAACCTTCATTCCCTCTCTATTGCGAAGGACATGGTTAAGGACCGTTGTCTTTCCAGACCCAAGAAAGCCTGACAGCACCGTTACGGGCAACCTACCTGTGCCAGGAGAGTACTCGGAGGACATCTCGAAGCTCAGGCCAGCGCAGTTTCCTTGGCCGGCTTTGCAGCCTGCTTGGAGGGGATGTCCCCGTCCTTCACGGCCACAGCCACCCTGTCCAAGTAGCCCTCGAACAAATCGACGACGACCGTTCCGTCGTCAGCTGCACTGCCCCAAAGGTCTTTGACGTCGAATTCAACGTGGTAAGTCGATTGCATCTGCGCAGATTTGTCGCCGTGCCCGATGGTGTCAGGGAATGGCCACTTGACCGATGTACGGTGCAAGATCTTCCCCTCTTTGCCCCGTACGTAGGCGGGCATGCGGATGTGTCCCGCAACAAATTCCTCGCGAACCTTGACACGGTCACCGATCTCGAACGGCGGGCGCTCCGGGGGCGCCGGCCGACCGGGGGAGCTATAGCCCCGAGCCAACTGAAAATCTTCGCCGAGACAGGCGTCAAGTTCTTCCTTGCTTATCACGCCCTGCTCGACCAGCAAGGTGGCCGTACCAATGACGATCCGGTCGTAGTAGGAGGCACCGAAATAATGGCGTGCGCCCATACGTTCAATCGCGTGGCGCAGTTCGTCGACGCTGAACTGCTTCATGTGATCGGCGGCGAGAAAAAGAAGGCTGTACGCCAGATGCTCCCAATCCTCATGGAAAATCGGCTTGTAGGTCAGGCTGTTTTTGGTATGCGGCACTTTGCCGAATCCCTGAACGCCGCCGAGATCGTGAATTCCGTCCATGGTTTACCTCTTGAATGTTCGTGAAAGTGAGCTCAGGAAACGTGCGGACGCGCGACCCCGATTAGCACATCCTTGGTGACCAGTGTTGCCAGCTCTTCTTCGGACATGTCCTCCGTACCTTCCGGACGCACCGGAAGGACCATGTAGCGCGTCTCGGCAGTCGTGTCCCACACCTTGACTGCAACGTCATCAGGAAGATCTTCTCCGAGCTCGCGAAGTACGGTGCGGCCCTCCCGGACAAGGCGGGCGCGGTATTCGAAACTCTTGTACCACTCGGGCGGCAGGCCCAGCACCGGCCAGTTCGTGCACGAGCACAGGCTGCAGACGATCACGTTTTGCAGCGTCGGGGTGTTCGGGAGTGCCACGATGTACTCGCCCTGCGGCCCGGTGTACCCGAACTGTTCACAGGCTTTGGTACCGTCCTTCAAAAGCAGTTCGCGGAAGGCCGGATCGACCCAAGCGCGGGCAACGACGCGAGCGCCATTGGAGGGATCCCAAACTTCCTCCATGAGCTTCGTGAAATTTCCGATAAATCCTTCAGGGATGAGCTTTTTGTCATCCAAGACCTTGAACAAGGCACGAGCGCGGTCACCCGGGGTGTTAGAGCTTTGCCCGACGGCTTCATGTTTCATTGCAGATTCTCCGGAGTTGAACAAACGTCGCACGATGCTGCTTATCAAGCGCTCGTTCGATGCTAAGTGCGGGTGCACGTGGACCGATGAGCTAAGCCCAATGTAATGACTTCGGCCCCAAACTGCTTGGGCGAGAGAGACGCACCACTTGTCTATGGCGGACATGTTGCCAGTCCTCGAGTCTTGTCGCGCACGAAGCTCTATCGGGTTCATTTCGGCTCGAGTCTTGCTCGGACGCATGGCTTGACTGGATAACTTGCCCCTTTCCTTTATAGGACGCCACGATTCCGCTTAGCAGTGCAGAGATCGAGATCGTCTCTGCTGAGCGCAGATGTTCCACGCCGCCGTGGCCGTGGCCGTGGCCGTGGCCAAGCCCGGCGACGTGATCGTCGTCGATAGCAAGGCCGACAACACATGCGCGCTGTTCGGCGACCTGATGGTCACGCAGGGTGCCGCCGCGAAGCTGGGCGGCTTCGTCGTGGATGCGGCCTCGCGCGACACGCCGAGCTGGCTCTGGGCGACTTCCCGGTCTTCGCGGCTGGCTCCCCCCTGCGGACCGCCAAGGGCTTGCCGCGCTTGCACATCCCCGTCTCGGTGGGCGGCGTGGCGGTGAACCCGGGCGACCTAGTGGTAAGCGACGTCGATGGCGTGGTGGTGGTCCCGCGCGGCGAGGTCGAGGCCGTGTTGGCGGCGGCGCAGAAGAAGGTCGACGCCGAGGCCCAGTGCATCAAGGAGATCGAGGAAGGCATCCTCGTGTCGCCCCAGCTGGACGACAGGCTGCGCCAAGCCGGCCTGCCCGCCCTCGGAGCTTGATGATGGCTTGTTGGCTCCGACCGGAAACTGAGCCAGTGGGGATACGGCTAAAAACTTGGACTTGTTTATGCTGTCGGGTACACAGGGCGATGACTGCAGCCTGCTTCAGCTCGGGCGGGCGTAGTGACGCGTTAGGTCGGCCACGCCTGGCGAGCACAGCTGAAGAGGCACGGCCTGAATCCGGCGCTCAGACGGTCACTCGGCGGATACCCGAGCGTCTTGATGGTTCTCGCAATGCAGCGCCCGTGCGCGAGGGGTTGCTCGATGGCCAGCATCTGCTGCGCCCGTGAATATTTAGCTTTGTGCGCGCATATCCGCACCGGAGGCCCGAGCCCTGCTCATACGCCCGATGTCAGCTTTTGAGAGCGTCTTCTGTTGGGTAACCCAACTGGTGAATGGTCTCGGCGACTCGCTTGCCGAGTCTGATGTAGAAGCTCAGCGGCTCGAATCCGATCTTCGTAGGAGCACATGAACTACTTTCAGGTGGTGCAAGTTTTTTTCCGCGTCCCCGCGCAACAGCACGCTCAAAGAAAACTGTCGCAAGAAATTGGGTAAGTAAAGTGCGACAGCGGTCAGCTCAGGCAATCGACTGCGTGTCGCCATCGATCGGGAACAACTGACCCGAGATCGTCGACGCCACATCCGACGCGAGAAACATCGCGAGTGCAGCCACCTGTTCCGGCTCCACCAGCTTCTTGATGGACATGTTTTGCATCGCGAGGGCGGTCTCCTGCGCGATGGACCGGCCCGACTGGCTCGCTCGGCCCTTGAGGACGTTCTGGAAGCGGTCTCCATTGACTGCGCCCGGCAGGATCGCGTTGACACGGATGCCGGAATCGCCCAGCTCGATCGCGAGCGTCTTGGTCAAGCCCGCCAAACCCCATTTCGTCGTCGAGTACGCGCTCCGGTTCGGATACCCCAGGCGCCCCGCCAATGCAGACATGTTGAGAATGACGCCCGACTTGCTGGCGCGAAGATGTGGGATGCAGAGTTGGGTGACGTGAAAGGTCCCCTTCAAGTTGACCTCGAGCACTTTGCTCCAGACCTCCGGGTCGGAGCGTTCGAGCGGGGCTGTCTCACCACCGATGCCGGCGTTGTTGACCAGGACGTCGAGCCCTCCCAACTGCGAATGCATGGACGCGACCGTGCGTTCGACAGCGGACCGATCCGAGACATCGCACACATCGGTCGAGATGGCAGGGAACTCCTTCGCGAGCGATCTCAATGCCGGTGCGTCGATGTCGCACACATGAACACGCGCGCCCGCCTGAGCAAAGGCGATCGCGATGGCGCGCCCGATCCCCGACGCTCCCGCAGTCACGAAGACCTGCCTGTCCCGCAGTTCAAAATCCATGCTCAAACTCCTGTCATGCCTCTGAGTCCAGAGGAAGTCGATCACAAAGCAGCGCCCATGCCATGGTGATGCCGGCAAGCGCAATTGCACCTGGCGTGCAGCGCCATGCGCCTTCGTCCGCGCTGAAGAGATGAAAGATGCGCCAGGCAGGCATCGCGACGAGGCCAACTACCGCTTCAGCGCCGCGCCACCGAGATAGGTTTCCGTCACGCGCTGGTCGTGCTGGAGATCGACGCTCGGACCTTCAAGAACGACCTTGCCGGTCTCGAGCACGTAGCCATAGTCGCTGATCTGCAGTGCGGCACGAGCGTTCTGCTCGACCAGCAGGATCGCCACGCCCGACTGCTTCAGGTCCGCGATGATCCGGAAGATCTCCTTCACGATCAGAGGCGCGAGGCCAAGGCTCGGCTCATCAAGCAGCAACACCTTCGGCTTTGCCATCAGCGCGCGCCCCAGAACGAGCATCGCGCGCTCACCGCCCGAAAGCGTTCCTGCCAGCTGGTCCCGTCGCTCTTTCATGCGGGGGAAGCGGTGGAAGACCTCTTCCATGGTCTTCTCATGATCGCGGTCACCGAGGGCGTGACGTGCGTAGGCGCCCATCAGTAGGTTGTCCTCCACCGTCATCGTGGAAAACAGCTCGCGTGTCTCGGGGACCAGCGTCATGCCTTCCATGACGCGCGCCTCGACCTTGGTCCGCGTCTGCGGCCTGCCCAGGAACGAGATTTCGCCCTTGGACGCCAACTGCCCCATGATCGCCGCCAGCATGGTGGTCTTGCCCGCACCGTTGGGGCCGATCACGGTCACCATCTGCCCTGAGGCGACTGCCAGACTGGCACCGTGCAATGCCTCGACCTTGCCGTAGGCCACGGACAGGTTCTTGACGTCCAGGATCGGACCCGCGCCAGCGGCCTTGCTCAAACCGGCATTCATTCGGCGCTTCCCAGATAGGCCTCGAGCACGGCAGCGTTCTGCTGGATCTCCGAAGGGAGGCCTTCCGCGATCTTCTGGCCGAATTCCATCACGACGATCCGGTCGACCAGACCCATCACGAAGTCCATGTCATGCTCGACCAGAAGAATGCCCATGCCTTCGTCACGTAGCTTTCGGAGCAAGTCCGCAAGCGACTCCTTCTCCTTCAGCCGCAGGCCCGCGGCCGGTTCGTCGAGCAACAGCAGACAGGGGTCTGCGGCGAGTGCTCGTGCAATCTCCAGCATCCGTTGGTCGCCCAACGAAAGACTGCCGGCAGGCGTGTTCTTGAAGGCCCCGAGGCCGACCCGATCGAGTTGTCGCGATGCCTCTTTAAGCAGGCTTTTCTCTTCGGCTCTTTCGAGGTGGAGCGAGGCGCGCACAACACCCCCTGAGCCGCGCAGATGGGCGCCAATGGCCACGTTCTCCAATGCGCTCAGGTGTGCGATGAGCTTCACGTGCTGGAAGGTACGGCTCATGCCCAGTTTGGCGATCTCGTGCGGCCCCAGGTCGTTGACGCGGCTCCCCAGGAACTGCACCTCACCGGAAGTGACCGGCAGCACGCCGGAGATCAGGTTGAACATGGTGCTCTTGCCGGCGCCGTTGGGGCCGAGCAATGCCAGGATCTCGCCGGCCTTGACGCTCAGGCTGACACCGCCGACCGCCACCAGGCCGCCGAAACGCTTGGTGGCTTCAGACACCTCGAGCATCGTGGTCCCGAGCGCTGGCAGGGTACGGCGCGGGAGCGCGGTAGCCGAGCTGAAGTCAAAGGTCGGAGGTTGAAGGTCGCCATCGCGCGATCTGCCGAACCGCGCTTGCAACAGCGGGAACAAACCTTCCGGCGCACGATGCAGCAGCGCGATGGTCAGCACCGAAAGCACGATCACCTCATAGTTGCCGGTCTGTCCGAGCAGCTGCGGCAACGCGGTCGTGAGCCACTCCTTGAGCAGCGTGATCAGGCCAGCCCCCAGGATCGCACCCCAGATGTATCCGGCGCCGCCGATGACCGCCATGAACAGGTACTCGATGCCGTAGTTGAGGCCGAACGGTGTCGGATTCACGAAACGCTGCAGGTGCGCGTAGAGCCAACCCGAGACCGCGGCAAGCAACGCGGAGACCACGAACACCACGATCTTGGTTCGAGGGATGTTCACGCCCATCGATTCCGCCATCACGCGGCCACCCTTCAGGCACCGGATCGCCCTGCCCTCGCGTGACGACAGCAGGTTGCGAAGCAGCAGGATGGCACCCAGGACGAAGAACCAGATCAGGTAGGAGAAGCTGCGGCCATTGTCGAAAACCATGCCGAACAAGCTCACGAGGGGAATGTTGCTGATGCCCGTGTGCCCACCGAGGAAGCCCAGGTTCCCCGCGAGAAAATACAGGCTCAAGCCCCAGGCGATCGTACTCAGCGGAAGGTAGTGGCCCGCCAGCCGCAACGTCAGCGCGCCGAGCACGAGCGCGGCAAGCGCCGACAACGCCATGCCGATAAACAGCGTCACCCAGGGCGACAGGCCCGCAACGGTGGCGAAGTATGCCGCCGCATAGGCCCCGACGCCCACGAAGGCCGCCTGGCCGAACGACGTCATGCCACCGATGCCAGTAAGGAGCGCCAGGCCTACGGCGACCAGGCTATAGAGGCCCGCGTAGTTCAGGATCGTGACGAAGGATTCGGGCAGCACCATGGGTCCGACAGCCACGAGAACAAGAAACGCGGCGAGAAAGATACGGGGGGCGTTCATTCGTCGTCCTCTTCGATGTGGGTGGATTTGAGCGAGCGCCACAAAAGCACAGGGAGGATCAATGTGAAGACGATGACCTCCTTGTAGGAGCTTGCCCAGAACGAGGAATAGGACTCGAGCAACCCCACCAGGATGGCGCCGGCAGCGGCCAGCGGATAGCTCACCAGGCCACCGATGATGGCCGCGACAAACCCTTTCAAGCCGATGAGGAAGCCGGTGTCATAGAAGATCGTTGTGATCGGCCCGATCAGCAGTCCGGAGAGCGCGCCGATCGCTGCCGTCAACGTAAACGCAAGCGCACCGGCACCGGTCGAACTGATTCCCATAAGTTGAGCACCGGCGCGATTGACGGCCGTGGCCTTCAATGCCTTGCCCTTGAAGGTGCGATTGAAAAACCAGAACAGCGCGCCGATGGCGACGACGCTGGCCGCGATGACCAGCAATGACTGGCCCGTGATCTGGAGAGGACCGACCTGCCAGCGCTCGTCGCTGAACGCAGGAATGCGAGATCCCTCGGCACCGAACATGACGAGGCCGAGCCCGGTCAATGCGAGGTGGACCGCCACGGAAATGATCAGCAGAACGAGGACCGAGCCCTGCGCGACAGGCTGGTACGCCACTCGGTACAGCACAGGCCCGAGCGGGACCACCAGGGCCAGTGTCATGGCCGCCTGAATCATCAGGGGAAGCTCGCGTGGAGCCAGCCAGACGATGACCATCGCAAGGATCAGCGGGGCGACGCCATAGACGAGAACCGCGCGAACGATGCGGCCACGGTCTCCATCCCTTGCGGCGACTCCGAGTTCCATCACCAACGCCAGGAGAGCGAGCGCAACGAGTAGCCATAGCGTGCCCGGCGTCTTTCCGGCTTGGAACGCTGCCATGGTCAGTACGCTGAAGGCGACGAACTCGCCCTGGGGCACGAAGATGACGCGAGTCACCGTGAACACCAGGACGATGCCGACCGCCAGAAGGGCGTAGATGGCGCCGGTAAGGAGGCCGTCCTGAAACAGGAAGGCGGCGACAGTCAGATCCATGGGAGCTTCTTTCTGATGGCGAAGTCCACGATCCTCAATCGCCCCGGAACCCCGAAGCCTTCACGATCCCACCCCACCGGACCGCCTGTTCCTTGAGCATGCGGTCCGTCTCATCGCGGCCTGCGCCAGTGACGGTGAAGCCGGCCTCGATAAGCTTTTGCTTGACCTCGGGCGACTGAACTGCGAGCAGGAAATTGCGGTTGAGAAGATCGAGGATCGCGACCGGTGTGCCCGCAGGCGCGAGCACGCCAAGCCATGAGGAGAAGTTGAGCTTAGGCATGCCGGCCTCGCCCGTGGTCGGCACATCCGGCAGCA
The DNA here is from genome assembly GCF_030208835.1 of Variovorax sp. efr-133-TYG-130. NCBI lineage: Bacteria > Pseudomonadati > Pseudomonadota > Betaproteobacteria > Burkholderiales > Comamonadaceae > Variovorax > Variovorax sp. efr-133-TYG-130. Next base: position 66,111 of record NZ_JARVTD010000002.1, on the reverse strand, counting down.
ATGGCGAGCGCGACTTGGCCGTGATCGCCAATGCCCTCATCTTCCCTCCTTTGATCTGGGCGCTGGCAACGGCAGTCGACACCCATGCGCCGCTGACGTCACCCGCGATGATGGCGGTCACCGCATCGCCCGTGTTGCGAAAGTGGATCGGCTCGACCTTGACGCCGGCCTGCAGACCGAACTCGACAGCGCCAAAATGCCCCGGGCTACCGGCACCGAAGGTTGCGAAGTTCAACGGGTTCGCCTTCCCCTTGTTGTCGGCGACCAGTTCTGCGAGCGTCTTGTATGGAGAGCTCGGCGGAACGACAAGCACGAAGTCGGCCCATGCGAGTTCGGCGACCGCAACCAGCTCGCGTGCCGGGTCATAAGCAAGCTTGGTGAACGCGGCGGGTGCGATGCTGACCGAACCCGCTTCTGCCAGCAGCAGGTTGTAGCCATCGGCCGGAGACTTGGCCACGACCTGCGACGCAATCTGTCCGCCCGCCCCCGGCCTGTTGTCGATGATCAACGGTTGCTTCACGAGTTCTCCGACCTTCTGGCCGACGACTCTTGCAAGCAGGTCAGGCCCGGTACCCGGAGGAAATCCCACGCTCAGCTTGATCGAGCGGTCAGGAAAAGTCTGGGCGCTCGTCGAGAACGGCGCCGCGAGCGCCAAGAGGGGAATCAGCGCCGCGACCGCGCGAGAAGCGATCGTTGTCATCATTGTTTTTTTCATGTCGAAGCCTAGGCGTTGCGCGTGAGTTCCAAATCCACCTTGTCGGGCGAACCCTCCAGCCCGCCCAACAGGGCACGCTGATCCCCTGGAATGACCATGCTGAACTTCGAATCCACCGAGGTGTATTCAAAGTAGCCCATGCGCGCGATCGGCCTGACCTTGACGATGTCGACCAATCCCTCGGCATCGAGCACTTCGTCGGCGATGTGGATCGCCACGACCTTGCCGAACACCACGTCGGCACTGCCCATCGGACCGTTGCCCGGAAAGCGAAGCGTGTTGAGGTACTTGCACTCGAACTGGATCGGCGACCGCTTCACACGCATCGCCTTGACGAGTCGCGAAGGCGCCTTCTCGAGGCCCGCAAGCTCGAACTCGTCGACCTCCGGAGGCAGTTCCTGCGCGCTGATGTTCACCGCCTCGCGAAGATCCCAAGTGGCCATGTTCCAGACGAACTCACCGGACTGCTCGGCGTTGCGAACCGTGTCCTTGCGCACACCCTTGCTATCCTGATTGGACGCGAACATCACGATGGGCGGATTGAAAGTCACGTTCTGGAACTGACTGTAGGGAGCGAGGTTGTGATTGCCGTGCTCGTCGACCGTCGAGATCCAGCCGATCGGACGGGGCACCACGCATGACTTGAATGGGTCATGCTTCAGGCCATGGGGAATGGTTCCGGGTTCGTAGTACATGGAGAGTCCAGATCAGGCCCCGCTCGCGCGGGCGCCGGTTAAATGAGAGGTTCGATCGCAGTTGCGTCAAGGAACCCGCGCCGCGGCGACAAGCACGAACAACATGGTGGCGGGCTTGTCGCTCCGGTTGCGCCAGGCGTGACGGGTGCCGCGCTGAACGACCAGGTCATGAGGCGACAGCTTCTTTATCTCGCCGTCGTCCAACTCGAGATGGATCTCGCCTTCGAGCAGCATGCTGTAGTCGATGGAGTCGGTCGTATGCATGCCAGGGCTGTCCATCTCGAAGCGCTCGGCGAGACCAGGAAGGTTGGTCATGTACTCGCCTCCGGCCGCAGCGGGATTGAAATCCGGGCTTGCCATCACGCTATCTGGCGGGAAGGTGACGACCTGCAGGATGGTTCCACCGGCAGAAGGAATCCAGGACTTGGCCGCGAGCGAAGGGTCGTGATCAGGAGGCTGCGGAACCGTGGAGTCTGCAAAAGTTTCCCAAGCAAACGTGGTTTCGAAGCCCGGCACATGCACGAATTTTTTCGCATGCGGCGCAGGGCCGTCAGCGACGAAGATCGATTTTCCCGAGGCACTGTGGCCTGTGACGATCCGACGTACTTTCATGTTTGTCTCCTTTATGTAGATTCATGGGTGCAGGGGCAAGAGCCCTGATGCTCAATGCATGATCACGACGTTCGTGAACCCGCCGCCGCGTTGGTCGATCGCATCGAGTGCCTCGTTGACTTTGTCGAGCGGAAACCGCTCGTGTTCGAAAACGCCCAGGTCCAGCGTCCCAGCGGCTGCCATCGCCGCCATGTCCTCTCCTTCGGCCGTCGTGAACCAGAGCGACCCGATGTACGACTTCTGAAGGCACATCAGGGGGAAGGGTTCAAGCGGGATGGGATCTGCGACGCCGCCGATGTTGATGGCCTTGCCACCGCGGCGAAGCGCGTTGAAAGAGTCCAGAACCGTGCTGACCGGCGCATTCGGACCAAGGGTCTCGATCACCGCATCCACGCCGTAGCCGTCGGTCGCTTCCATGATGACCTCGGAGGTCGGACGCTCACCAAGCGCGATCGGCACGACACGGGATGGATCCAGCTTGCGGATCTTCTCGAGCAGAGTCTTGTTTCGTCCGGTACCAAACACTTTCGCGGCGCCCATCGCAAGCGCCAGGATGACGGCGCCGAGGCCCAACGTACCGGTCGCACCATCGACCAACACGGTCTGGCCCGGTGAGAACTGGGCCTTGCGCAGCGCGGAGTAGGACGTTCCCAGATAGCCGAAGCGGGCTGCCTGTTCGAACGAGATGCTGTCCGGCAGCTTCACGAGGTTCGCAGCAGGCGCCGTCAGGTACTGCCCGAATCCACCATACGGATAGTCTTCGTAAACCTGTTGCGATCCCGGGCCGAAGCCAAAGTACCCCTGGAAGGTGTACGCCGTGCAGTTGATGAGGTCTCCGCGACGGCAGGCCGTGCAGCTGCCGCAGGACAGACCCGGGTTCACGTAGACACGGTCTCCGGGCTTGATGCCCGACCGCACCTGGCTGCCCACCTTGGAGACGATGCCGGCCGAGTCCAAGCCGTAGATCGCCGGCAACTTGGGCAGGGGAAGGAACGGAAACCAGGTCGGGTAGTTGGTCACCACATTGCGCAGGTTGGGAACAACTCCCGCTGCCTTGACCTCCACGAGTACGTCCGTAGGGCGAACCTCGGGCACCGGAATCTGATCGACCTGAAAGGGTTCGCCGATCGCATGCAGTCGCGCAGCGCGCATCAACTTTGTCATTGCTTGTCTCCTTGTCTAACCACTGAAGAGACCCACGGCATCGACCCGCCGCGGGCGACGAATCACTTGACGAGCTTCCAGTCGCCGGCCTCCACTTTCACCAGCACGCGCGCACGGTTGTCCACGCCGGCGTGGTCGGTGGGCGTCATGTTGTAGACGCCGTGCGTGCCCACGAGCTCCTTCGTCGACTCCAAAGCGTCACGGACAGCCTGGCGGAATTCCGGCGTGCCAGGCTTGGCCTTCTTCGACGCTGCCGCGACGGCCTGGTCGGCCAAGAGATAGGCGTCGTAGGAATAGGCCGCGAAGGCGTTGCGGCTGCCGGGACCGAAGGCACCTTCGTAGGCCTTGGTGAACTCGAGCGAGACCTTCTTGGTCACATTGGTGTCCGGCAGCTGTTCCGCCACCATCACCGGGCCTGTAGGGGCCATGGCGCCCTCGAGGCTCTTGCCGCCGACTCGGAGGAAGTCCTTGTTGATGACGCCGTGGTTGTGATAAACCTTGCCCTTGTAGCCTCGCTCCAACAGCGTCATCTGTGGCAGTGCGCCTGGCGTGCCAGAGCCACCCACCACGACGGCATCCGGATTGGCGGCAAGGATCTTCAGTGCCTGCCCCGCAACGCTGGTGTCCAGACGACCGTAGCGCTCCTCGGCAATGATCTTGATGCCCGCCGCATCGGCATTGGCCTTGAGACCGGCAAGGACCAGGTCGCCCCAGGAATCCGAAAACCCGATATAGCCCACGGTCTTGATACCTGAGGCCTTCATGTTTTCAGCGACCGCGCCCATCATCACGTTGACAGGCTGGGGAATCGAGAACACCCACGGGTTCTTGGAGGCGGCGCCACCCACTGGAGACAGCGCCAACTGTGGCGTCTTGAGTTCCGCCGCTACGTCAGTGATGGCGGTAGCCGCTGGCACACTGCTGGAGCCGATCAGCAGATCGACCTTGTCTTCCACGATCAGCTTCCTGGCGAGCCGCACTGCGTTGGTCGGATCGGTAGCGTCGTCCATCACCACGTACTGGACCGGCTGTCCGCCCAGCGTCTTGGGAAGCACGCTGAAGGTGTTCTTGTAGGGAATGCCCAGGGATGCGCCGGGGCCGGTGGCGCCGGTGATCACTCCCACCTTGACCTGGGCGATCGACGTCATGGCGAAGGCGGCCATGGCTGCTGCGAAGGCGAGCCTGAACTTCGAATTCAACATCTCTTTGTCTCCTTGGGGTCGTTTGAAATGAGTCAGAAGCCGAGTTGCCTTGCAACCACCAACTTCATGATGTCGCTCGTACCGCCGCCCACCATCGGGAAGTACGAATCGCGGAGGAAGCGCTGCACGGGGTATTCGTTCATCAAGCCGTAGCCGCCGAAGATCGAGAGCGCCATCTGACAGACCTCGTTGCAGCCGTCGCCTGCAACGATCTTCGCGAGCGCGGCCTCCGTCGTGATCGGTCGATCGGCATCCGCGAGCGCGGCGGCGTGGTACGTATAGAGGCGTGCCTGCTCCAGCTTCGCAAGCATGTCGACCAGCTTGAACTGCACCGCCTGGAACTTGCCGATGGGTTGGCCGAACTGCGATCGCTCCTTCGCATAGCGCAGCGCGGCGTCATAGGCCGCACGTCCGGTACCCAACGCCAGCGCTGCCGTGAAGATGCGATCGACGGTCAATGACTTGTAGGCATTCAGGAAGCCGCCACCCTCGCCCTCCCCCAGCCTGTGGTCGTCCGCGACGAAGACGTCTTCGAAAACGAGTTCGGCGGTATCCGAACTGCGTACCGAGAACTTGTCGAGCTTGCGTCCCACGGAAAATCCCGGCGAAGTGGTGTCCACCAGGAACAGCTCCAGCGCCTTGGCTCCCTTGCCGGGATTCGTGGTGGCGACGACCGTGATGAAGTCCGCCACCGTACCGTTGGTCGTGAAGATCTTGGTGCCGTTGATCAGCCAGCCGCCATCGACCTTGACCGCCTTGGTGCGCAACGACGCCGCGTCGGACCCGGAATTCGGCTCGGTGATCGCGAACGCGCCGATCTTCTCGCCGGTCAGCGCCGGCGCAAGATATTTCTCGTGGAGTGTCGGACCGCCCCACTGGAAGATGGTGTGGGTAGCGGTCGAACCCTGCATGCAAACACCGGCGGCGAAGCCCATAGATCCACGCGCAAGCTCCTCGCACAGCACCGTGAAGCACGAATACGGGTGCTGGAGGCCGCTGCCACCTGCACTCTCCGGATACATGGCTCCGAAGTAGCCGAGCTCACCCAGCTCCTTGAAAAGCTCGGTGGGGAAAGTACCCGCGTGATCGATGGCTTCGGCCTGCGGAATCAGACGTTCGTCGACCCAGCGTGCCACATAGCTGCGAAATTCTTCTACTTCGGTTTGGAGGTTGTTCATTGCTTGCCTCTCAATCGGTGCCGCTGCCGTATTGCTTGCGAAGCTCTTTTCGCAAGATCTTCCCGACGGCGCTTTTCGGTAGCGTGGTGGTGAAATAGATGGCCTTCGGGCACTTGTAGGCCGCGAGCTGGGAGCGAAGTCGCGCAATCAGCTCGTCTGCGCCGACGCGCACGCCCGGGCGCAGTACGACGGCAGCGACGACCTTCTCAACCCACTGAGGATCAGGGATGCCGAACACCGCGGCTTCCAGAACATCCGCATCGCGGTAGAGGCAGGCCTCGACCTCGGTCGGGTAGACGTTCTCGCCCCCCGTGACGACCATGTCATTCTTCCGATCCACGATGTAGAGGAAGCCTTCTGCATCGAAGTGGCCGAGGTCACCGGTCTTGAGCCAGCCAGCGGCGTCGAGGACGGCGCGCGTCGCGTCATCGTTGTGCCAATAGCCTTTCATGATGTCCGGACTGAAGACTTCGATCTCGCCAATGCCGCCCGGCTCGACCTCGCTTCGCATGTCGTCGACCAGGCGCACCGCGCGCCCAGGAAACGGCTTGCCGCAGGAGCTCAGCAAATGCTCGCCTTCGAGGGTTCCTGCGCGTCGATGCGCATCGGCATCCAGACCCGTCACGAAGCCCGCTTCGGTCGAGCCATAGCCCTGCGCAAACGCGCACGATGGAAAGGCGCGCATCGCGCGGCGCAGGATGTCCGGCGGCATGGAAGATGCCGCATAGAAAAGCACGCGCAGGCTCGAAAGCGATGCGCCTTCGACGCCGGGATGCGCGAGCAGCGCGCCGACCATCGTCGGCACCAGATGCACGTTGGTGATCTGCCGACGCTCGATCTCCTGAAGCACCGTGCCAGGACTGAATTCGGGCAGGATGAGCGTCGTGCAGCCGGCGAAGAAGCTCGGGAAAAGGTGGTACCACATACCGCCGACGTGGAACAGCGGCATGACGGCCATCGTCCTGTCCCGCTCGGTCAGCGCCAGCATTCCATTGGCCGCGGTTCGGCTGTTGCCCATGGCCGCCGAATGCGAGATCGCAACGCCCTTGGGGGCACCCGTCGTCCCACTGGTATAGATCAGCGCGAGGATGTCGTCGGGCGTCGCCAACTGCCGGGGCGTCGATGCAGACGACTTCGAGAGCAGACTCTCGTACGCGATCCAACCGGGAGCCTCCGCGCCGAGAAGCACAAAGTGCTCGACGCTCGGAAGCAACGGGCGAAGACTGTCGATCAACTCACGATGAGGACCATCGACGACGATCAACTTGGGCGCGCTGTGGGCGATGAGCTTCTGAAGCTCGACCGCTGCCAGGCGCCAATTGAGGGGGACGACTATCAGCCCCGACTGCGAGGCGCCATAGGCTTCCACATACTCAGGCCTGTTGCGAGACAGAATCGCGACTCGATCGCCGTGAACCAGCCCAAGGGCCGCGGCGGCGTTGCACAGCCGGTTCACCCGGTCGTGGAATGCGCCGAAGGTGACCGATGCGCCCTCGAGCGTCTCGAAGGCGACCTTTTCGGTCAGGGCCGAGCCCTGCTGCCCGAGGACCTCGCCCATCGTCGAGCGCTGTGCGGGCGCGTTCATCCCCGGACCACCTTCCCGGCCTTGCGATCGAGGAAGTCTCGCAGGCGCAGCTTTGCCTCGTCGTCGCCTTGGGCGATACCGACCATCAGCATCTCGGTGAACAGGCCGTTGTTGGGATCCTGCTCGACGATGCGGGGAATGGCCTGGATCACCGCGAAGTTCGCGAGCGGCGCGTTCTTGCCTATCTTTTCCGCGAGCGCGACGGCCTTCTCCAGGCCCTCGCCAGCCTCGACCAGGTACTGCGACAAACGCAGCAGCTGATGCGCTTCCTGCGCTTCATAGACCCGCCCGGACAGCATCATGTCGATGACGGTCGAAGCACCGATCAGTCGCGGCAAGCGCACCGTGCCGCCCGAGCCGAGGAAGATGCCTCGAGTGCCTTCGGGGAGCGCGTAATAGGCGCCCTTTTCCGCAACACGAATGTGCGCCGCGGCTGCAAGCTCGAGACCGCCGCCGATGACTGCGCCGTGCAGGACCGCCAAGACAGGGACCTTGCAGTACTGGATCGTCTCATTGAGGCGTTGACCGATGATGACGGTCTCGAAGCCCTCGGCGGTGCTCGTTTCTTTGAGTTCGTTGAGGTCCAGGCCGGCGCAAAAATTGTCCCCGACGCCGTACATCACGACGCCCTTGACGTCCGATGGGATGGTCGAGAAGAACGCCTGCAGACCGAGCACGAGTTCGTCGCTCAGCGCATTTCTCTTCTCTGGTCGGTTCAGGCCCAACAAGGCTACGTTGCCACGTCGTTCGACTTGAATGCATGCCGGCAGCGGGATCGGCCAGCTCGAAGTGTTGTCACTCATGGTTGTCCTTTTTGCGAGCCCTTCGGCTCGTCCTGTTCGCTGGCCACCTGAAGCTTGATCACGTTGACCAATTGCTCGTCGCGCCATGCCACCCACTGGTCGATGGGCTGACCATCCGAGACTTCCGCGCTGGCCGCCACGAGCCGAGCCGTGACTTCCGGCGTCAACTGCGGCTGGCTCATCGGTGTCCACCACTCCTCGATGGCCTTGCCGGCGTGATCCAGAATCCCCTTCATTCCGCCAGGACCGCCGGCCAGATGCAGCGTGAGCAGACTTCCCATCAGCGTCCAGCGCGGGCCGAGGCCGTAGCGCACGGCGGCATCGATGTCACGCGCAGACGCCACACCTTCGACCAAGCAGTGGACTGCTTCACGAACCAACGCGAACTGCAGGCGGTTGGTCATGTGCCCGGTTGCCTCGACGTTCAGCCGAATCGGCTGCTTGCCGACGTAGCGTGCGAAGCCAAGCGCCCATTCGACGACGGCCGAGGCAGTCTTCTTTCCGCCCACGACCTCTACCAGGGGAATCAGGTGCGATGGATTGAAGGGATGCACAACGACAAAGCGCTCCGGGTGTGCGCAGGCCTCCTGGAGTTGGGATGGAGGAATGCCACCCGTGCTGGAGAGAATGATCTTTTCCGCCCCCGCGGCACCGGAGATCTCCGCGAGAACTCGCGCCTTCAACTCCGGCTTCTCCGGAACGTTCTCCTGGATCAGGTCCGCCAATGCAGCGGCGTCGCCCGCGGTCGCATAGAAGCGCAGGCGCTCGAGCGGTGGAACCACCGCGTCGGCGATTTTCAGTTCCACGAGTGCGGGCCATGCCGCCCTCACGAAGGCGATCGCTCGCGCCTCCGCGCCCTCGGAAGGATCGTAGGCAAGCACTTCCATGCCGTGGGCCAGGAACAGTGCGGCCCAGCTGGCACCGACGGAGCCGGTCCCGATCACTGCGACGGAACGAATGTCCTGCGGGCTGCGGTATTTTTCAGACGACATAGGTGTTCCCCGACCGCTCGAGCAGCGGCCTGGCCAGATTCAGGAAATGGAGAGAGGCCGCTTACTGCAGCGGGCGCAAGCCCATGATTTGGCGCGCTTCGGTCGGCGTGGCCGGCTCGTAGCCGAGCTCTCTGACGATCCGCACCATGCGCTCCACAAGCTTCACGTTGGTCGCGAGTTCGCCGTGCTCGTAGTAAAGGTTGTCTTCAAGACCCACGCGGACATGACCGCCGAGAAGGAGACCGTGCGTCGTGGCGGGCAGTTGAGCCGTGCCGATGGCGCTCACGTTGAAGATCGCTTCCTTGGGAAGATGCTCAACCATCATCTGCAGGATCTTGGGGCTGTAGGGCAGCGCGCCCTGGAAGGCGTTGACGCCCAGCACGATATTGATGAAATAGGGAGGTTCGTCCAGCCCCTCCTTGATCGCGCGGCCGACATCCTGAATGATGTCTTCCAGGCTGAAGACTTCCCACTCGGGCTTGATGCCCCGGGCCTTCATCATCTCAGCCAGTTGTCGCGTGCGCTTCGGCGTGGTCGGCACGAGGATCTCCTTGCCGCCGAAGCTTGCGCAGATGGTCTGAGCGTCAAGGGTGCACATCTCGGCGCCGGGCGCTTCCATCCCCTTCACGCGCTCGTCGAAGTTGATCTCCCACAAGCCGTTGTTGAGCTGGTGAATCATGTCGCCGTTGACGCCACCGCCGGTCGAGTTGTTGAGCACGATGTCGCACTTGGCGCGGATCAGCTCGTTCATCTGCGTGTAGACCTTCGGATCGCAGGTGGCCTCGTCGTCGCTTGCGCGGCGTGCGTGCAGTGCAACGACGCTGGCCCCTGCGTTGTAGCAGCGGTAGGTGTCGTCTGCGATCTCTTGGGGTTGGGTCGGCAGGTTCGGGTTCTGCTGCTTGTTCGCCATGCCGCCAGTGGGCGCGACGGTCACGATGACTTTGGGCTTTGCCATGAAACTTGTCTCCAGGTTGACCGGTTGCATGTTGCGAACCGACTTGTCTGGGCGGAATGTTAGGCAGCTGCCTGTTATCTGAATAATGTTCGCGCTCTATAGTTGCTATTCATAAATCGGGTAACCCCTCCAATGAGACTAAGGGTTTACGCGAATTTTTCATGACGGGCGCGCCGCGGTTTTGCGCGCGCCGCCACCTGTCGCGTTGGGCGAGTTGGGATGGCTCGGGCGGACAAAAGTGGTGGACGCCAGCGGCACCTCCGCAGCGAAAGCTGGCTGTCGTGGTGGTATTGACGTTTGAGTAGGGGCCGGCTGCTCCGGGGCGACGCAACACCTACGTTCGGTCGGATTTGGCGATCTTGGCTCTACACGAGTCGCCGATTCGAAACCGCACCGATTCGTCTACGGATGCCACGTAGAGACCACTGTCGGCGTCTGCGCCGTAGGACGACCGGCGAGTGCGTACGAAAGCTCGTTCGCGGCTTTCATGATCGTCTTCGCATGGCCGATGAGCTTGGCTTTGGGCAAGCGATCCGCCGGCCCGGAAATGCACACCGACCCGAGCAAAGCCCAGCGCAAGCCGAAGACCGGCGCCGACACCGTCGCCACGTTCTTCTCGCGCTCGCCGATGGAGAAGTGATAGCCCTTCTTGCGGATGTCTTCATAGAGCTTTCCGGGCTGTCCGGAAAACGCAAGGATTACCCGACCGGGCGACCCCTGCTCCAAGGGAAGCATCGCGCCCATGCGCGCGTGATGGCGAATCGGTTGCGGCCCTTCCACGCGCGCAAGGCAGGTGCGCGAATTGCCTTCGCGCACATAGAAGGCCGCGCTCTCGCCCGTGGCTTGCGACAGCGCGAGCAGCATCGGCTCCACCACGTTGTTGGCGTCGAAGCTGGCCTGGTAGCGGGCGCCGAGCCAGCCTGCGGCAGGCCCGAGCCGCCATTCGCCATCGTCGCGCTGAACCACATAGCCGGCCAGCGCCAGCGTGCGAAGCAGCCGGAGGACGGTGGTCTTGTGCATGCCGCTGCGCCGTGTCAACTCGGCGAGCGAGAGCCGCTCGTCCTGCATTCCGAAGGTGTCGAGCAGTTGCAGGGCGCGGGTCACTGCGGTTACGCCGCCTGACGCCTCGAGATCGGCCTCGCGCGGCGCCTCGACGACTTCAACTGATCGCTTGGGCTTCACCGCCTTGATGCTTTTCAAAACGGGCGATTCTTTGGCGCTTTGTTTCACTGAATGGTCCATGTTTTACCGAGTGGACCACCATTGTAGATAGTGGAACGCAAATCTAGAGTTGCGGCATGCCCCGGAGAACTGCTCTCGGGCACCCATTCGAACGATTCGGAGACAAACCAATGCGTACCTCGAGCAACAGCTCCATTTCTCGCCGTGCAGCCCTCGGTGTCGCCCTCATGCTCACTTGCTGCGTGGCACTGGCGCAGGCCTATCCCTCGCGCCCCATCCGCCTCGTGGTGCCGTTCCCGCCGGGCGGCGGCACGGACATCATTGCCCGCGAAGTGGCGAACAAGGTGGCAAACTCGGAAGGCTGGACCATCGTCATTGACAACAAGCCGGGCTCCGGCGGCAACATCGGCGTCGATGCCGCCGCCAAGGCCAACCCCGACGGCTACACGCTGGTGCTGGGCCAGACCAGCAACCTCGCGATCAACCCGTCGCTGTACGCGAAGCTGCCGTACGACCCGGTGAAGGACCTGGCGGCGGTGGGCCTTGTCGCATCGGCGCCGCTGGTCGTGGTGGTGTCCGCCGCATCGCCCTACAAGAAGCTCTCGGACGTGGTCGCCGCCGCCAAGGCCAAGCCGACTTCGCTCAACTATGCGAGCTCGGGCAACGGCACCGTGGCCCACCTGGCCGCCGAGCAGTTCCAGAAGGCCGCCGGCGTGCAGTTCACGCACGTCCCATACAAGGGCGCCTCGCAGGGCCTCACGGACCTCGTCGGTGGGCAGATCCAGATGTACATCTCGTCGGTGCCGACGCTGATCGCCCAGGTCAAGAGCGGCCAGCTGCGCGCGCTGGCGGTGACTTCGCTGCAACGCAACAGCGACCTGCCCGACGTGCCCACCGTGGCCGAGTCGGGCTACAAGGACTTCGAGGCCGTGACTTGGTTCGGCGTCGCCGGTCCCGCCGCCCTGCCGAAGGACGCCATCGCAAAGCTGAACGCAGCCTTCAACAAGGCCCTCGCAACGGCCGAGGTGAAGAAGAAGCTGGCCGCGCAAGGCGCGGAAGTGATGACCGGCACGCCCGAGAAGTTCGCATCGCTGATCCGTACCGACGGCGTGCGCTGGAGCGCGATCGTGAAGTCGTCCGGCGCCAAGATGGACTGACCTCCCATGGCCACGCCCTGCACACCTGCGCCGGTGGTCAAGCGCCTGCACGACGACATCGTGCACCAGCTGAAGGACCCCGAGGTCGTTGCGATGCCCGACACCCAGAAAGCCGACCTGTCCAAGTGGGCCAAGGTCATCAAGGACGACGGCGTCAAGCCCGACTGAACTTCATTCCATTCCCCTTCCTTTCCTGAAAGTACTTCCATGTCCTCCACCCTTCCCGACATCATTCGCAACTTCGAGCGCGTGCCCGCAAACATCGTGGCGCAGGCCGCCGAGTTCCAGCCCGCCATCCTCGCCGACGTGGCCGGCCGACGCGGCGCGCTGGACGGGCGCATCAAGGCCCTGCGCCCGCGCATGAAGCTGGCCGGCACCGCCATCACGGTGGAAGTGCGCCCCGGCGACAACCTCATGATCCATGCGGCCATCGCCATGGCAAAGCCCGGCGACGTACTCGTGATCGACGGCAAGGGCGACCAGACCTCGGCCTTGATGGGCACGATCATGATGACGGCCTGCAAGAAGCTCGGCATCGCCGGCGTGGTGATGGACGGCGCCTGCCGCGACAGCCTGGAGATCGACGAGATGGACTTCCCCGTCTTCAGCGTGGGCACCAACCCGAATGGGCCGACGAAGAACATCGGCGGACGCATCGGACACCCCGTGTCCATCGGCGGCGTGACGGTGCACCCCGGCGACTTCGTGATCGGCGACGGCGACGGCGTGGTCGTGGTCGAGCGCGAGAAGATCGAGTCGCTGCTGCCGCTGGCTGCCAAGAAGGTCCGCGACGAGGCCGCGCGCATCGCCGCCATCAAGGACGGCGACACCGCGGCCAAGTGGCTGGACTCGGCGCTGCGTGCGGCCGGCGTGCTGAAGGAAGGCGAGACGTTGTGACCGCGACCAACGGAAGCTCCATCCTCGTGACCGGCGCCGACCTCGCGCCACAGGCGCTCGCGCTGCTCGAAGGCCATGACATCGTCTATGCCGGCAAGACGCCGACCGAGGACGACCTGGTCGCCCTTTGCCGCGCGCACGACCCCGTGGCCATCATCGTTCGCTACGGCAAGGTGGGCACCGCCGTGATGGACGCGGCACCTTCGCTGAAGGTGATCTCCAAGCACGGCAGCGGAACCGACACGATCGACAAGACCGCGGCGCAGGCGCGCGGCATCGAGGTGGTGGCGGCCGTGGGCGCCAATGCGGCTGCGGTGGCCGAGCAGGCGCTGGCCTTGCTGCTGGCCTGCGCCAAATCGGTGGTGGCGCTCGACGCGCGCATGCATGCCGGCCACTGGGACAAGGCGACGCACAAGGGCCTGGAGCTCGGTGGGCGCACCATCGGCCTTGTCGGCCTGGGCGCCATCGGCCTTCGCTTCGCGCGCATGGCCGACGCGCTGGGCATGCGGGTGCTTGGCCACGATCCTTTCGCGAAGAACCTGCCGGCCTATGTGCAACCCGCCGACCTTGCGACCCTCTGGGCCGAGTCCGACGCCGTATCGTTGCACTGCCCGCTGACCGACGACAACCGCGGGCTGCTCAATGCCCGCACCCTGGCGCAATGCAAGCGCGGCGTGATCGTTGTCAACACGGCCCGCGGCGGCCTGATCGATGAAAAGGCACTGCTGGCAGCCCTGCGTTCGGGCCAGGTCGCCATGGCCGGACTCGACAGCTTCGCGGTCGAGCCGATGACGCCCGGCCATCCGTTCCAGGGCGAAAAGAACATCGTGCTCAGTCCTCACATCGGCGGCGTGACCAGCGATGCCTACGTGAACATGGGCGTCGGTGCGGCGAGGAACCTGCTGGAGGTGCTTTCGCGCGAGACGGCGACCACCTGAGGCATGCAATCGGCGTTCGATGAAAGGAGACAGAAATGAAAAAGAAGTGCTCGCTCGACCTCGAGACCGAATGAACGCGCTGCGCCTTGCCCGCAGCCATCACAACACATTGGAGACATCATGAAAATTTTCTTCCGCGGCCTTCTCGCCGTGTGCCTGTGCGCCGCCGCGCTCGCCCACGCCGCCTATCCCGAGCGCCCCATCACCCTCGTCGTACCTTACGCGCCGGGTGGTTCGGCCGATGCCCTGGCCCGCGTGCTCGCGGTTCGTGTCGGCCAGAAGCTCGGCACCAGCGTGATCGTCGACAACCGGCCCGGGGCCAGCGGCACCATCGGCGCGGCCTTTGCCGCCAAGGCCGCGCCCGACGGCTACACGGTGCTGTACGACGCCACGCCGTACTCGATCAACCCGCACCTGTTCCCTCGCATGCCGTACGCCAGCAATGCGCTGCAGCCCCTGGCGCTCGTCTCACTGGCGCCGAATATCGTGATCGTGCGCGCGGACTCGCCGCTTAAGACCATCAAGGATCTGGTGGACAAGGCCAAGGCCGAGCCGGGCAAGATGAACTACGCCTCCGGTGGCAGCGGCACCGTGCAACGGCTTGCAGCGGAGCTCCTGCGCCAGCGGCTCGGCCTGGACATGGTCCACGTCGGCTACAAAAGCGGCGGCCCCGCCATCGTCGATGTCATGGGCGGCCAGGTCGACTTCATGTTCAGCACGATCGCCGGCTCGTATCCGCTGGTGTCGTCCGGCAAGCTGCGTGCGCTGGCGGTGTCGTCGCCGCAGCGCTCGGCGCGCCTGCCGGAGGTGCCGACCCTGGGCGAGACGGTGGCCCCCGGCTACGAGGCCTACGAATGGAACGGCCTGCTGATACCCGCCGGCACGCCCGCACCCATTGCCGACAAGCTCCACAAGGCGGTCATCGACGTGCTGAAGGAAGATGATGTGAAGCGCCGCTTCGTGGATGTCGGTGTGCAGCCGGTGGGCTCGACACCGGCCGAGTTCGCCGACTTCCTGAAAAAGGAAGACGCGAAGTGGGCGGACGTGATCCGCAAAGGCAACATCAAGCTCGATTGAAGACGCCATGAACGACATGCCGGACTCTCGACCGGTTCCCCATTCCGTCGGCATCAACCGGCCCGCGCATGCACTTCCCCAGGATGCCTGCGACAGCCACATGCACATCTTCGATCCGCGGTTCGCGCCGTCGCCGCACTGGAAGCGCCAGCCGCCGCACGCCGATGTGGCGGCCTACCGCCGGTTGCAGCAGCGGCTGGGCACCTCGCGCACGGTCGTGGTCAATCCCTCGACCTACGGCACGGACAACGCCTGCACGCTCGATGCACTCGCGCAGCTGGGCAAGCAGGCGCGCGGCGTGGCGGTCGTCGGCCATCAGGTGGTCGACACCGAGCTCGACGCGCTCGCGGCGCAGCGCGTGTGCGGTCTGCGCGTGAACTTCGTCACGCCGCAGTCCTGGGGCGTCACCACGCCGGAGATGCTGACCACGCTGGCGCACAAGGTGGCCCGCCTGGGCTGGCACATCCAGGTCTTCGTGCAGCCGGAGCAGCTGGTGGCGCTTGCACCCGTGCTCGCAAAGCTGCCGGTGCCGCTGGTCATCGACCACATGGCCCGCATCGATCCGGCCGAAGGCATCAATGGCGAAGCCTACGCGGTCGCGCGTCGCTTGCTGGACGGCGGCAACACATGGATGAAGCTGTCGGGCGTGTACATGCGATCGCGCGACGGAGCGCCCGCCTACGGCGACGCCTCCAGCCTCGGCCGCGCACTGGTCGCCGCCGCGCCGGAGCGCCTGGTGTGGGGCAGCGACTGGCCCCACACCACCGAGGCGCCGGACACCGTCAACGATGCCGACCTGGCCGACGTTCTCGCGGCCTGGTGCGACAGCACCGCGGTGCGCGACCGCATCCTGGTGGACAACCCGGCGAAGCTCTACGGGTTCGCGGCCGCCTGAGGCGCAGCACCGTCCTTCAAGGAGACCGACATGTACCTTCTGCAAGCGCCTCAGGTGCTCGAACTGAAGACCTTCACCACCATGCCCGCGGCCTTCCGTCGGCCGCAGCGCAGCGTCTGGGCCGATGCCAACCGCGGGAGCGCGCCGACCGACTCGTTCCTCGAAGGGCCCGTGTTCGATGACGCGGGCAATCTCTACGTCTGCGACATTCCCTTCGGCCGCATCTTCCGGATCGATCCGGCAGGCGCATGGATGCAGGTGGCCGAGTACGACGGCGAACCCAACGGCATGAAGTTCCTCGACGCTCACACCCTGCTCGTCGCCGACTACAAGAACGGCCTGATGCGGGTGGACGTGCAGACCGGGCAGGTCACGCCGCACCTGCAACGGCGCAATACCGAGAGCTTCAAGGGCATGAACGACCTCGTGCTCGACGCCAAGGGCAACATCTACTTCACGGACCAGGGGCAGAGCGGGCTTCACGACCCATCGGGGAGGCTCTACCGCCTGCATCCGAGCGGCCAGCTCGACCTGCTGCTGTCGAACGTGCCCAGTCCGAACGGCGTGGCCCTGTCGCCCGACGGCAAGGTCCTCTACCTGGCGGTGACGCGGGGCAACTGCGTGTGGCGCGTGCCGCTCTTGGCCGACGGGAGCGTCGCGAAGGTGAGCCAGTTCTTCACGTCCTACGGGCCCAGCGGCCCCGACGGGCTGGCTGTCGACATGCAAGGGCGGCTCCTGGTGGCAAACCCCGGGTTGGGCTACGTCTGGGTGCTCAACACCCGCGCGGAGCCTGTCGTGGTGCTGCGCGGTCCTGTCGGTGCCTCGACCACGAACATCGCCTTCGGCGGGCCGAACCGGTCAACGCTGTTCGTCACCGATTCCACACATGGGAGCGTCCTGACGCACGCCCTCGACGCCCCAGGCGTCGTGCTGCACCGCGCGCTCCCCGACGACAGCCAATAGCGAATCGCCGACAACCAACAGGCACGCCATGACCACTGAACTGAACGAAACCCACGACACCGAGGACATGAACGCGCTGATGGCGTTCGAACCGCAAAAGCGTGCGGCACTGCGCTGCCCATCGACATGGCCGATGCCGAGCGCCACCCTTATCAAGGCGTCGTCGTGAGCTATCACCCTGTTCCCCTGATCAATCCCGATCGACAGACAACGACAAGGAGACACACCATGAACCGTCGCCTCGCGACATTGACTCTCGCCGCGCTGAGCCTGGCTTGCATACAGGCAGGCGCCGCGGACTATCCCGACAAGCCCGTGCGCATGATCGTTCCGTTCGCTGCAGGTGGCGGCGTCGACAACATCTCACGCGTGGTGGCGACCGCGCTCGGCGCGCGGCTCAAGCAACCCGTGATCATCGACAACCGGCCCGGCGCCAACGCCAACATCGGAGCCGATGCGGTGGCCAAGGCGCAGCCCGACGGCTACACGCTGCTGATGGGTGCAACGTTCCTGTCGTTCAACCGCGCGACGATGAAACAGATTCCGTACGACGCGGCCAAGGATCTGATTCCCGTCGCACGCACAGGCAAGGCGCCGTTCGTGCTGGTGGTGCCGGCGACGTCGCCGCTGAAGAGCGTGGCGGAGCTCATCGCCTCCATGAAGGCCCACCCGGACAAGGCCTCCTACGGCGCTGTCGGTGCGGGCTCGCCGACCAACCTGATCTTTCCGAAAAACACCGGCACGAGCCCCGTGCAGGTCCTCTACAAAGGCGGCGCCGCTGCCATGCCCGACCTGATCGCCGGGCGCCTGACCTACATGATCCAGACCACGAGCGAAGTGCTGCCGCATATCGCGAGCGGCAAGCTGCGCGCACTGGCCGTGACGGGCACGACGCGCTTCAAACACCTACCCGACGTCCCCACCATGAAAGAGGCCGGGGTCTCCGACCTCGAGGGCACCGGTTGGTGGGGGCTGTTCTTGCCGGCGCGCACACCGGCCAGCGTCGTGGCTCGGCTGTCCGACGAGATCCAGGCCGTCATGAAGCAGCCGGACGTCGTTGCCGCGCTCGACCGCATGGGCATCGAATCCGCCCCCATGCCGGCCGCGCAGTTCCAACCCTTTTTCACCGATGAACTCAAGAGCTACGCCGACGTCGCGCGCCAGTTCAACCTGAGCACCGAGTGAGCCTTTCACACCCAGCGAGGAATTTTCATGCAAGCAGACATTCAGGTTCTCACGCGCCGCAGTGCGGTCGACAGATCATGGGTCGACAAGTTCGCGGCCCTTCCCGCGGCCAACATAAGCGACTCGATGTCGCGGCTCATCGTGTGCGCGCCGCAAGGCGACGTGCAGGCCATCTACGACAACGCCGCCGCGAAGTTCAGACACGAGAGCGAGACCTTTGCAGCCATCGGCCGAGGGGACGACGACGCAGCGGGCTATCGCGCACGGCTCACCCAGCTCGGCTGCTACTTCGAAGAATGAACGACACAAGGCACCAACAATGATCATCGACTGCCACGGCCACTACACCACCGCGCCCGCTGCGCTGAAGGACTACCGCGCGCGCCAGACAACCGCGTTCGAAGCCGGTCGTGCGCTCGCGCCCGATTTCACCATCTCCGACGAAGAAATCCGCGAGTCGCTCGAACAGAACCAGCTGCGCATCCAGCGCGAACGCGGCGTGGACCTCACGCTGTTCTCGCCCATCGCCGGCGCCATGGCGCATCACGTGGGCGATGCCGTCACCAGCCGCGACTGGACACGGGCCTGCAATGACCTCGTGCACCGCGCCGTCGAGATGTTTCCCGACGAACTCGTCGGTGTGTGCCAACTGCCTCAGTCGCCGGGCGTGAGCCCTGCCAACTGCGTCGAGGAGCTCGCGCGCTGCGTCGAAGAGCTCGGCTTCGTCGGCTGCAACGTGAACCCCGACCCCACCGACGGCTTCTGGACCGACCCGCCCATGACGCAGCGCCACTGGTATCCGCTGTTCGAGAAAATGGTCGAGCTCGACGTGCCGGCCATGGTGCACGTGAGCTGTTCGTGCAACCCTAACTTCCACCACACCGGCGCCCACTACCTGAATGGCGACACCACGGCGTTCATGCAGTTTCTGCTGTCGGACATCTTCCGGGACTTTCCGACGCTGCGCTTCGTGATTCCGCACGGCGGTGGCGCCGTGCCCTACCACTGGGGCCGCTACCGCGGTCTGGCGCAGCAACTGAAGCGGCCACCGCTGGAGGAGATGATGCGCAACGTGTTCTTCGACACCTGCGTCTATCACCGCCCCGGCATCGAGTTGCTGCTGGAGGTCGTGCCGCCGGACAACGTGCTGTTCGCCTCCGAGATCGTTGGCGCGGTGAAGGGCATCGATCCGCAGACCGGACACCACTACGACGACACCAAACGCTACATCGACGCCGTCGACTGGCTCACGCCGGAGCACCGTGCCAAGGTGCTGGGCGACAACGCACTGCGCGTCTACCCGCGTCTGGCCCGCCGCCTGGAGGCCCGCGCATCATGAGAGCCGCCAAAGCGAAAGGAGGTCATAGGGCAAGGCAAGGCACAGTCGACCATTGCTGCGTCGGCTCCACCCCTGGCGCGCGATTCAAGCGGCGCGGTGGCTCAGCTCTGCTTCGGCACGGACACAGTTGCCCAACTGACCGGGCGCTTCCGTGCGCTTTTTCAACGGTCTCAAAGCCCGGAATTGCTCTCGGCAAACAGTACTCACAATTCGATTTGTATCTCCGGACAAAGCCACACATTGGTAGCAATCATCCGACTCCGACCTTCCGGTTCGGAATTGGACAACTCGGCCTAACCTAGAGCATCTCCCCCTCAGCCAGGATGCCTGCGGTCCTCAACGCACGGTCCAGCCACTTCGCAGTGGTGTCGCCGTTTCGGATGGCGGCGATTCGCGCGGCCTCGTCCGTCTCCTTCTTGCGCGCTGCGGGCAGGAGCGTCTCCATCTCCTCTCGCGCAATTGCGACAACCCCGTCAGCGTCACCGCAAATGAAGTCGCCCGGACGCACCGTCACACCTCCAACCGAAACCGGATGCCCAACGCGGCCAGGAACGTTCTTCGTCGGCCCATTGGGATTGGAGCCCGCGGCAAAAACCGGAAACTCCATTTCCGCAATTTCGAGCGTGTCGCGGGCTGCGCCATCCAGAACAACGCCCGCGAAACCCCTTTCGCGACAGACGTTGATCATGATGGCCCCCATCAACGCCGCAGACAGATCGCCCTTTCCATCGACCACGATGACGTCGCCGGGCTTGGCGAGCATGAGCGCGACGTGAATCATGAGGTTGTCGCCAGGACGAACCTCGACCGTGAAGGCAGGGCCTGCGAACTTCATCGTTGGCCGCAGTGCCTGGATACGGCCGTGAAGTGCGCCCCTGCGACCGGCAACGTCAGCGAAGATGGCAGGTTGAATATCGGCAGCCTGCTGAACTATGTCCGCAGGGATCCGAGGAAAATCGCGAACGACGTGTTGGTTCATGCTCAATTCTCAAGAGAGAGTGAATCGAATTGAGGACGCTGGCTTCGCTGCACGTCTAAACCGTGGCGATGGGAGTTGCAGGCGAGCCGGCTGCGCCGGGCAGCCGAAGAGGTGGCGCTGTAAGAAGGAAGCGGTGGCGACCCTGCTTTCTCAGCCACCGAGCGAGCGGCGTCAACAACCAGAGTTCACCTAGATGGATGCCGTTCTTGAAGAGGCAATGCTCATGCAGAGGCAGCTTCGGACCTCGAATCGGATTTGATGCAGCCAGCGTCGGCGAAATCAGTTCGACCGCCGGGTTGTCCGCGATGAGGCAGGCCAGCTTCACGTCGACAATCCAGTTCAGAAGCTTCGCATCGCGTCCGTCCAGGCCGCTGCCTGTTTCGTGCAAGTGCTTCACATCCGGGTTGCGGTTCATCGCCATCAGCGTGTCGGCGAACCCGGTGTGGATGCACACCATGTCCCCCGCTTCGATGGTGACACCGTCCGCTTCGAGGATACGCATGAGTTGGTCGTAGCCGACCGCGATTTTCTTTCGGCCGATATGGTGCTCGAGGTCGACCATGACGCCCCGGCCTTGGGCCCCGTGTTCCGCCAGATGCTCGATACCGAGTCGTTCTGCGTTGGGCCCCGGAAAGCGCGCCCACGGCGCTACTGCATCAGGGTCTTCGACGGCGCCCATGATGTCGCGGCCTGCGCGAAAGCCGTTGTAGAAAACGGCTTCGGCTTGCCCGTCGTCGTCGGCATCGAACCGGCTGCCCATGTGCGCCAGGCTGTCCCACTGCGTCGAATACTGCGTGTTCATCAGCAGCACGTCATCGCACACGACGTCGGTGAGATTCGATTCCTCGGTCTCGTACGACCAGCAGAATCCCTGCACGCCGGCGCTCTTACCATCGCGCAAGGTCGCAAAGCGCTGGGGCGCGAGGCGCCTCGGATTGAGTGCCTGCCCGCCTGGATAGTCGAGCGGCAATGAAAGGCAAAAATTCAACCCTTCCTTGACCTCGGCAATGCCTTGCAGCAGCTTGCCGCGATCCACCAGGTTCATGCGGCCAAGCTGGTCGTCGGGCCCGAACTCTCCCCAGTTGCTTCCCGGGGGCGCGACCTTCCATCGAGCATCGGTCATTTCGCGTTTCCCTTCTCCAGGTTGGCGCAGAACCTGCGGATTCGCTCGCAGGCGCCCACGAGGCTCGTCATGCTGGCGGCGTAGGAGATTCGAAAGTGCCCCGGTGTGCCGAACGCGCTGCCATGAACAACCGCCACACCCTCCTCCGACAGCAGTTCGAGTGCGAAGGACTCGTCATCCTCGATGGGCTTGCCGCTTCTGCTGACCTTCCCATACGTACCTTCGCAAGAAGGAAAAACGTAGAAAGCGCCCTCCGGCGTCGCACACCGGATTCCCTCGCACGAATTGAGCAGCCCGACAACGGCATCCCTGCGCTCCTGGAACGCCTGTCGGCGGGTGCCCAGAAAGTCTTGCGGCCCCGTCAAGGCTTCAACCGCGGCCCATTGCGCCACCGAGTTGATGCCGGAGGTCACCTGGCCCTGGATAACGTCCATCGCCTTGACCAACTGCGTCGGCCCGGCACCGTAGCCCACGCGCCATCCGGTCATCGCGTACGCCTTCGAGACGCCGTTCATGGTGAGTGTTCTTGGGAGCAATCGCGGCTCGACCTGACCGATGGTCGCGAAGACGAAGTCGTCGTACACGAGATGCTCATAGATGTCGTCCGTGAGAATCCAGACGTGCTCGTGCTTGACGAGCACTTCAGCCAGGGCGCTGAGTTCTCCATGGGTGTAGGCGGCCCCCGATGGATTCGACGGTGAATTCAGGACAACCCATTTCGTTCGGGCAGTGATGTGGCGCTCGAGCGCCTCGGGCGTGAGCTTCAGGCCGTCCTTCGCAGACGTCTCGACGACGATGGGCGTCGCACCGCACAGTGCCACCAGCTCGGGATAGGAGACCCAGTACGGCGCCGGAATGAGCACTTCGTCCCCAGGGTTCAGGGTCGCAAGAAATGCATTGGCGATGACGTGCTTGCCGCCATTGCTGACGATGACCTGCTGGGGCGTGAACTCCAGCGAGTTCTCGCGCCGAAACTTTTGGACGATCGCCTCCCGGAGTTCGGGAATGCCGTTGGTCGGTGTGTAGCGGGTCTTGCCCGTTGTCAACGCCCGGATGGCGGCAAGCTGGATGTTCTCGGGGGTGTCGAAGTCCGGCTCGCCGGTGCTCAGGGCGATGACATCGCGCCCTTGAGCGGCGAGGTCGCGCGCTCGCTGGCTTGCCGCGATGGTGCTGGACGGCTTGATACGTGAAATGGAATCGGCAAGGAATGTCATATGCGGTCTCGTTGGTATGCAGCGCCAGCGCCGTACAAGCGCCGGCAGTGTTCAGGTGTGGCGGATGTCCGAGATGAACTTTTGAGCACGAGGGTGCTGCGGGCTGGTGAAGAACTGCTGGGGGGTCGCTCGTTCGAGAATGGTTCCGGCATCCATGAAGACGATGCGGTTTGCCACCTCGCGCGCAAAACCCATCTCGTGCGTGACGCAGACCATGGTCATGCCTTCGGCCGCGAGTTGCTTCATCACGTTCAGAACCTCACCGACCATCTCGGGGTCCAGCGCGCTCGTGGGTTCATCGAACAGCATGACCGGCGGCTCCATCGCCAAGGCTCGAGCGATGGCTATGCGTTGTTGCTGGCCGCCGGAAAGCTGGGATGGATAGGCGTCTGCCTTGTGCTGCATGCCTACCTTGGCGAGCAGTTTCATCGCGCGCTCTTTCGCATCGCGCTCGGCCATTCCCAGCACCATCATCGGGGCAAGGATCACGTTCCGCAGCACGCTCAGATGCGGAAAGAGATTGAAGCTCTGGAAGACGAAGCCGATGTTGCTGCGCAACTTGTTCACGTCGACACTGGCCCCGTGGACATCTTGCCCATTGACGATGATCTTGCCCTTGGAGATGGGCTCGAGCCGATTGATGGTCCGGATGAGTGTGGATTTTCCGGACCCGGACGGGCCACAGACCACCACGACCTCTCCCTTCGCGACCGTCTCGTCGATGTTGTTCAACGCCTGGTATTCGCCGTAGAACTTGTCCACGCCTTCGAAAGAAATCATGCGGTGGCCTCTTTGGTGGGGTTACGGGTGGAGCTGCGATTGAGCTTCTTCTCGAGCCGGTTCACACAGAGACTGAGCAGCCAGCAAATGACGAAGTAGGTGACGGCGAGGATCAGATAGACCTCGAACGGCTTGGTCAGCAACTGCGCGTTGACCTGGTAGGCCGCATACGTCAATTCATTGACGCTGATGATGTAGCCCAGCGAGGTGTTCTTGATGAGATTGATGAGCTGGCTCAGGATGCTCGGCGTCATGTGAACGAGTGCCTGCGGCAGAACGACCTTGCGCATCGCTTGTCCGTAAGTCATTCCAAGCGACCTCGCGGCCTCGACCTGGCCAGCCGGTATGGCCTCGATGCCGGCGCGTACGACCTCGCCCATGAATGCGAGTTCGTAGATGACCAGGGCGCAGATGAGGGTGGTGGTACCGGATACGCTGTGGCCGACCAGGATGGGCACGATGAAGTAGGCCCAGAAAATCAGCATCAGCACCGGCAGGCCGCGCACGACATACACGATGGCCGTTGCGGGTGCACGGATCGCCGCGATCGGCGAGGTCCGCGCGATGCCCATCAGCACTGCAAGCGGAAAGGAGGCGATGAGGCCGGTGATTGCCAGGCAAAGGGTCAGGGCAAGGCCTCCCAGCGGACCGTTCGGAAACTGTCCGACCAGGAGTAAGACGCCATAGTCGCGAAGGATTTCGATCATCGCGCTGCCCTCCCGGCTTTCAGTTTCACGCTGCACGCATGGCCTAGCCACATCAGCAGGAAGGAGCCTGCCCAGTAGAAGACGGACGCAATCGCGAAGGTTTCAAACGTCCGGAAGCTTTCGTTCTCTACTTGATGCGCCGCATAAGTCATCTCGGCGAATCCGATGGCCATCGCCAGGCTCGTCGACTTGAACAAGCTCAAGGATTGGTTTGTCAGCGGCGGCAACGCAACCCGCAGGGCTTGGGGAAGAATGACCACTCGCATGGCTTGCACGAACGTCATGCCGAGCGCTCTGGCTGCCTCCAGTTGCGTGGGGGGCAACGAACGGACGCCGCTGCGCAGGTCCTCGGACATGTAGGCGCCGGCGTTCAGCGACAGCGCTATCCAGACGAGGAAGAACTCGCTGCCGTGGTCGTTGATCCAGGCCTGCCACGCTTCCGGAAGGATCTGGGGGACGCCGAAATACCAGATGAAAACTTGCACGAGGCCTGGCACATTGCGGTGGTAGCCCACGAAGGCCTTGGCGAGAAGCTCGAGCGGCCGGGCGCGAGACTCCCTGAGGGAAACCACGAGAAGTCCGATCAGGAAGCCGGAGATCCAGGCTGCGAAAAAGAGCAGCAGGGTTTTGCAGGCACCGGCAATCAGCCAGTCCAGATAGCGGCCCTGCAGCACGGCACCAAAGTTGAAGTCAGGCATGGCCGACGCTCAGGTATGGAGTGGCTGAACAGAGCCTGGATCAGAATGCACTGAGCGGCGTCAGCTTCTTCTCCCGGACGATCTTGAATTTCGTCGAGGGACCGAACCACTTGTTCCACATCGCCTCGAGCTCGCCAGAGGACTCCATATCCTTCAGGGCGTTGTTGACCGCCGCAAGAAGTTCAGGCTCGCCCTTTTTCACGCCGAGGCCAGTCGGCTCGTAGGCCAGTGACTCATCGAGGAACACGAACTTGCCGTCGCTGCCTTCCACGAAGCGCGCGCCGGCTGCCTGAGCGACGGCGAAGCCCTGGACCTTGCCTTGTTGAAGTGCCAGAAATGCCGTCGGGCTGTCCTGGTAGGTCACAACCTCCGCTGCCGGGATCTTGCTGCGCGTGTAGAGCTCCGGGGTGGATCCCTTGTTCGCACTGACCTTCTTGCCGGAAAGCTCGGCGAAGTTCTTGATGCCGGACTTGCTGGAGACCATGACCTTCAGCGGGATCTGGTAATGAATGTCCGAGAAGGCAATCTGCTCCGCGCGCTCCTTCGTGTATCCCATCGCTGCGGCAACGACATCCACACGGCCTAGGGACAGTTCGGGAATGCGCGCTTCGACGGAGATGGGGCGATGCTCCAGCTGGACGCCGAGCCGCTTTGCGAGCGCGCTGCACGTATCCACATCGAAGCCGATGTACTGCCGCGAGGCCGGGTCTTGATAGGCCAACGGCTCGGAGCCCGAAAGCGTGGCGCAGACAAGTTTGCCGCGGGCTTTGATTTCATCGAGGCGGTTGGCGTGTGCCATCGTCGCCATCAGGCAGAGCGCCAACGGCAATATGCGAGCGAAAGTGAATCGGTTCATGCGAGTCTCCGATGCCGCTTCCGCGGCGGTTTGTTGTCGATGGCACGAATTCTGGAGACCGTGACATATTAAAAAAAGCGCTTTTTTTCGATAGATTTGAATGCTTTTTATGCATAGACTAAGGGCAAACCCGGCAGTTCGTCGCGACATGCACCTTGGTTGTGCTCAGCGACGCGCTGCTCACGAGGACGTCAGATGGTCACTTTCAAGCAGCTTGAGGCCGTGTACTGGGTCGCGAAGCTAGGCGGCTTTTCGCAAGCAGCCGAGCACCTCCACACAACGCAATCGGCGGTATCCAGGCGGGTTCAAGAACTCGAAAGCGTTGTCGATACGCAGTTGTTCGATCGCACGCTTCGCACGGCCAGGCTTACAGAGAAAGGCGATGAGATGTTCTCGGTCGCCCAACGCCTGCTTGCTCAAAGAGATGAGGCCATGGAGCAGTTCGCGCGACCAGAGGTAGTGGAGAGACGGCTACGAATCGGGCTGACGGAGCTCACGGCAATGACGTGGTTCCCTCGGCTGGTCAGCCTGGTGCAGGCGTACTACCCAAGGGTCGTGATAGAGCCGGATGTGGACGCAAGTGTCGACCTAAGAGAAAAGATTCTGGCCGACGAACTCGACGTCGCCATCGTTCCAGAGATGACAGAAGACGGTCGACTGTCGCAGAAGGCGCTTGGCACGATTCGCAATGCCTGGATGTGCAAGCCCGGTGCACTTCCAAAGGACAAGACGTTTCGAATCCATGAGGTTGCCTCCCAACGCCTGCTGTCGCAGGGAGATCGATCCGCAACGGGTTTGGCGTACGACCGCTGGTTCCGCTCGTTTGGACTGACTCCAACGAACACCCTTGCAAGCAATAACCTGATTGCCATCATCGGGATGACCATCTCCGGCCTCGGGCTCAGTCATCTCCCCAGGGAGTGCATGATGCCGCTCGTGGATGCCGGGCTGCTGCAGATCGTCAAGGTGAGTCCGGCACTTCCCGAGGTCACTTACGTCGCGATGTACAAGAGCGAACAACGCAGCAGCCTGATCGCGTCAGTCATCATGCTCGCGCAGGAATGCTGCGACTTCAGCCGCGCTTTTCAAATCGGGAATGACCAAGGGACGGCAAAGAGCGTGTGAGCGTATATGCACAGAGGTTTGATCCTGCATCTTCGCTATGTCGTTGGGCCGGCCCGCAATGTGCCACTGCACATCCCGCTTGATTCGGCTCTGTGCTCCGCGACAGCGGCGGAAGTTCAGGAGCGAGGTCTGTCACGTCATCTCGGGGACCGGCGACGCTGGTGCTCGGACCCGACATACTGAATCGCGACCGCAGGCCTGCCACGATGCGCACGGTGATGCTGCAGAACAGCCCGGGCAACAACGGATCGGAAGTGCGAAACGGCGTGGCCTACGACATCGAGGCCGGCGACGTGGTCGTGATTCCGGCGGGCACGGCCCACCGGCTCACGAGATTGGCGACCACATCGACTACCTCATGGTGCGCATCGATCCCGACAAGGTAACGCCGACCAAGAGCGAGGCCCAATCCAGGGTCTATTTGACGAAGCCGGCGCAGCGAAGCAATTGACGTTCGAACCGGCCCCGATCTGTGCGCGCGACAGGTTCGAGGCCGCGTATGCCTGTGATCCCAGTTCCTTGAGCGCGTGCAGGGCGCAACGGTTGTCGATCCCGTATGTGGAGGGTGTCACCACCACAGTGCGGGTGGTGCCCAAACGACGCTGCAGCTTGCGGTAAGTGCTACGTCGGCCACTGTCGGTGTGCGTGTCCAGTGGGGGGTGGGGGAAGCGGGAATCAAAAATATGCATGTGGCTGTCGCATGCATGGGGGGGATTGCCACCTGCGGCCGCTCTTGGCCCACCGAATGCGGAATTTTTTCCTGCACTCGGTCGTTCATGCTCACAGCGACTCTCCATCCTTCAGAACGCCGGCCGCACGCAGGGCAGCCGGCAACCACTTGCTTTCGGTGTCCCCCCGCGCGATGGCTTCGAGGCGTGCGGCCTCATCGGCCACCTTCTTCACGGCCAAGCCCATCATCGCGGGCGCCTTCTCGCGCTCGATCACAGTCACGCCGTCGGCGTCGCCCACGATCAGGTCGCCGGGGTTCACCATGATGCCGCCAGCACCGATCGGATGGTTGATGCGGCCCGGGACGAACTTGGTTGGCCCGGCCGGGTTGAAGCCGGCGCTGAAGACTGGGAAGTCGAGTTCGAGGATCTCGAGCTTGTCGCGAATCGCACCATCGACAACCACGCCGGCCAAGCCGCGCTTCTTGCAGGCGCTCAACATCAGCGTGCCCATGAGCGCGGCAGTCTGGTCGCCCTTGCCGTCGATGACCAGCACGTCACCCGGCTGCGCCAGTGCGATCGCAGCGTGGATCATCAGGTTGTCGCCTGGGCGCACTTCGACAGTGAACGCCGGGCCGGCGACGATCATCTTGTCGGCGACCGGTGCGATGCGCGCGTGCATGGTGCCGCGGCGACCGGCCACGTCGGCCAAGATGGCCGCCTGGAAGGTCTTTGCCTTGGCAACGACGTCGGGAGCCACGCGCTCAATGTCGCGGATGATTTCAGGCTGATTCATCATGGGTAGGGATTAGAAGAATCAAAGGATTTAGAAAATTTAATGTGCCAGGAAAGATTGGGCACAATGCAGAACGAACTATTTTTCTGCTCGTTATTCCGCGAGCAGAAGTCCTGATTGAATCAGCGATGCGTAGGTCGCAGTTTGCCGACCCAGGAATTTCTCAAACTCCGGGTTTGACATCTTGGTGGGTACGCCACCGATGTCTTCAATGCGCTTGCGCACAGTCGTGTCTGCCAGCGCTGCATTGTTGGCTTCAACGAGTTTGTCGACCAAAGGCTGCGGTAAGGCTTTCGGAGCCATGACCGCCGTAAATGGCGCAATATCGATCTCTGGCTGCCGGACTTCAATCATGGTCGGTACTTCAGGCAAGGATGGCACCCGCGTCGGAAAGACCACCCCGATTGCACGCAGTTTGCCTCCCTTGATGAGTTGCAAGGCCGATGGCAAATCGGTAGCCACCGCGTCGAGTTGACCACCCAACAGGTCTTGAACAGCCGGCCCTGCACCTTTGTACCCGACGACAATGTATTTTTGCGACAGGGCTTTTTGCATCTGCAGAATGTTCACATGGCCTGCGGTGCCATTGCCAGGATGGCCAAACTTGAGTCCTTCGGAATTTCTCTTTCCATAGGCTGCCAAATCCTGGTAATTTTTGATGGCCGAATTGGCATTCACCACGATGACCCCCGGCACATAGCTCAGCAGGGCCACTGCTTTCATGTCGTTCAGGCTGTATGTCGCAGCCTTGCCGGCGAGCTGCCAGCTGGCCACGATCGGTCCGGTGGTCGCCATCATGAGCGTGTAGCCGTCGGGCTCCGAGCGCGCCATTTGTGAGGCGCCGATCATGCCGCCCGCTCCGCCTCGGTTGTCGATGACAAAGGGCTGACCTAAGCGGCGGCTATAGGCCTCCGCAAAAATGCGCGCCGTGCTGTCCGCATTGCCTCCGGGCACGAAAGGAACAATCACCTTGACCGGACGGTTCGGGTAGTTAACTGCCTGCGCGCTGGCAGGGATGTGCATGGCACAAGCAATGAGCAAGGCGCCGGCCATTGCCATGCGTCGGGTGGTGGATGTCGTCATGGTCGTTTGAAATTGAAGTTGCGAGCAAGCGGTTCAATCAGCCTTGATATCGCCTTTGCGGACGACTGCCGACCACTTCGCGTCTTCCTTCTTTAGATACTCTGCAAATTCGCCTGGCGTCGATCCGACCGCTTGGGCACCTGCATCGCTGAAGCGGCGCTTCACCTCGTCTTCCTTGAGGGATTCCACCAGCGCCTGATGAATCTTGTTCACCACCGCCTGAGGGGTTCCCTTCGGCACGAACAACCCGTTCCATTCATAAACTTCAAAACCGGGGATCACCGTTTCTGCCACCGTGGGAACATCGGGAAGCCGCGCCGAGCGCTGGGGTGACGAGATTGCCAACGCGCGCAACTTGCCGCTGGCCACCAAGGGTTGCGATGCGATCACCGTGCTAAAGGAGAAATCGACTTGGCCTGCCATGACGTCCGTGATGGCCGGGCTGCCGCTCTTGTAGGGCACGTGCACCATGTCGAGGTTGAGCTGCTGACGGAACAATTCGCCAGCAAGGCGCTGCACCGTGCCACTGCCGCCAGAAGCGAAATTGACCGTGCCGGGCTGTGCCTTGGCCTTGGCGATAAGGGCGTTGACATCCTTGAGCGGTGAGTTCGCACTCACGATGAGGATGTTGGGTGCCAGCGAGACCAGCGAGACCGGCTGCAGTGCGCCTGGCGCATAGGGCATGCTCGCAACAAGGTGTGGATTGATCGAATTGGGCGTCGCGTCGTACAAAACGGTATATCCATCCGGCTTAGCTTTGGCAACGGCTGCCGCGCCAATGGTGCCGCTCGCACCGGGCCGGTTGTCCACGAGTACGCTGGTGCCCAGCTTGGTGGACATGTGCGTGCCCAGCACCCTGGCGAGGGAATCGGCCGCACCGCCAGGTGCATAAGGAACGATGAGCGTGATAGGACGCTCGGGCCAAGCGGCATGCGCCGCTGCACTTGCTGCCACAAGGCAGACAGCAAGGGTTTTCTTCACGCGTGAGGGCAGGGAAATTTTCATATGTCTCCTTCAGGTTGAGGTGGGGTTTTTGCTGGGAATCAAGCGCCCTGAGTGCAGATCGGCCAGGGACGACACACCCAGGAGGGCCATGTCGCGGTGGACTTCGTCGCGCAGCAGACCGATGGCGTGCGCCACACCTGCTTGCCCGCCCACGGCAGCGGCATAGGCCATCGGGCGACCGACGAAGACATGGTCCGCACCCAATGCCAAGGCCTTGAGCACATCAGTTCCGCGGCGAACGCCGCTGTCGAGCATGAGTGCCATGCCGCCCTTCGCACGGGCAGCTTCCAGCAGAGTGCGCAGTGGCGCGACCGTCCCATCAAGCTGGCGACCGCCGTGGTTGGACAGGATCACGCCGTCCGCACCGGCCTGCTCGGCGCGTCGCACGTCATCGGGGGACGTCACCCCCTTGATCACGAGCTTGCCTTTCCACATCCGGCGGATGAGCGCGAGGTGGTCCCAATTCAGGTGGTCGCGCAGACCGAACTGACGCACCACATTGCGCGCGACGATGGGCACGCCACGGCCCGCGCCGGCGTTCTCGAAATGAGGCATGCCGTGCTTGAGCAGAGTCTGCGCGAATGTGCCAACGAGCCAGCGCGGGCGCACCATGCCGTCCCACGCCAAGCGGACGCTCGGACGCAGGGGGGTGGAAAATCCCACGCGGACGTTGTTCTCGCGATTGGCCAACGTGGCGGTATCGACCGTCACGACCATCGTTCGGAATCCAGCTTGTTCGACGCGATTCACCAAGCCTTCGATGTGGCCAGCGTCCCCCGGGATGTAGGCTTGAAACCAGCCGCAGTTCGGCGCCGCCTTGGCTACGTCTTCCATGCGGGTGAGCGACGCGCCACTCAACACGAAAGGGATGCCGGCGGCTTCCGCCGCGCGGGCCATCACCAGATCGCCCTCGAACGCGAACAGCGCGCACAACCCCATCGGAGCAATGCCGAAAGGAGCCCGGTAGGAGGTTCCCATCAGGGTGGTGGATTGGTTGCGCTGGGAAACATCCACCAAGACATTGGTGATGAACATCCAGTCGCGGAACGCCGCCGTGTTGGCTTGCAAGGTCACGTTGTCCTCGACGCCGCCCTGCAGATAGCCAAAGATCGGACGAGGCAAGGTGCGTTTGGCAGCAGCTTCCAAGTCGCCCAGCGAAAGGATGTTTCGCAGACGGGCCGGGAGATGGCGCCGTGCGTTGGGCGCAGGGCCCAGTTGCGGGCGGGGCGGACTTTGGGTCATGGGGATGCAGTCGTTTCGTTGCTCGGTGGCAAAGGAACTGCATTGGAATGCCACGGTAGATTCCGCGGCAATCCATTACGGAGTGCGTAACGTCAGGGGTGCCAAGTACCGCGCAGAGCCGTCGCCGGCATGGCACCGAGCGCGATGCCCAGCTCTTTGGCCGCATCGACCGTGAAAGGCGCCAGCTTGCAAAGCACGGTCGATGTGAGGCGATCTACAGGGCCAGAAGTGCTAATAGAGCCCAGCACCACGCCCTGTGCGCCGCGCACGGCGGCGGCCACGCTCGCAGCGTCCGGCGCGCGCTCGGCACGGGTGTAGTGAAACCCTCGGCGACGGATACGCTCGTACAAGTCCCCAGGCTCACCCAAGGCAGCCAGGATGACGCGACCCGGTGCGCCCAAGTCCAACGGGAGCAGTTCGCCAGAGCGTGGATGATGCGGACGCGCGGTGGGACCGTCGCACCGCATTAGGCAGCTGCGCAGATTGCCTTCGTACATGTAGAACGAAGCGCTTTCGCTGGTGGACGTAGAGAGCTTTTGCAGGATCGGCTCGATGACCGAACCCACATCGAACTGCGCTTGGTAGCGGGCGCCAAGCCATCCGGCGGTCGGACCCAGTCGCCAAGCGCCGTCCTGACGTTGAACCAGGAAGCGGCTCAGCGCCAGGGTGCGGGCCAAACGCAGCACGGTGGGCTTGTGCATCCCGGTTCGACGCGAAAGTTCGGCCAGCGAAAGAAATACCTCCTCGCCGTCAAAAGCAGCCAGGAGCGAGACAGCACGCAGAACAGCTTGCACGTGGTAACTCGACGGCGCCTCATCGCCTGAGCCAACCGGTGACTTGAAAAGCGTCCGTGTTCCTGGAGAGGCTGCCCCCCCCCCCGCCAGATCTACGATGGATTTTTTAAAGGCGCGCGTCGGCATTCATGGATGGTAAATCGTCCGCTTTCTCAAATCGCCTTGCGTTACGCCCTACGTAATGCATTGGTTAAATATCCGGAGTTCACCACCATCGCGGCCATCCACAACCATCGCGAGACAAAACCATGAACCACGGATCGACCTGGAGCCGCCGCTCTTTCCTCGGAACTCTGGCTGCTGTTCCAGCCTTTGCAGCGCACGCCCAAACGAACTACCCAAGCAAGCCGATCCGGATGATCATTCCGTTTGCTGCGGGAGGTGCAACGGATGTTCTGGGCCGCTACCTGGGACAGGCCATGTCGCTCAGCCTGGGCCAAGCCTTCGTGGTTGAAAACATGGGCGGTGCCGCCGGCGTTCCAGCGCTCAACACGATCACGCGCGCACCCGCTGACGGCTACAACGTGTTCTTCTGTGCCTCAGGCAACATCACTGCACAGCCGCTCATGTCCAAGAACCCGGTGGACATCCTCAGTCAGCTGGAACCCGTGGGCATGATCGCATCGGCGCCGCATGTGCTGGTGGTCAACAGCCAGCTGCCCATCAAGACGGTGGCCGATCTCATAGCCTACGGCAAAGCCAATCCGGGCAAGCTCAACTTCGCCACGGCGGGCATTGGCGGGCTGGCGCACTTGGGTACCGAACTCTTCGCCCACACGGCAGGCATCAAGATCACTCATGTTCCGTACAAGGGCGCAGCGCAAGCCATGAACGACCTTGTGGCTGGCAACGTGCAGGCCATCTTTGGCACCATGCCTTCTTTCACGGCCATGCTCGAAAGAGGAACGATCCGTGCAATTGGCATGACGGCACCGAGCAATTCGACGCCATTGAAAAATTTGCCTTTGATTTCGAAGACTTTGCCTGGTTTCACCTACAACTCTTGGAACGGCATGTTTGTCCCGGTCCGGACACCGGCAATCGCCGTAGAAAAACTCTTTGCTGCAATGAAGCAAGCATCGACTAATACCGGTCTGCAGAAGCGCTTTGATGATCAAGGGGTAGACCTTGCCCTGGCTGGGCCTGACGCCTTGCGCACGACCGTCAAACGCGAGGTCGAACTGTGGGATCGCGTGATCCGCGACGCAAAGATAGAGCGCAATTGAGAAAAACAGGAGCTCGGTTTGCAGAACGTTCTGGCTCCACGGCGAAATGGCACTGAGTTTCTGTACGCATCGATAGGCTGCATTTTAATTCGCTATGCCTTAAACCTAGACGGCTCGATGCAGGAGCAAGACACCTTGCGCATGCCGTTCAAGGTGCAATACGCCTGCTTCGATAATAAACTTGGCTTAGCTTACGTCGTTTGCAGCGATGGCGGTGTCGGCAATCCGGGCCGTCATCACTGTTTAGTCATCGTGACATTGGATGGGTCGCTGCGTTTAAAAGAGGGTGCACTCGCATTACCGCACCGACCCATCCATGTTTCTTTGGACACAGCCAAACATCGCCTCCTCATCGCCTACAACCTGCCAGCAGCGGTGACGGCCCACATATTGGATGAAAATGGCTGCATCCGAGAATTTTTGAATTCTTCAGCCGAATCAGGCATTGGATGGTTCCCACATCAAATTCTTCCGGTTCCCTGCAGTGATGACGTGCTGCTGACCTGTCGTGGCGATGATGCTTCGGGGGGGCGGCCTGAGAATCCCGGATCGCTGCAGGTGTTGCGGTTCTCGAAAGGAGAAATTCGTCT
Source organism: Variovorax sp. efr-133-TYG-130 (assembly GCF_030208835.1). NCBI lineage: Bacteria > Pseudomonadati > Pseudomonadota > Betaproteobacteria > Burkholderiales > Comamonadaceae > Variovorax > Variovorax sp. efr-133-TYG-130. The sequence continues at coordinate 31,691 of NZ_JARVTD010000002.1, read as the reverse complement.
CGCACACGTTTCGGCGCCCAACGACGGATACGGTTTTGGCCCTCGCAACTCAGCCTATCATCCTTCCTCCGCTTGGCTTTACACCGTACTGGAAAGACAAAACGCTTTTGCGATGTTCGACATCGAGAATGGACACATAGCGGCCACTCCGAAAGTTGTCTTGAGTACGCTCGAACGACCGAACGATGTGCGACAACCACAGCTGGCTGGCGCCTTGAAATTACATCCCAACGGACGGTTTGCTTATGTGGTCAACCGCTCGCACGCCGTCGCCGAATTTGGCGAGCACATGGTCTGTGCAGGCGGCGAGAACAGCATCGCAGTTTTTTCACTTGATGCTTTGACGGGTACACCGACGTTGGTGCAAACGGTTGACTTGCCAGGCTTGCACGCTCGATGCATTGACATCACGCATGGGGGGAAGACGCTTGTAGCGGCAATTCGACAATCCAGCTTTCGCATTCTGAATGAAACTATTGAAGCACGCTCGGCCGGCTTTAGCATTTTCCGAATCACAGAATGCGGATTCTTGTTCGAAGTTGATTTTCACGCAGTCGACACAGGTGGCGAACACCTATTTTGGGCAGGGTTCTCGGAGTAACTAGGGTGGGAGTCTGCACCATTTTCGCCCGAACTGCTGAGGTGTGGCTTGGCTCCCGCTTGGCGCAAGAGTAAAAAATCGAAGCCATCGTTTGTTTGCGGCGGCATCACTCAATCCGATCATCTTTTAAGTGCCCGATCTCTTATCGACCTTTAGAACTGCCCCATGAATCAAGAAACCATCGTCGTCACTGAAGAAAAAGTCCATCCCGACGCCGTGGCGTTGCTGAAGGACTATCGCTTGGTCTACACGGGCGCCCGCTTCTCGCAGGAGGAGCTAGTGGCCTTGGTGGAACGCGAGCAACCCGTCGCAATCCTTTCGCGCTACGGACAGATCAGCCACGAGGTGCAATCAGCGTCCAAAAAGCTCAGGGTGATCGGTCGGCATGGTGTGGGCATGGATGCCATCGACCGAGCCGCAGCCCGGCGCCTGGGTGTGGCGGCGATTCCTGCCACGGGATCGAACAGCCAAGCCGTCGCGGAACTGGCTCTGGGCCTGATCCTCGCCTGTGCGCGTCGGATTTCCTGGCTAGACCGGCGCATGCACGATGGGCAGTGGGACAAGCAAAGCTACATGGGGTTCGAGCTTTCAGGCGCCACTCTCGGTGTGGTGGGCTGCGGCTCCATCGGCGGCCGCGTGGTTCGCTTCGCACAAGCCATCGGTATGAAGGTCATCGTCTGTGACCCGTACCTGGAGATAGCAGACCTGCCGGCGGGGACGTCCAAGGTCGAGCTCGACGAACTACTGACGAAGAGTGATGTCGTGTCTCTTCATTGTCCCCTGGACGATTCCACCCGAGGCCTGCTGGACGAGCGCCGCATCGGCCTGATGCGCAAGGGTGCCATCCTAGTAAATACCGCCCGCGCGGGGATGTTCGATGAAGAGGCGATGCAAAGCGCGCTCCGTGCAGGGCATTTGCATCTCGGACTGGATTGCTTCGTCGAGGAACCCTTGCCGGCGAACTCGGCATGGTTGGACACCCCCAATGCCGTGCTGACACCCCACATCGGTGGCACCACCGACGGCGGCCTGCGGGGAATGGCCGTCGGCGCAGCACAGAACATCCTGTCGGTCCTCAAAAAATAAAGATCATTGGCCCTGGTTGGCAATGCGTCCGCGATGATCTGCAGGTAGATCGACTCGCTGCTGTCGTTGGCAGCATCGGCTGCAGGCGCCGCGGGCTGGGAGACGCTGTGATCTCGGGCCGCCACCACGTAGGCTATAAAGATCGTTCGCCGCGCAGATGTCACTCGCCGTCAGCGAGGATCAGGCGGATCGATCCCACCCCTTCTATCGAGCCATCAATCACGTCTCCCGCGACCACAGGACCTACTCCTTCCGGCGTCCCCGTGTAAATCAGATCGCCAGGCTGGAGGTGATAGAAGCCGGAGAGATGCGAAATCAAGGCTGGTATGTTGTGAATCAGCAAGCTGATGTCCGACGATTGCTTGGTCACCCCGTTGACACGCAGTTCGATGCGGCCTGACGACAGCGGACCGACCTCGCTCGCCGGGACGATCTCCGACATCACCGCAGACTGCTCGAAGTCCTTGCCCAGGTCCCAGGGGCGACGCTGCTCGCGGGCTGTCAGTTGCAGGTCACGCCGGGTCATGTCCAGGCCGCACGCGTAGCCGTAGACATGCTCCAGCGCCGACTTCTCCTCGATTCGAAAGCCACCTTTGCCGATGGCAACGACCAGCTCCATTTCGTAGTGGTAGTTCTTGGTCCCCGGAGGGTAGGCGATCGTGGCGCCGGAAGGCACGAAGTACTCTGCCGCCTTCGTGAAGTAGAAAGGTGCCTCCCGGTCCACGGCGACCCCCATCTCCTTCGCGTGAGCCTCATAGTTGCGGCCGACGCAGAAGATGCGACGGATCGGGAAGGACGCGTCGGACCCGCGAATCGGTGCCAGAGTTGGCGCTGGCGCGGGGAAAAGTAGTTTGCTCATCTGGGCTCTCAGTCAAAGACTTGATAGATGCCGAGCTTTCTCTGCAGGGGTGCGTCGTCCACCATGAAGAGATAGGCCGGCGATTGATTGGACGCGTTGACGATCTGAACGTTGCTGTGCGTCGGAACTGCGAAGGTGTCCGTCTCCTCGAATCTGTTTTCAACGCCATCGACAAGCGCCGTGCCAGCGCCCTCCACCACGTGGACCACCGCGGACGCTGAGCGCTTGGGAAACTTGAGTTCCTCGCCGGGTCGCAGCTGTATCGCGGAGAACCCCAGCGTGGACAGGCACTCGCGCCCTGTCTCCGGATTGACGTAAGCGAGTTGTACCGGCTCGCCGAGCGGCGTTACTTTCGCCAGTTGATTGAGCGCCAGCTTGACGTCCTTCCAGGGAAAGCGAAGCATCGGAAAGCGCTCTCGCGCCGCATCCAGAGAGCGATAGGGAACCACACCGCCCTGGCCGAAGCGAGCGGGCCCGAAGCCGATCGGCTTCGTGATCGCTTGCGATGGCCCTTCCATGCTGTAGGAGGCCTCCATGCCATAGATGAGTGGCAAGTCGAGCGCATCGAGCCAAATGACAGGCCCTTGTCCCTCGTGTCCGTGCTCGTGCCACAGCCCGGGAGGCGTAAGGATCAAGTCGCCCTTCTCCATCGGAAGCTTCTCGCCGTTGACGACCGTGAAGCCTCCGTTTCCTTCGACCACCACACGTACCGCCGACGGCGTGTGACGATGGTTGGGCGCGACCTCGCCGGGCAATATAAGCTGCATGCCGATATAGATCGTCGGCGTTGCCCGCATCGTGTCCAGACCGAGTCCGGGGTTGCAAAGCACGAGCACGCGACGCTCTGCCTTCTCGATCGGCGCCAAGTCGCCCGCGCGCATCAGGTTTGGACGGACATCCTTGTAGCGCCACAGGACCGGCTGCGTGCTGCGTGCAGGAATGCCATGCGGGAGCATCGCTCGCAGAGATGGCCAGAGCGGAAGCGTGTTGTTCTCTCGAAGCGCCGCTACGTACTCGGTCGGAAGATCCTCGATCCTGCCCAGGTCACTGCTCATGGTCGCCTCGCTCAGAATGTCAGTTCAGGGTGGAGCTGCTCATAGGCCGCAGCCAGCTTGGGATCGCGCTTGCGGACCTCGGCGTGGTCGACACGGCCGCTGCGCGTGAGGTAGTCGTAGGCGAAGGAGATCGGGTCCAAGTGCAGCTTCGGGCTCAGGTCCTCATACCACTCGGTGCTCTTGATCGCGGCCTTCTGCAGTGAATCGGAGCCCGGCTGACGGATCTTCACGTACTCCTCGAGCATCGCAGGCACGTCAGGGCCGCACTTCTTGTAGGCATCAAAGAGCGCGATCGAGTCCTGCATCGCAAGACGGGTGCCGGAGCCGACGGAGGGATGGCCGGTGCGCAACGCATCGCCTATCAGAACGATGTTCTTGTAATGCCAGTTCTTGTTCTTGACGATGGTGTATCGAAACCAGTTCGACTTGTTCGAGAGGAGTGCATTCCCGTCGAGGTCCTGCGCGAACGCCTTCTCGCAGTAGGCCAGCGACTCCGCCTCGTTCATCTTGTCGAGGCCGGCCTTGCGGAACGTCTCTGGGTCGACCTCAACGAGGAAAGTGCTGTGCGTCGGACTGAACTGGTAGGTGTGCGATATGACCAGGCCGTCCTCGTTTTGGCGGAAGATGAGCGAAAGCGCAGGGAACAGTTTCGTCGTTCCATACCAGGCCATGTAATTCGGGCGCTCGTCCAGCGAGGGTTGGAACTGTTCCTTGTAGCGCGAACGGATCGCGCTGTTGGCACCGTCCGCAGCGACGATCAGGTCGGCATCCGCGAACGAATCGACATCGTCGAATCTGCGTTCGAACTCGATCTCCACACCGACTTTGCGGCATTGCTCGTGAAGGCCCTTCAGGAGGTTAATGCGCGCCATGCGATGGAAGGTGTTATGCGCCAACGTGACGTTCACGCCCTGGTGCACCACCGCCATTTCGTCGAAGACGACCTGTTTGCGGGTGATGGCTTCGTAGAGCTCCGGCGCCAGGTCTTTGACGAAGGACAGGGCCACGTCCGAGAACACGACGCCCCATCCGTACGTGGCATTCTCGGGATCGCGTTCGTAGACCACGACGTCATGGCTCGGATCGTCGCGTTTCATCAGGTAGGCGTAGAAAAGTCCCGCAGGACCGCCACCGATCACTCGGATCTTCATCGATGTTCTCCTTGGTTTATCAAGTGCTCGGCGCGAGCACTACAAGAGCGTCCAGCGCCAGGGCGCCTTCCGTATTCACACGCAACGGGTTGATCTCGACCTCGGAGATCTCGGGGTGCTCGATCAGCAACCGGCCCAAGGCCAATGCCACCTTGCGGATGGCCGCTCGGTCACAACGAGGAAGGTTGCGGAAGCCGTCCAAGAGCTTCTTGCCTCGCAGGCTTTCCAGCATCTCCGACACGTCCTCCTCTGCAAGCGGCGCGAGCCGCACGGCGGAGTCGGCCACCGCCTCAGCGAGGATGCCGCCCAGCCCGATCACCACGCATGGCCCCCAGGATGAATCGCGCACTGCGCCCACGATGAGCTCGACGCCCAGGGGCGCCATCTCTTCGACAAGCACGCGATCCGGGGTAGATGTCGGGATCCTTGCGATCGAGTCGAGGGCCTCATTCAGCCCTGCCAGGTCGCGCACATCGAGAAAGACGCCGCCGACTTCGGTCTTGTGGGGCACGTCGTCCGCGGCGATCTTCACAACGACCGGCTTTCGCAGCTGCTGGAAAGCCTCCAGCGCGGCAGCGCGGCCGACGCACAACCGGCGCCCCGGGCTATCGATGCCGTAGGTACCGAGCAGCTCCTTCGAGCGGTCTTCGTTGAACGGTCCGACGAGCTGCTGGCCGACGTTCACAGTGCCCTCGCCGCTCAGACGGGCGAGCCGCCATTGAGCGCGCGAATCCGTATCGAGAGCAACGCCGGAGAGGACGAGACGCTCCGGACTTTGAACGGCAGGAACGCCGTCTCGACGCAGGTCCTCGAGCGCCGGCACCAGGTCTTCGGCCATGCCCAGCGTACCGAACACGATGGGCTTGCCCGTGGAAACGAACGCGGGCTTGAGTGCAGCGGACGGATCCAGCACGGCGGGCTCACTCAATCCGAAGACCAGAACCGCGTCGATACGCTCGTCCTCGGCCACATGCTGCACCACCAGCGGAAAGCCTGGCCCCGGACGACCTGTGTCGACAGGATTCTTCACGAAGGTCATCGGCGGCAAGAGGGCCTGGACCTTTTCGATCGAGGCCGGGCTCAGCTCGGGGACATCGACACCGGCGGACTTGAGCCCGTCGACGATCAACAGCCCGGGCCCTGCCTGCCCCGTCACCAGACCGAAGGCATTGCGCTCCTTCGGAGCCAGACGTTGATGGGCCAGAACCACCGCGGCCTGCGCCAGGTCCTCAGTGGAGCCGACCACGACCACGCCCGCCTGCGTCAGCGCAGAAACGGTGCGTTGATGTGATCCCATCAGGTTTCCGGTGTGCGACACCGCGAACTCACCGATGTCGGCCTTGCCAGCCACCAACGCCACCACCGGCTTGCGTGGCGTGACGCGTTTCAACGTATCGAAGAGTTCACGCCCGTTCGGAACACCTTCCAGGTGAAGCGCGATGGCCGCGGTGGTCGGATCGTCGGCCAGCATTTCGAGCACATCGGCGCTTCCGACGTCGACCGCGTTACCCAGGCCGACGGCCAACGAAAGCCCGGCGCCCAGCCGTTCCACCAGAAAACTGATGCTCAGGTTGACGCCGCCCGATTGCGCAATGACAGCCACATTGCCCTTGGGCAGCTTGTCGACGCCGGGAACGAAACTGGCGACGCAGGCGTTGTGCGGATTGATGAACCCCGACGTGTTGGGACCCAGGAGGCGCAGCCCCGTTTTCCGACAGATCTCAGCGAGCTGCGCCTGGAGCGCAGCGCCGGCCTCCCCTGTTTCACCGAAGCCACCAGAGATGATGAAGATCCCTCCCACCCCTCGTGCGGCGGCGTCGGCTGCCGCCTTCACGCAGTGTTGCGCGGGTATGGCAAGAACCGCCAGATCGACGGGCTCCGGCAGTGAAGCGAAGTCGGGATAGCAAGGGAAGCCTTGAATCTCCTTTTCACGGGGATGCACGCCGACAAGGCACCCCGGAAATGTGGAAAGCGACTTCATCGCCTGCGAGCCGGCCTTCGACGGATCTGCCGAGGCACCGACCACAGCGATGGATTTCGGCGCCAGCAGGCGGCGAAGGTTGGCTCGACGGATGTCGTCCACTGCGCTTGCCGCGGCGAGCGAAAGATTGCTCATGTATATGTCTCCTGTGCGCCCCGCCGTGTCTTGCCTCGGGCTATGGGTGTGAATGCTAGCCAGTGAGGCGTTATCAGAATAATGCTGGCCGGCTATAGTTGTTATCCAATAATCGGAGAACACTGAGATGGATTCCAAGTTGCTCGAGTACTTCCTGCGTATCGCCGAACTGGGAAGCATCAACAAGGCTGCTTCAGACCTTCACCTGTCTCAGCCGGCCCTCTCGAGACACGTGGCATCGCTCGAGCACGAGATGGGAACGAAGCTCTTCAATCGCACGCAAGGCGGAGTTCATCTCACGGATGCAGGAACACTGCTCGCGGACCGCGCGCGCCCGTTGCTGAGGCAGTTCACGATTCTCAAGGAGCAGGTCGGCGAAAAGGCGGCGGGCCAGATAGCCATCGGAATCCCCACGTCCTGGCAGCACGTCTTCACCTCCCCTTTCGTCGAGCACATGGTGAAGCAGTACCCCAACGTGACGCTGCGCGTCTATGAGGGAGTGAGCAATGCTTTGCGCGACTACATGTTCGCGGGCCTGCTGGACCTGTGCATCGTGCCCTTCGACACCTCACCGGCTGCCGGCTATCGGCAGACGGCTCTATTGAGGGAGCCGCTGGTCCTGGTGGGAGCCAAAGTCGACGGGATGCTGCCGGACGAACCCGCTCCACTTTCAATGCTCGATGGCATAAAGCTAGTCCTTCCGGCACGGCCCAATGTGCTTCGTGCCCATGTCGAGCATTCGATGATGCGCAAGGGCATGAGCTTTCAGCTTGCGGTCGAGACTGACACGCTGACGCTCTGCCTGGACCTAGCGAGGCGGGGGATCGGTTTCACGGTCGTACCTGCATGCTCCCTCTACGGCAGCGGCATGGCAGATTCCATCAGCTGGGCACCGATACGCGGCCTCTATCTCACGTGGGCACTATGTGAGAACCAGGCACGGAATCACTCGCAGGCCGTGCGCGAAGGCCGCCGCCATGTCATTTCCACGTGTGCCGAAGCGCTGGCAGGCGAGATCTGGTTCGGAGCAGAGCCGGTGGGAACCGCTCTGACGAAGGCCACTGCATCCAAGGCTTGAGCACGCGGAGGCGACAGCCAGCAGGAACCTGCCGGCGGTGCATGCCTGCTATGTCAATTGCGACTAACGCCAAACAGGCCACGTAGGCACGCTCACGATTACGATCGCGTCCGCTCAGCGAGCGCGGGAGTTCACCCTCGGCTGGCTGCTTTGCATCAGACAAACGAGACGAGCCTTGCCCATTCTTTTACACAACTACTTTCGCAGCAGTGCGTCGTACCGCGTGCGGATCGCGCTGAACCTGAAGGGACTGCCGCACGACTACCGTTCGGTCCACCTGAATCGCAACGGCGGCGAGCAGCGCTCGCCGGCGTTTCTGCAGTTGAATCCGCAAGGCCTGGTCCCCCTCTTGGTGGATGATGATGTCACGAGCGGCCAGTCCCTCGCGATCATCGAGTACCTCGAAGAACGATACCCGAGTCCTTCGCTTCTGCCCAAGGGTCTTGCAGAGCGGGCCTTCGTGCGCAGCCTGGCTAACCATGTCGCCTGCGACGTGCATCCGCTGAACAACCTGCGAGTGCTCAAATTCCTCACGGGCCCGATGGCTCTCACGGACGACAGGAAGTCCGAGTGGGTTCAACATTGGATAGAGCAAGGCCTACGAGCTTTGGAAGACCAGGTTTGCGCTTCAGGCCTGTCGGGGCGCTTTTGCGTCGGTGACACTCCTACCATGGCGGACTGTTGCCTGGTGCCGCAGATCTTCAGCGCCCAAAGGTTCAACGTGGGTCTAGACGCCTATCCGACGCTCATGCGGATCCATGCGCATTGCGAAGCCGAGGAGGCATTTCGCAAGGCACATCCTGGCGTCCAGCCCGACTCCGAATAATCTCCTCGCGACATGGTGCCGAATCGGGCGCCGTCGCGCCTCCGAGTTCGGCCTTGTAGAGCCCGTTCAGAGCAGTCCAACACCCGCCCCGCAAAACGAAACTGCAGCTCGGTGCAGGACTGGCGCATTGGATGCGCCATCAGGCTGCCACGTCGACTGCAACGATTTCGCACGGCACGAGCGAGAAGAGCCGATGCAGATAGCAGAACGCCGAGGACGCCGAGTTCCTGGATCAGCCGCGAAAGGCTATAGGGCGGCGCAGCACCAACGCTCCGTCGTGTCCATGCCCGCCGACCAAATAACGTGGTCGGACTTTGAAGTCTCTGCAATCTGCGGCTTGCACATCTTGAGTTTGATCGCCAGACCGTCGCAACGCAGTTCACGCTCGTTCGGCCCTCATGTCTCCGGCCATCCTGCGCTTGGGCTTTCATGTTGGATGTTGGTCCCTCGAGGCACGCCCCTTCACCCCCTAAGAGCATCCATCTGGCGTCCGGGATTCCTTCGACTGCTGGACGAGAGCACCTCAATCGCGCAGCCTAGTAATGCAATGGACCAGTTCATATCCTTTGGCCATGACCAAGGAAACCACATGACTACCATTCTTCACATCGACTCCAGCATCCTCGGTGACTACTCGGTGAGCCGAGCCCTCACCGCAGACATCGTCGCCCGGCAGCAAGCCGTCCATCCAGGCGCCAATGTGACACGTCGCGATCTCGTCGCCGATGCAGCCATGCATCTGTCCGGCGTCCACTTGGCCGTCTTCCAGGGCGGCGCGGTCGACAGTGCCGAACTCGGCCAGGACCTGGCCACCGGCGGCGCCTATATCGACGATCTCTTCGCCGCCGACATCATCGTGATCGGCGCGCCGATGTACAACTTCTCTGTCCCTTCGCAGTTGAAGGGCTGGATCGACCGTGTATCCGTCGCCGGGCGCACCTTCAAGTACGGGCCCAATGGCCCCGAGGGTCTCGTGACGGGCAAGAAGGTCTTCGTTGCCTCCACACGTGGCGGCGTGCACTCCGCCGGAAGCCCCTCGGCAGCCATGGACCATCAGGAAAGCTATCTGCTCTCGGCACTCGCTTTCATTGGCATGAAGGACGTCACGGTCATCCGTGCCGAAGGCCTAGCACTAGGGGAAGAGCCCAAAGCCGCAGCCATCGCACGTGCGAAGGCGCAGGTCCTGGCGCTCGCCGCCTGATCGCGCAAAGCACCACATTCACACCTCCAAGGAATCAAACATGTCACAGAACAACTACTACGCGGTCATCGGCCGCCTCTTGCTGGCCAGCATCTTCATCCTCAGCGGTTTCGGCAAGATCAGCGCACCGGAAGCAACGCAGGGCTATATTGCTTCGGTCGGCCTGCCGGTGCCGATGCTGGCCTATCTGGCCGCGATCGTCGCCGAACTGGGCGGTGGGATTCTTCTAGTGGTCGGATACCGGGCCCGCCTCGTCAGCCTGCTCTTGGCAACCTTCACAGTTGTCACGGCCCTGTTCTTTCATCGCAATTTCGGCGATCAGAACCAGATGATGCATTTCATGAAGAACATCGCCATCGCAGGCGGCTTGCTACAGATTGCGGCTTTCGGAGCGGGCAGCCTTAGTCTCGATGCCCGGCGCCTCGCCACAACTTGATCCTGCGCGCCGAGCGTGGACGGCCAGGCTCCACGCTCGCTGGTAACCCAATTTCACCGGAAAGGACCGCATCGTGGCCCACGATTCACGTAGAACATTTCTGAAGTACGCAGCCGTAGGCTCCGCCATCGTCTCCTCGAATGCGAGCATGACTGCCTCAGCCTGGGGGGCGCCGACGCCAGCAGCGGCCAGTCCCGGCGGCTACCAAGCGGGCTCTGCCATTCGGGCGCTGCAGCTCAACGATCTGCTGGAAATCGAAAAGCAGGCGGCCCAGATTCTCCCCAAAGGCGGGTTCGGCTACATCGCAGGTGGCGCGGGGGACGAGTGGACTTTGCGCGAGAACCGCGCTGCCTTCGAGCGCAGACAGATCATGCCGCGCGTTCTGACTGGCAAAGGCCCTGTCGATCTGCGTACTGAGATCCTGGGTACAAGCATTGCTTCGCCCGTGGTGATCTGCCCGATGGGTGGGCAAGGACTGGCCCACGTCACTGCCGAAGCCGGGATGGCCATGGGAGCCGCAGCCGGTAACACGATCATGACCCTGAGCACCGTCTCGACGCTGTCGATGGAGCAGGTGGCAAGCGCCTCTTCTGCACCGAAATGGTTCCAGCTCTACCTGCAAAAGGACGAGGGCGTGAATCGCGAGTTGTTGCGCCGCGCCAAAGCGGCCGGCTACGAGGCGATCGTCCTGACCGTGGATTCGACCGCAACGGGCAACAGGGAAGCCGACGCCCGTAACCAGTTCGTTTTTCCGTTTCCCTTCGGCAATTTGGTCTCGAAGGGGACGGGAGGGGACGTGCATGCCTTGAACGCTGCTTTTGCACTCAAGATCAATCCGAAGTCCGTTGAGTTCGTGATCAAGGAGTCTGGCCTGCCGGTGATAGTCAAAGGCATTTCGAGCCCAGATGACGCGCTGCTTGCAATTAGCGCTGGCGCGGCGGCGATCCAGGTCAGCAATCACGGTGGTCGACAACTGGACGGCAGCCCCGCGACCTTCACCGTGCTGCCGACCGTCGCAAAGGCCGTGGCCCGCAAGGTTCCCATCATTTTCGACAGCGGAATTCGGCGTGGCCAAGACGTTTTCAAGGCGCTCGCATCGGGTGCCGACATCGTCGGCCTGGGCCGACCGGCCTACTACGGACTGGCGTTGGGCGGTTGGCGCGGCGTGCAGTCCGTGCTCGAGCTCCTGAACAAGGAACTTAGCATGGTCATGCAACTGGCCGGAACCCAAACCGTCGACGAAGCGAAACGAACTGGGTTGGTTTGATTCATTTCAGGACCGACCGGCTAGGCTGGCAGTTCTTGCAACTCCAGATGGCAACAGCTCAGCCATCCACGAGCGCATGCGCCGATGCGATGTTTATTACCCTGCACCAGCTCCGACAGCTTATCGCCGGCAGCGCCAGGCGGCTGAAGCCATCGAGGATCAGGTTCGCACCACCCGAGGCCAGGGCTCTCGCGATGTCCAGGTCGATGCCTGACGTGGAGCCCGTTACGAGGGCCGTCTTCGCCGCCGCACGTGGGCTCTTCTGGGCGCCCCGCTTACGCAAGGAATGAGACCCAACATGCCCCATCAGCGGCCTCCCGGCACAGATGGCGGCTCACGCAGCTTCGATCTCGGGCCCGGGCACTCGTTCGAGGGGGCGCTACGAGCACTGCGCCCCCAGCAACCCTCGCGTGCCTGCTGAGCCCCTACGGGCGCAGCGGTGTCAATGTCGCATCCAGTTCGCCGACTTTCGCGACGACGAGATCGATGAACGCCGACACAGCCGGCGCCAGATGCCGTCGACTGGGATACAGGACATTGAGGCCATGGCCGGGACGCTGGTATTCGGGCATCACGGGAACGAGGCGTCCGGCCTGCAGGTCCTTCATGAGGATGGCCCTTGGAAGCAGTGTGACCCCCAACCCAGCCAGCGTGGCCTTGCGAAGGGCCTGCGCCGTGTTGCCGGCGAAGCGAGGGGCAACCTGCACAGCCTCCTCGATGCCGTCAGGTTTGGCCATCCGCCAGGTCACATGACCGATGCCAGACTGCACAAAGGTCACGCAATCGTGCTCCTGCAGGTCCTGCAGCGTGCTGGGCGCGCCTCTCGCTGCAAGGTAGCCGGGGCTGGCCACCAGCCCGTCGTTGCCCGCGGACAGAACCTGCCGCCCGATGTATTCCGAGTCCTCAAGGAGGCCACCACGAAACGCTACGTCGATGCGATCCTCGATCAGGTCCGCCTTCGAATCACTGAGCACCAGGGCAAGTCGAACCTTGGGATAGGTTGCCAGGAACTCGGCGATCCATTCCATCACGAACAAGTCGAGGAAGTCAGCCGGTGCGGCAACGCGAACAAGCCCACTCGGCTCCTGGCTCTCCGAGCTCAGATCTTGGCCGGCTTCGATAAGTCCGGCGACCGCGCCAGCGCAACGTGAGTTGAACTCCTCGCCTGCGCTGGTGAGGGTGAGACTGCGGGTCGAGCGTTGCAGCAGTCGCGTGCCGAGATTTTTCTCAAGCTCCTGAACGCGTCTGCTGACGGTGTTCGCTGGCACACCGAGGCGCCGCGCCGCGCCCGCAAAGCTGCCGCTGCGCACGACGTGCACGAACAAGGCGATGTCGTTCAGATCGAGCATGAAAAGCCTATTGATTGGAAATTTGGACGGCTGTGCTCCGATTGCACGGGCTAGTAAGTCGATCCTACCGCCCCTATCGTTCATACATCAACTGCAGCAGCCCAGACGTCATGTCTTCGGCGAGCCCACTTCACTTCATCTCCAAGGACGACCGATGACCGCATCACAAGGCACTACTGACAATCCGAACCTTGATCAAGCATCGAGTGCGGGCGTGCGAGCGATCGTCCACCGCACGCATGGCAGCAGCCATGGACCGATCACGCGACTCGTGAGCCCGAGCGAGCTCGGCGAGTTCTTGAAGCCGTTCATCTTTCTAGACCTCAACAGTTTCAGTCCCGGGCTTGGCAGCCAGGGCTTCGCGATGCATCCGCATTCGGGCATCGCTACGCTGACCTTCGTGATGGCAGGCAACCTTCGCTACGAAGACACGACCGGCAAGAAGGGCGTGTTGCTCGCTGGCGGCGTGGAGTGGATGCGCGCTGGAAACGGCGTGTGGCACATCGGCGCACCCGTCGGCGACTTGCAGATGAAGGGCTTCCAGCTCTGGGTGGCCCTGCCTGCCTCGGAAGAGAACGCACACGCGGAAAGCCTTTACCTGGCACCCACAGATGTTCCGCAAGAAGGCCCGGTCCGTGTGCTGCTCGGAAGCTATGGCAAGGCCCGGAGCCCGATTCCAGCACCTTCGGGCATGAACTACCTTGCCGTGAATTTGAAGGACGGCGAGCGCTGGCGATACACGCCTCCCGCCGGCCACACCGTGGCGTGGTTGGCGGTCAGCGCAGGACGACTCGATGTGAATGGGATGGTCGGCACCGGTGAGCTCGCTGTTTTCGAGGAATCGGAACAGGTCATCGACTCGGTGGCCCACGGCGACACGTCCTTCGTCATCGGCTCGGCGGTGAAGCATCCACACGACTTGGTGATGGGCTACTACTCGGTGCACACCAACAAGGCCGCCCTCGCACAGGGGGAGGCCGAAATTCAGCGCATTGGCGCCGAGCTGCGACGTGACAAGCTGATCGGCTAAGGCGCCGTTATCGGCGTCGACTGGTCGGTTGCCACCGAGTTATCCGCAAACTCAGTCGCAGCCACCGATCGACAGCTCTTTGTCCGCCGGCGTCTCTTCATGACCCATGTACTGACCGCCGAGGACATCTTCGTGTGCTGGGATAGCACGATCCCCGCTGCCAATGGCAGCTTATCCAGTTCCCCAACCCAAAGGAAATGACATGACATCAAACAAGTGGATGATTGACGCAAACGATTCGGTATTGCTACTGATAGATCATCAGAGCGGCCTGTTTCAACTGGTTCGCGATATGGAGTATTCGACCCTCCGCAACAACGTAACCACACTTGCGAAGGTGGCACACATCGCAAAGATTCCGACCATTACGACGGCATCTGTTCCCGACGGTCCGAATGGTCCGATCATTCCGGAGATTCATCAGAGCAACCCCGATGCGGTGCACGTTCCGCGCGTAGGGCCGATCAACGCATGGGATCACCGCCCCTTTGTCGAAGCCATCGAGAAAACCAAGCGGAAGACACTGCTCATCGCAGGCACGCTCACGAGCATTTGCATGGCTTTCCCTGCACTCAGCGCTCTTGCCGCAGGGTACAAAGTGTTCTGCATTGTGGATGCATCGGGTAATTGGTCGAAGATGGCAACCGACATCACCGTTGCCCGAGTCACGCAGGCAGGAGCAATGCCGATCGACACGTTCGCGGTCATGTCCGAGTTGATGAACACCTGGGATCGCCCAGAAGCTATGGATTTCGCGAAGGTCATGGTTGATCACGTCGTTCCCGCCTATGGAGCGTTGATGGAGAGCTATGACACGGCACAAAAAAGCGTGAAATAGGTCCAGGCGACGATTCGGACGCGGGCCACCTGCTGCAGGTGGCCTTCGACCTCCGTGTACGTAAGGCGGATTGCGGGCCGCCGCGCAAATTGCCGCCGCGCGGAGTTCCCGTCGGCGCAAACAGGCCCAGGCATCGCGTTCCGCGATCTCACTGAAGCAGGCTTCGCAGCCGCAGCGTTGACGCTCAAGCGCGCGCGGGAGGCCAACTATGCCTGCCCGCTCATCGGCATGGCGGACGCGGGGCTCGGCATTGCGATTCCCCTGGCTATGCGGTGAAGCTGGCCGACCACGCGCGCATCGGCTGGCACCGCGCGGAGACGCCCCGCATCGATCACGAGGTCTCGCTCGTGCAGCGCGCCGGCGTTCGCTCTCGCACGCCGGCGCAAGGCTTCGTCGGCTTCGTCCTCGCGGCGCCCGCGGCGGGCTAGAACGCGTGGCGGATACCGAAATCGTAGCCCGTCGAGGTCTTCGGCGTGAACACACCGGCGCTGATGAACGACGCACCGCCCACTGTCAGGGCAGCACCGTTCTTGTTGCTGACGCGGGCGAAGGTCGCATACAGCGCCGTACGCCTGGAAAGATTGTGCACATAGCCGAGGCTGAGCTTGCCGGTTTTAGGATCGGGCAACGGCACCAAGACCGTGGGCGCCGCGTCAGTGTCGTAACTGACGCGTGAATAGGTGGCGCGGATGAGGCCAGGTCCCACCGGAATGGTCGCACCGATCAGGTAGCCCTTGAGGTCGGTGTCCGGCAACGGAAAGAGCGGCGCGGTGGCGTAGTCCCGCGTCTTGCTCACGCGGGACAGTTCGCCAAACAGCTTGACGATGCCGAAGTCGTACGAGGCGCCCAGGTTGAGCGTCCTCACGTTGTCGGTGGTGCCCGCGAAATAGTCGTCCCCCGCCGTGCTGCTGCCATAGGCGAGTGCGATGTCCAGGGAACCGTTGAGATAGCCGACGCGCCCCCCCACGTAGCGGCCGGTGCGGCGGCTTGCGACGGCGCCGGTGCTGACCTGGCCGGTGAGCGGGTTCACGCCCGGCGGCGTGGCGGTGCCCGGGTCGTAGCTGTTGTTCTCGTGCAGCGCGTACATGACCTGCCCATAGAACCCACCCAGATTGGGTGGCAGGAAGTAGCCGATCGAGTTGTTCGCACGCAGGTAGTTGGCATTGCCGCCGAAACCACCGGCACCGCCAGTGGTGTTGAAAAGGCTGGCTGCGGAGATCAGGTTGGCGCCGACACCGACTGCGCCATAGGGGTCGAACACCGTGTCGTTCCAGAAGGTGGGTGTGAAGTCGCGCCCCAGGCGAATTTCGCCAAAGCCGCCCATGAGGCTCACGGTCGAACGCCGACTGAAGTTGGCGAGGCCGGTTGCGCCGTCGTCGTTGGTGATGGGGCTTTCGAGCCAGAAGCCGGCTGCAAGTCCGCCGCCCAGATCCTCGGTGCCGCGGAAGCCCAGGCGGCTGTTGTTGTATGCCGAGTTCGCCAGCGTCCTTCGGCTCACGGTGCGCGAGCCCTGGTTGACGTAGAACGGCGATGCCGGCGTTGCGAAGTTCCGATCTTCCGACTTGCTGGCGTACTGGCTGATCGAGGCATCGACGACACCGAAGATCGTGACGGATGACTGCGCGCACGCCGCCCCGGCCGAGCCGAGGGCGAGCATGCCGAGCATTGAGCGTTTCAGTCTGCCGCACTGGCATTCATGGGGATTGGGCTTCACGTTGTCTCCTGTTTTTTTTTGTGATGCGTTTGTGTCAGGTTCCCTTGAGGAGAACTCACTTCATCAAGAAATCCAGCACGAGTTTGTTGTAGGCGTCCGGCGCTTCGAAGAACAACAGGTGGCCGGCGTTGGGGATGATGTGAAACTTGGAGCCTGGCACGGCTTCGCGGATTTTCTCCAGCGCACTGTTGGCGCCGTTGTCATCCTCGCCCCCGATCAGCAGCACGGGAGTCTTGGCGCCGACGATGGCGTCCAGATCGAACTTGTGAGCGCGCAGCTCGGGCAGGCGCTTCATGTCGAACTGGTGATTCAGCTGCGCCAGTGATTCGAAGAGGAAGCGCAGCACGGGATGCCGCTGCGGAAAGCCGTCCTGCTCGATGGAGAGCGTCGAGAACTCCGCGTAGTTCTTGACGTTGGCCATCGCCTGTTTGAAGGCATCGGCGTGCGGCACGGGGAAAAAACCGCCGCCGCTGCAACTGAGAATCAACGCCGTCACCCGCTCCGGATGGCGTGACGCGAATCCGCCGATCGTCACCCCGCCCATCGACTGGCCGGCAAGGGCGGCCTTCTTGATGGCCAGATGGTCAATCAAACCTTCTAGATCGTCGATGAAAGCCGCTGGGCCAAGATTGTTGGTGTCCTTCGAGAACCCAAAGCCGCGGTGATCGAACGTGATCACCTGGAAGTGCTGCGACAACGCCGGAACCTGTTGCCACCAGTGCAAGTGGTTGCTGCCAATGCCGTGCGACAACACCAGCGGGGGCCCCTCGCCGTGCACTTCGTAATAGAGATCGATGCCGTTGACTTTCGCGAATGCCATGCTGCGTGCCTGATGTTGGTGAATGAAAAAACTAGCGCTGGTAGCTGAGAGGCTCGTCACTGTCGTGGCGGCCTTCCGAGAAAAGTTGGCGCGCATTGGGGCGCTCCCAAACGATCTCGACCTGGTTTCCATCGGGGTCCAGGAAATACACGCTTCGCTGGCTGCCATGGTCGAGCGCACGCATGATCTTCACGCCGGCGTTTTGCAGCTCAAAGTAAGCCTCCTTGAGCTGTTCTTCCGTTTCGACGGCAAATGCGAAGTGCTTGACCCCCAGGCCAAGCATCGCCCCTTCGACGCCTGAGCTGGGCGGCGATGCGGAAGGGTCATCGCTCGGAAAGATGTCGAGCGTGTTGCCGTATTCGCCAATCGACAGGAACACGCCGCCATGCTCGGGGTCTTGTTCGAGCAGCTTGAATCCCAGCAGATCCATGTAAAACTTTTTAGATACCTCCAGATCGCGAACGGCGATCAACAGGTGGCCAAGGCGTTGAAGTTTGATAGGCATAAGAGTGTCGAACTATGGTGGAAAGAGGGGTTTGAAGGCCGAAGCGAGCAACTCAGTTCATCGCGGTTTGGAAGGGTGGGCATCTGTCATCACCAGGGCATACTCCTTACGGACGAAGGCTTTCACTTCATCGAGTTGCATGACCTCGGGCTCCACGCCCAGGGTGGTGAATACTTTCTTGATCTCCGCCGTTTGCATCGCCGTGCTGTAGGCCTTGTTCAGCTCCTGCTGAAAAGCGAGCGGCGTCTTTGCTGGCACCAGCACTGCAAGCCAGGATTCGTAGCTCGAGTTGGGCACCGTCTCGGCCGTGGTCGGCACTTGCGGCAGCATGCTGCTGCGTTTGGACGTGCTTACCGCCAACGCCCGGAGACGACCGCTCTGGATGAACGGTCCGGCCACCGACACTGGCGCAAACGCGAAATCGATCCGGCCGCCAAGAACTTGATTGAGAG
The DNA here is from genome assembly GCF_030208835.1 of Variovorax sp. efr-133-TYG-130. Taxonomy (NCBI): domain Bacteria; kingdom Pseudomonadati; phylum Pseudomonadota; class Betaproteobacteria; order Burkholderiales; family Comamonadaceae; genus Variovorax; species Variovorax sp. efr-133-TYG-130. Next base: position 13,307 of record NZ_JARVTD010000002.1, on the reverse strand, counting down.
ATTCAGGCGATCCCTTGAATGGCACATGGATCAGCTCCAGATTTGCCGCCGTGCGCACGCGCTCAGCCGAGTGGAAGGTGCTCGACCCGAGTCCTGCAGAGGCATACGACACCGTGCCCGGTGCGGCCGCGGCTTTCTTGACGATGTCTGCCAGCGACTGGTAAGGCGACGACGCGTCCACCACCAGCACGTTCGCACCGCGGCTGACCATTGCCACGGGAATGACGTCCTGCATCGGATCGAACTTGTGCTGCGGGAATTCGACGGGGAACAGCAGAAACGAGTTACCGAAGACGCCGATCGTGTCGCCATTAGGTTCGGCGGCTGCCAGTGCCGCTGCGGCAATGCTGCCGCCAGCGCCAACCTTGTTCTCAATAATGAGCGGGCGGCCCAGGACCTTTTGCGCTGCCACACTGGCGGCGCGTGCGCCAATGTCGGCGCTGCTGCCGGCGCTGGTGGGGACCAGCACTTTCACCAGACGCCCGGTCTGCGCCGAAGCCAAGCCAGGCATGCAGCCGAACAATGCGGTCAGAAACGCGTTTTGAACGATCAGTCGCCGCGAGATACGAGTTTGGTTTGTCATGTGGGTCTGTCCCCTAAATATTGGTGTTATCGGTGTGCCGTTGACCGTGGCTATTCTTGTCTCCACAATAGACATCCACTAGATGTCAAAGCTATTCGCTCGATCACTCTCGGATATCACTTGAAACTACATCAACTTAGGGATGTCATCGCGGTGGCCGACCTCGGCGGCCTGCGCGCAGCGGCCAGGCACCTGAACATCGCCCAATCCGCAATCACCAAGAGCGTTCGCCAGCTGGAGAAAGAACTGGACGTGCCGCTGTTCGAGCGCCACAAGCGGGGCGCCGTGCTCACGCCGATGGGCGCGCTGTTCGTGCAGCGTGCTCGCGCTGCGGCCGGCGAGCTGGAGCGCGCGCAGGAAGAAATCAGCCAGCACCGCGGTGCTGGCGTCGGCCGGGTGACCGTCAGCCTGTCGACGGTGCCGCACATGGCCTTGTTGCCTTCGGTCATCGCGCCATTTAGCTTGAGGTACCCTGAGATCAAGCTCACGGTGCTTGAGTCTCTGGGGTTTCACAGCGTCGAAGCCCAGATGCGCACCGGCGCAATCGACGCTTACATCGGGGTTTCGCCAGAATCGAAGATCTCGACGGAGTACCAGGTCGAATCGCTATTCACCAACCGGCGTTATGTCGTTGGCCGCAGCGGCAATCTTCACTCAGGCGCGGGGTCCTTGCACGACTTGGTCGACGCGCATTGGATCGTCTCCAGCACGGCAACTGTCAACAGCAGCTTTGCCGCGCTATTCAAGCAATACCACGCCAAATTGCCGGCGCGTATCACGTTTGCTGGAAGCATTCACAGCCAGCTGATCTTTCTTCTGAACACGGACATGCTCATGGTCGCGCCGCGCCAGGTGCTGGAATTCGCACCTTACGTGGGGCGTCTCGTGCGAATCCCTATCAAGGAGGAACTGGACGCGCCAGCGATGGTGATGATCACGCGCACCGCGCTGCCGCTGACACCTGCAGCCGAACACTTCTGCGATTTGATCAGGCGCGCCGCAGCGCAACAAGGCAGCGCTGAAAGCACCCGCAACGCAGGCTGAAAACAAAACGGAGGCGGCCTCACCGAGGCAACGGCGACTCACCAGCCGTACAGCATCGCCGGGTTGTCTACCAGGATACGCGCGAGCAGGCGGGCATCGCCACCGCAGTGTTGATACAGCGCATTCAAAATCGCGCCGGGATCCTGCGGCTTGTCCATCACGTGCGGCCAATCTGAGCCCCACAACAGGCGTTGGGGAACCCGCGCGATCAATTGTTTGGCGAGATACTCTGCCCTCGCCTGGCCCCGCCCCGGTCCGTAGCGGTACAGGCCCGACAACTTGAACCACACCGGCCCACTCTCCACGGCGTCCAGGAACGCCGCGCATTGCGCATCGGGCACCTGGTCCACGCCCAGGTAGCCCATATGGGCGAAAGAAAGGGGACAAGGCAGCGCACCGAACGAATCGGCCAACCCGCAGGCGATGCCGCCCGGCACGTATAAGTCCACACTCCAGCCCAACCGCGCCGCCAACTCGCATTTGGCAAGCACCTCGACCTTGATCTCCTCCAGCGTGCGCCCAATTGCCGCCAGCCTGAAGAGGTCGACGCGAAGGCCACGCACTCCGACCGCATGCCACTCGCTCAACTGTGCCAACGACACGCCGGCACCAATCATCACGACGCCACGTGCGTTGGGCGTTTGCGCCAGCGCATCCAGCAGGCACAGATTGTCCGTGCCGTAGAAGCTGGGCTGCACGAACACCGCGCGTTGCAACCCCAGGACGGCTACCACCCGCCGGTAGTCCGCCAGCGATGCAGGCGGACACGTGTAGCGGGCGGCGGCATCGGCCGGGTATCGCGCGGGGGGGCCGAAGACGTGCATGTGCGCATCGCAAGCGCCGACCGGCAGCGTCCAAGCAGGGCGTTCGAGGGCATCGGCGGGAATGGGCATTTGACTGGGAAAGTATTCGGACTGCATGGCGTAGTTGATTTGAGGTCGAAAGACCATAGCGATAACCGCCAGTGCTGCATAGATGTGCTTCCTGTCCCGTTGATCGTTATCGAGCCGCGGACAACCGGCCAACCTGTTCAGTGATCACCGCGACAAAACTGGGGTCTGCCCGATACCGTGCACCCAACAGCACAATTTGCGCAATCCCAACGAGAATCCAATGAACCAGAGCAACAGCAATAAAGCGCGACTTCGAGGGGTACTGGCCCCGGTGGTCACCCCGTTCAACCCCGATTTCGGAATCGACTACGGCCTGTTCATCGCGCATTGCAAGGCACTTGTTGCCGACGGCGCGGGGCTTGCCGTGTTCGGCACCAATTCCGAGGCCGCATCGATCTCACCGTGCGAACGCATGGCGGCGCTCGAGCAACTGTTGCAAGCTGGTATCCCTGCAGACCGCCTGATGCCGGGCACTGGATGCTGCTCCATCGAGGAAACCGTCGCGCTGACCAGCCATGCCATTTCCCTAGGCGTGCGCAGTGTGCTTGTGCTGCCGCCATTCTTTTACAAAGAGGTAGATCAGGCCGGTCTGTTGCAGTATTACGGCACCGTCATCGATAGGCTCGGCGGCGCTTCAGTGGCGCTGTATCTGTACAACATCCCGCAATACACCCAGGTCCCGATCACCGAGGGACTGATCGACGCACTGCTGCAGCACTACCCGGAATGCATCGCCGGTCTGAAGGACTCTTCGGGGGACTGGGCCAACACGTCCCGCATGCTGGAGCGCTTTGCGCCGCAGGGCTTCGACGTGTTCTGCGCGAGCGAGATATTCCTGAGCCAGACACTGGCGCTGGGTGGCGCCGGCTGCATCAGCGCTACCGCCAATGTCAATGCTCGCGGGATCCGTGCCGTCATCGACGGCGCTGCCAGGGATGCTGCTGCAGCCGAGTCTGCGCAACGGTCGGCCACCGAGATCCGCAAGGTGTTCCAGTCGCGGCCGATGATTTCCGCGATGAAGCATTTCCTGTCGCTGCGTTACCGTCAGCCAGCATGGCAAACGGTCAAGCCGCCTTTGTCGCAATTGAAAGGCGAGTCCAAAGATGCACTGATCCGCGAATTGACGGAGATTGGGTTTAGCTGACGGCCAGGTTGTGTCGCGTTCAGAAATCGGGCACCTTGCCAAACCGATGGGCGTGTGCCTGTTGTGATGAATACTTTTCGGGCCAGTCAAAGACCCTATGCGACCCTTTTCCCAAGCGCCTTCGGACGCATCACCCTCCCTCGAAAAGCTGGTCGGATCCGGCGTCGACGTAAGGACAATCCTGAGTTTTTATGTCGCACCGAAACTGCTGCACGACATGCTGCCGCCCGGTTGGGAGTTGGATTCGCCGGCACCCGGCCCACTGGGCGATGCAAATCTGCGCGTGACTTTCGTCGACCAATTGCAGGCCAGCGTGCCAGGTGCCAGCGCGCAAGAGCCGATCCGATACGTACTGTTCTCGATACCGATGCGCAAGGCCGACCCCGCGACGAAGGCCACGCTGCTGTTCACCGGCCTGTCCACGGGCGGCAAAGGACCTTATGAGGTCAATGCAAAAGCCACTGCGCTTGTTGAGCGCAAGTCCGTTTCGAGTATTGGCGGCACGCGCACAGAAAGCGCCACCTGGAAGTTTCGATCTGACGACGGCATCTCCGCATCGCTGGACATCGAGTACCTGCCCGGTGCGGTACAGCGCGAGCAGGCCGAAGCTCGGACTTATTCAGCCGCCAAATCCGGCTTCCACCGCATCTATCGATACGACCAATGCATCGATGTCATCTCCGGCCCACAGCGCTCCGCGCGCTTGAAGGAGATCGACTTCCGCGCAGCTGGCGGCGTGCTGTCTTCGCTATTCGACGGCAACGAGCAGCTGATCAGCGTGGCCTCGGTGCTTTGGTTCGCGCGCCAGGTCTTCCTGCCAGTGGCAAGTAACACATGACGAGAACGAACTCATGACGAGATCGGACAAATGGCTGGCCGTGGTCGTGCTAGCCCAGGCCCTGACGACGAGCCTGCATGCCCAACCTGCTTACCCGGCAGGTCCGATCACGATTGTGGTCCCGATGGCGGCAGGCGGCACTTCCGACATGGTTGCGCGGGTACTGGCCAGGAGCATGCAAGACAGCCTGAAGCAGCCGGTGATCATTTCCAACAGGGCCGGCGCAACCGGGCTGATCGGGTCGAAGGCGGTTCAAAGGTCCAAGCCCGATGGCTATACCTTATTGTTTACGGGTGTCAGCACGCTGGTAACCAGCGCGATGCTGCAAAACCCGGTGCCCTTCGACGCGGTCAAGGACTTCAGCCCCGTTGCGCGCGCCGTGGACTACCCATTGTTCATCATGACCGGCTCGGGAAACAAAGCCAGGAACCTGCAGCAATTGGTTGAAGAAGCAAAGCAAAAAAGCGGTGGCCTGACGCAGGCAACACCGGGGGTCGGGTCAATCTCACACCTCGCCTGCGAAGCCTTCTCGTCGGCCGCCGGTGTCTCGCTGCGCGTGATTCCGTACAACAGCACCAGGGCAGCCAAGCAGGCCTTGCTGAGCAATGAAACGGATGTGGGCTGTATGTCGGAAGAAGGAGTCGCAGCATTCGTGGCCGATGGCAGGATCCGTCTGATCGCGGCGCTGTCGCCCAACCGCGATGCCGGATCTCCGAACGTGCCCACTGCCATCGAAGCGGGCTATCCGGGCCTGACCGCCAGTGTGTGGCAAGGTCTGTTTGCGCCCAAGGGCACGCCAGTCGAGGTGATCAACAAGCTGCACCATAGTCTGCAGTCGGCACTACGCACAACAGAGATGGTCGAATTTGCGCGCGCGCAATCGCTGCGCATCATCAATGAAGAATCTGCAGAAGCGGAGTCCGGCGTACGCGCAGACCAGGAGAAGTGGGCCAGGGTCATCAAGGAAAAGAACATCGTTCTCAAGGATTGATGGTCCTGCCCGCCAACGCCCAAAAAAAGGAGTCGTGATTGAAAGCTGTCCAACTGTTTGAGACCGGTGGTCCTGAAGTTCTGAACTACGTTGACATTCCGACCCCCACCGCCGGCCCCGGCGAAGTGGTGGTCAAGTCGGAATTCATCGGCGTCGGCAACCCCGAGATATCCGTTCGCAAAGGCACGTATCCGTGGATGCCGCCCTTGCCTGCGGTGCCGGGCATCGAAATGGCAGGTCGCATCGCGGCCATCGGTGAGGGCGTGACCAGGTTGGCCATCGGCGATAAGGTTTTCGTCACCGCGCGCGAATTGCCGGTGCGCGGCGGCTGTTATGCGGAGTTCGTAAAGGCCTCGGCCAACGCAGTCTACAAACTGCCCGAGGGCGTCGACCTGGATGCCGCGGCGTGCTTGTGCAACTACCAGGTGGCCTGGCACCTGCTGCGCAGCGCAGTGCCCGGCGCCGTTTACGACACGGTCCTGGTGTGGGCTGCCGCCGGTGGCGTTGGCACCGCAATCACGCAACTCGCCAAACTTGCAGGCCATACCGTCATTGGCATCGCCAACGGCAAGGCGCGCGCGGATTTTGTGCTGCAGCAAGGCGCCGACCACTGCATCGATCGGGGCCAGCATCGTGATCTCAAGGGGGCCGTGTTCGACCTGACCGGCGGCAAAGGCGTCGACCTCATCCTCGATCCCGTGGGCGGAAACGACTTTCACCTCAACTTCGACCTGCTTGCCAACTTCGGCACGGTGGTGAGCTACGGAACCCTGGCCGGGCCCGTTGGTGACCTGAGTGTTCAGACAATGCGTAAACGCAGCGGCGCGTCCATCGGATTACGCTTCTTCTCGATGCATAGTCTGGACAAGGCGCCCGCATTGCGGCGCGCGGCGATGGACGAGCTGATTCCGCTGCTCGAAGCGAGAAAGATCAGCCCGCCGATCTTCGAGTGCATACCGCTCAGCGAAGTGCGGCGCGCGCATGTGCTGTTCGAAAGTGGGATGGCTTCTGGAAAAATCCTGTTGAAGCCGGAATGAGCCGCGGCGCCGTCCAACTCCGAGCGGAGAGGCTTCTTCGAGAAAATCGCTAGGACTCAGGCGGTGGGAACCCCCGTACGAGGATCCGGCGAAGCTCGACGACCGGCTCGCCGCGATGGACGAGCCAGGGCCTCGATACCCAGGCGCTGAGCAGCACCGGCTTCTGGTGATACGAGATCAAGGATCGCAGCCTTGCCCGCGCGGTGTGCGCCACGCAAAATGAAGGGCTCTTCGACGGCGTCTTCGATCATCATGCGCGCCTCAAGATGTGCGCCTCGCACGCGGACAGCTCCCCTCCCCTCCTACTTCCAGCGGACCGACGTCGCATACGACGTCCGCGGCTACGCCAACTGCGCGAACATGAAGCGGCGGCGCGAATACCTGCGCTCGCAGATCCGTACTGACACGACAAGAAGGCCTTCACCACCTCGTGGCGGCGCCAGCCAGATCGTCTACGGCACGGACAACCCGTTCAACTGGCCGGTAAAGGTGGACGTGGTGCTGAACGCTCCGCTCCTCAACAACGCCGTAAAAGAACAGGTCCTGGCCGGCAACTTGATGAAGCTGTCGAGGATTACGTCGTAAAGCGAAGGCTTGGGCGGCAAAGGCTCATGCTCCAGGTCACGAGTGCTGCCCACGGGCTTGACGTTGCCGGTCGCGACTGGTTGGCCAAGCGCCATGAATAGTGATCACCAGAAGGAATCGCAAGGACGACACTGCTATCTGGTGTAACGCTCAACTCTCCAACAGACTTGGTCCTGCAATCCGCATCTGATCAAAAATTCATGGGCGAGACAAATATGCGTCGGGTTCTTAAAGTTCAATTTGGAAAAGCAGTCCTGTTGACCGCCATTGGTTTGGCACAGGCAATCGCATTTTCGCAGACACCGCCGTCCGCACAGTCGCAGGAATCAAATGCGATACGCCGCGTCGTGACCAAGCTCGACGAAAGCGGAAGAGCCGTGGTGATGTTCGACGACAAGCTCATGCTGTCGAGACCGCGCCCCCCGAATTCCAACCTTGATCTCTGGGCGACGGAGAAAAGTCCTGCCGATTTTTCGTGGACCGAGGATAGAGCGAAACTGATCAAGGGATTCAGCCCGCCCAAAGGAGGCACTTCGCTCCGCGTTGTCGAATTCCCACCGGTAGCGCCCGGAATCGACAAGCTCGATCTCAATACCATCATGAACATGGTTGGTGCGGATGTGCCGGCCAAAGGCCGTCCATCCAGGCATCCGTTGATGCACCGCACTCGCACGGTCGACTACGCCATCGTTCTGTCGGGTGAGATTTCCATGATGCTCGACGAAACAGAGGTTCTTCTGAAGGCAGGCGACTTCGTCGTCCAACAGGCGACCAATCACGCTTGGATTAACCGAGGCAAGGTACCGTGCCGAATTGCATTTGTGTTGATGGATTCCGAGGAACCCTGATTGAAGCGGTGATCACCAACAGGAATCGCTAGGACGACACTGCTATCTGGTGTAGCGCTCTTCTCTCCGAGAGACTCGCAGCCGTAGACCGCACGGTACTTGGCCCCGAGCCCCGTAGTCCGAAACGTCGACGATCACTACGAAGAACTACAGGAGACCCATTGAAACGAATCGCAATTTCACTGTCCATGCTGATGCCTGGTCTGCCTGCACTTTCTCAATCATCCGTCACCACCTACTCGACCACCAAGAACAAATGGGCTGCCAGCTTCGCGGCCGCTGGCTCGCCAAGCGGGGTTGCCGGGCGGTCCTCCAGCGGCCTGCAAATGGGCGTCACTCACCGCTTCTAGACCCCCAATCACGAAGGAAAATCAGATGGCGATCAGTCTCAAAATCAATGGCCGCACGGTACGCGTCGACGTACCGTCGGACGTGCGCCTGCTCTGGGTGCTTCGCGAGGAGTTGAAGCTCACGGGAACCAAGTTCGGCTGCGGCGCGGGCATGTGCGGCGCATGCACGGTACATCTCGACGGAGAGCGCATGTTCTCCTGTCAAGTGCCGATTTCGGAGGTCAAGGGCCGGGCGATCACGACGATCGAAGGCCTGTCCGCGGGCAAGCCCCACCCGCTGCAGGTAGCCTGGATCGAGGAGCAGGTTCCGCAGTGCGGCTACTGCCAGTCTGGGCAGATCATGAGCGCCGCGGCTCTGCTCGCGAAAACGCCCAAGCCGTCTCGGGGCGAGATCGTCGACCACATGAGCGCCCATATTTGTCGTTGCGGGACCTATCCCCAGGTCGTCCGCGCCATCGAGCGCGTGATCGAGAGGGGCGCGTGATGAGTGCCCAATTGCCTTTGGCGCATTGCGGCGTCCGTCGCCGCCAGTTCATGCAAGGCGCCGCGGGTTTGACCTTTGCGTCCATTGCCGACATTCCGGCGGCGCTGGCGGCAAACCTCGAGCAGGATGCATCGAGCAAAACCGGCGCGCCGGCCAAGACCGTGAATGCCTACGTCAGCCTCGCTCGCGATGGGCGCGTCTTCATTCAGTCGCCGGCCACGGAAATGGGACAGGGAAGCTTGACGTCACTGCCGGTGATGATTGCCGAGGAAATGGACGCCGACTGGGAGCGAGTGGTCATCCTGCCGGCACCGGCGAGCGACGCGATCTACGGCAACCCCCTGCGATTGCAGCTGCAATACACCGCGGGTTCGGCGGCCGTTTGGGGCTATTTCTTGCACCTGAGGAAATTCGGGGCACAGGTTCGACACGTCCTCCTCGACAATGTGGCCCGCCGCTGGGGCGTGCCGCTGTCCGAACTCAGAACGGAGCCCGGTTTCGTGCTTCTGCGCGACGGCAGCCGCCGCATCGGCTATGGCGATATCGTGGAGTTCCTCGAGCTGCCCACGACAGCGCCCGAGATCAAACCCGAACAACTGAAGTCGCCTTCCGCATTCAGGCTGATCGGGCGCAAGGACGTCGGGCGGGTGGACGTACCGTCTAAGGTCAACGGAACCGCACAGTACAGTATCGACGTCCAGCTGCCAAGCATGCTATACGCTGCCATCTCGCGATCCCCGGTCGAGGGATCCGGCCCGCTCGAGGTGGACGACAGGGCTGCGCGCAAGATGAAAGGCGTGGTTGATGTCGTGCGCCTGCCGTTCGGTGTCGGGGTGATCGCGGACAAGCCCTGGACGGCCACAAAGGCTCGCGATTCACTGAAGATCAAGTGGCGGCGCGAGGGGCGGGCCTGGGGGTTGGACAGCGGCACCCAGATGGACGCATACGCGAAGCAGGCGGCAGACCTGGCGACCGCGGGAAAGCCCTGGACCAAGGATCAGGCGGGCAACGCCATTGCCGCCTTGGCCAGTGCGGCCATGGTCCTTCAACGGGAGTACCGCTGCGACTACGCCTACCACGGGCAGATGGAACCGTTGAACGTGGTGGCTTCAGTGTCCGCCAACGGATCGAAATGCGAAGTCTGGGCGGGGACGCAGTCGCAGACGATGGCGGTAAAGGCGGTCGCCGAGGCCTTGGGCATTGCGCCGCAAGCCGTGACACTGCACTCGATGCTCATGGGCGGGGCGTTCGGGCGTCGCGGCAATCGCGACATGGAATTCGTGATCGACGGCGTCCTCCTGTCCAAGGCCGTGGGCCGGCCCGTCAAGTGCATCTGGACCCGCGAAGACGATGTGAAGAATGGCCGCTTCCGACCGATGTCGGTGCACGTACTGCGAGCGGGCTTGGATGACTCACGACGCCTGACCGCCTGGCACCACCGCATAGCGTGCGACGAGGTCATGCCCTTCATGGACCCTGTCCGCTACAAGCTGAACGGTGGCAACGACGCCATCGCCATCCTGGGCTCCGAACTGAAGACCTATGACATCCCAAACCGGGGCGCGGAACACCTGGCGCAGAAGACAGGCGTGCGCACCTCGCCCTTGCGCGGCGTCGGCTACGGCCCCACCACGTTCGCCAACGAAGGGTTGCTGGACGAGGTGGCCGAGCACCTGAAGATGGATCCGGTAGCCCTGCGCCTTCAACTGCTTGCCAAGGCGCCCCGCGCTCGGGCGGTCATCGAGGATGTGGTGGCACGCTCGAAATACGGCACCGCCGGCGCACCGCCGGGCTTGGGACTTGCTTACCTCAACTATGCCGGAACTGAGATCGCACTGGTGGCCGAAGTGGCCGTCGATTCCGGCAACGGACTTGTCGTGAAGAACATCTGGGCAACGCTGGATTGCGGCATCCCCGTGCAGCCTGGCAATGTCATCGCGCAAAGCACCGGCTCGATCGTCTATGGATTGGGCCTGGCACTGTCCGAGCGCATCACGCTGCAGGACGGCGTCGTTCAACAGTCCAACTTCTACGACTATCTTGTCCCGCGCATGCGCGACGTACCCCCTATTCATTGCGAGGTAATCTCGACGGACACCGCGCCAACCGGCGCCGGTCAGATGACGACCCCGCTCGTGGCGCCAGCCATCGCGTCCGCCTTCCACAAGCTCACAGGGCGCCGGTTGCGGCACATGCCATTCACCCCCGAACGGGTGCGCGCGGCGTAGTGCGCGCGGGCCGCTTGGGCTGGTTGACCTGCCCCCTTCCACCATAACGAGGAAGTCCGGGCTCCAGGCAGCCTGCGGCGCTTACGACGGGCCTGCAGGTTCGACGCCTTCATCAGCCGCGCAACCCGGTGACACCACAATGCTCACCAGCCGCTCCAAGGTCGCCTCGTACGCGTGGACTGCCATAAGTGCGATCGCTGAGATCGAAGCTCTCGCAGATGCTGCGTGTAAGGCGCGCGTCGGTCTGGTCGCGCTCGCTCGGCGCTTGGCCGAACCATTCGTAGAACCTGCGGGCCGAAAGGCTCATCACCCGGCACATGACCCGTGTGGGCCACACGCCGCGATGGCGAACGATGAAGGTGTACTTCACTATGAGTCCTTTGCAAAGTAGCCGAGCGCTTTTTTCAGAAAGTCGCGCTTCGTCGTGACTCGGAGAAGCTCTCGTTGCAGGCGCTCGGCCTCAGATGCTGACTCGCTGCGCAGCGGCTTGTCCGGCCGCATGTCGAGCACGCCGCCGTGCTTCTGACTGACCCAGCGCTTGAGCACGCTCTGCTCAATCCCGCAGTCTCATAGACCTCCTTGAAGTTCGTCCAACTCTTAGGTGCCAGCTCAAATGCGGAGCGGTTCACCATGCTTTGAACCCTCTTCGCCATCGACCTGTCCATGGTTCACAAAGCGAGGTAGCCTACACAACAGCCGGGATTGCACCAGACCCGCCAAAAGCGACCACTTGGCAGCCGCAGTATCCGACTCTATTTGAGCGAGAGGATCCAGGTCGCAAGTCTGCGCGCCTCAGACTCGCTGACTTGCGGGTTGGCCGGCATGGGGACGGTGCCCCAAGTTCCGCCAGCGCCCTTGAGTACCTTTATTGCGAGTTGGTCCATTGATCCCCTGTCGTCCTTGTATTTGGCAGCAATGTCTTTGAAGGAAGGACCAACCACCTTGGCTTGCACAGAGTGGCAGGCCATGCAATTCTTGGCCTGTGCGAGAGCCTGTTCGGACTGCGCGTGGGCAGAGCCCATCAGGCCGAGAAGGGCGAGCGAAAGCGATGATCTATTCATTTTTGGATGTGCGACAAATGAGGCAAGTGGAACAAGACCGTGCGGCCGTGCGTTCTGAGAGATAGGTTCGACTCCAAGCTTGGTTACTTCATACAAATGCTCCTTTCGCCGTGGAGCTTGACGAACTGCCACGTACCTTCTGCCGACATACATCTAACGTCCACCTCATTGGTTATCAGCGGCTCTTTGAATCGCCCCGGATTTTGTGGAGGCTCAACACTCTGAGAGGATTGAGCCATGAAGAAGTCGAACAAGTTCTCACCCGAGGTGCGTGAGCGCGCGGTGAGGATGGTGCAGGAGCACCGTGGGGAGTACCCATCGTTATGGGCTGCGATCGAATCGATTGCACCGAAGATCGGCTGCGTGCCGCAGACGCTGCACGAGTGGGTCAAGCGCGACGAGGTCGACAACGGCGTTCGCGAAGGCGTGACGACCAGCGAGGCGCAGCGGATGAAGGAGCTCGAGCGCGAGGTCAAGGAGCTGCGCAGGGCCAATGAGATCCTGAAGCTGGCGAGCGCGTTTTTCGCCCAGGCGGAGCTCGACCGCCGGCTGAAGTCCTGAAGGACTTCATCGACAAGCATCGCGACACCTTCGGGGTCGAGCCGATCTGCAAGGTCTTGCAGGTCGCCCCGTCGGGCTATCGGCGACACGCCGCGTTGCTGCGCGAGCCGCACAGACGCTGCGCCAGGGCGCAACGCGACGATGCCCTCATGCCGGCGATACAGCGCGTCTGGCAGGCCAACATGCAGGTCTATGGCGCTGACAAGGTCTGGAGGCAACTGGCACGCGAAGGCACGGCTGTGGCCCGCTGCACAGTCGAGCGGCTGATGCGGCGCCTGGGACTGCGAGGCGTGATGCGCGGCAAGGTGATGAAGACCACGATCAGCGATGCCAGAGCACCATGCCCGCTGGATCGGGTCAACCGCCAGTTCCGCGCGCAGCGTCCGAACCAACTGTGGGTCAGCGATTTCACCTACGTGTCCACGTGGCAGGGCTGGCTGTACGTGGCCTTCGTGATCGATGTGTTCGCCCGGCGCATCGTGGGCTGGCGGGTCAGCAGTTCGATGCGCACGGACTTCGTGCTCGATGCCTTGGAGCAAGCGCTCTACGAGCGCCAACCCGAGCGCGATGGCAGCTTGATTTGCCACTCGGATCGCGGCTCGCAAGGCGGATTCAACCGGTCGTCGCAACACCGGGTTCTCGAACGGATTTTAGGTATTC